>NC_013235.1:5115074-5430149 GCF_000024365.1 Nakamurella multipartita DSM 44233
TGCGGCCGCCGGTCTGATCGACAAGGCCAAGGAGCTGCTCACCGACGAGCGGATCGATCAGGTCGCCGGCGCGATCAAGGGCAAGACGCCCGACAACATCGACACGGTCGTCGATCAGGTCGCGGAGAAGGCCAAGCAGTTCAACGACTGACGTATCGACCCGGCTTCGGCTCCGATCGGGGTCGAAGCCGGGGTCGGGCCGGCGTCAGCGGGCGAAGGCCCAGCGGCGGTCGGTGAGCATCCGGGCCAGCGCCAGTCCGATCGGCAATGCCATCGTGACCAGCGCGGCCTGCGCGAATGTGCCGACCGCCGCAGCCGCGTCACCCTGCGAGACCGCGTAGACCCCGCGGTAGAGCAGCACGCCGGGCACCATCACCAGCACCGCCGGGACCGACAGGGTGATCCGGGGCACCCGCAGCATCGGACCGGCCGCCGCGGTGAGCAGCCCGACCAGCAGCGCCGCCAGGGCGGCCGCCGCCTGCGGCGGCACCTCCAGCCGCACCAGCTCCAGGCGCAGCACGTTGGCGACCATGCCGATCAGCCCGGCGGCCAGGGCCATCCGCCAGGTGCCGTTGAACATCAGCGCGAACCCGGCGACGCCGGCGAAGCTGGCCGCCGCCTGCAGCGGGATCAGCACGGGCAGGCTCAGCACCGGGCCCGGCAGGGTGGCCGGGGTCAGGTCGAACGCGATCGCCACCGCCCAGACGGCCAGCGCCGCGGACAGGGCGATGAGCACCGCGTAGGTCAACCGGGCCACCCCGGCGGACAGGTCGAGCCGGGCCAGGTCCAGCCCGGCGGTCACCAACGGGAAGCCCGGAATCAGGAACAGCACCGCGGCGACGTAGCCGGCCTGGTGGGCGGCCACCGGTTCGTCGATCAACCGCAGCGATTCGACGAAGCCCAGGAAGACGAAGCAGGCGGCCGCCGCGGCGACGATCGTGGCGCCGAAATGGTTGAAGTGCCGGCCCAGCAGCAGGCGGCGGACCAGCTGGCCGGCCCAGCCACCGAGCAAAGCCCCGGCCACCTCGTACGGTCCCCCGCCGATCAGGAAGCAGAACGCGGCGCAGGCCAGGCCGGCCCAGAGCCCGCCCAGCAGCACCCCGAGCCGGGGCGGCTGGCCCTCGATCCGGTCCAGCGCGTCGGCCACCACGTCGACCGGCACCGGCCGTGGGCGGCGTTCGACCTCGACGGAGAGCGCCTCCAGCGCGGCCAGCCGGGAGGCGTTGACGCCGACCGTGGCCACCTCGGCGACCTCGGTGCGGAAGCTGCGACCCCGGTGCGAGGTCGAGGTGATCTCGGTCAGCGTGACCTGCGCGTGGTGCCGGTCGATCCCGAGCGCGGCGGCGATCCGAGCCATCGTCTCCTTCACCCGGTAGCTGCCGGTGCCCGCGGACAAGGAGAGCAGCCCGGCGCGCAACACCACCCCGGACTGCCGGATCAGCAGGAGTTCGTCGTCATCGGGCTGCGTGGGCACCTCGTGATCATTGCCGACCGGCTCAGCGGCGGCGGAAGACCAACCGGTGATGCTGCAGCAGCCCCCGCTGCAGGACGTCCTGCAGCGCGTGCCCGCCCACCAGCATCTGCGACCACCGGTGGTGGGGCGCCGCCCGGCGCAGCAACGGCTGGCCCGCCGCGATCAGCCGGTCCCGGGGCCGGCCCAGGTTCTGGTAGCCGGACAGGTCGGTGTCCTCGACCAGGTCGAATTCGGCCCGATCGGCCAGCCGGATCAGCGCCGATCCGGTCAGCAGGCTGTCGTAGTGCCAGCTGCGGCGCACGGTCTGCACGCTCGGCTCGTCCGCGTCGGCTCCTTCGGCCAGCAGGTCGTCGATGATGACCAGCCGGCCACCCGGCGCCAGCACCGCGGCCGCCTGGCTCAGGTAGCGATCGGCGGCGGGCGCATGGATGAACGCCTCGATCGAGTAGGCCAGCCCGAACGTCCCGAGATCGGCCGGCAGGTCGCAGAAGTCGGCCTCGACGAAGCGCAGCCGGGCGGCGTCCGCGGACCGGGCCGCGATCCGGCGGGCGATCCGCACCTGACGGCCGCTGATCGTCACCCCGACGAGGTCGGCCCGGCTGCGCGCGCCCAGGTACCGCATCGCCGCGCCCACCCCGCAGCCCAGGTCGAGCACCCGGCCGCCGTCCCGGACGCCCACGGCATCGAGCTGCTCATCGACCAGCCGGTGCGCGAAGTCCAACGCCTGGGCCCGCCCGCGAACGCCGGGGCCGTGCAGCTCGCGGTGGATGGCCTGGCCGCTGCCGACCAGCAGGAACTGCCAGGTGTTGGCCTCGTAGAACTCGCGGACGCGGCTCACACGGGCTCCCGGGGGGTCGATCGCGGTGGCCCCGGCCGGAATCCGCCGAGGCTGGACGGCCCACCGTAACCGGGGCCGGCGGGCCTACCCTGGATGCACCGGCCGAGATGGGGCGATCACCATGCTGATGCTGGAACACCGCGGCGCGATGACCCATCGGCACCCGGCGGGTCGGCGACCCGGGCAGGTGTCCGGGTCCCCGGAGCAGGCCGTGCTCGACCTGCAGCGCAGTGCCGGCAACCGGGCGGTGGCCGCGTTGCTGGCCGGCTCGCGGCCGACCGTCCAGCGGTACCAGGTCCAGGACTGCGGATCGGGCGCGGGCGCCGCCCATCCGGCCTCCGCGGTGTACGCGGCGCACGGCCGGGCCCGCACCATGCTCTCCATCGCCGAGACCGAGAGTGCGACCCCCAGCGACCCGACCGTGCGGGCACTGGCCCGCAAGTACTTCAAACTGACCGTGCCGGCGATGACCAACCGGGACAAGCGGCTGTGGTTCGGCCGGGTGCGCCAGGTGCTGGCCGGAATGAGCCGGGGCCAGGACGGCACCACCTACGAATGCGAGCCGCGCCAGTCCTGGAAGGACGGGTTGTGCACCGAGGGCACGATGGCGGTGACCCTGCTCAACATCCACCTGTGCCCGGCCTGGTGGAAGCTGACGTCGGTGGACGACCGGGCGTTCGTCCTGCTGCACGAATGGGCCCATAAGTACGGCCCGTCGGTCCATCAGATCTTCGAGACCTACTGCGACGCAAGCGAGTTCGCCACCCAACCGGCTGAGGATCTGGTCGCCGAGCCGGACGCCTACGCCAGCTACATCTTCGAGCTGGTCACCGGGTCGGCCCCGTCGTCGACGGTCTGCTGACCGCTCGGTCCGGCCCGGTCAGGCCGCCCGCCCGGCCAGGAACGCGGTGATCCGCGAGCCGAGGTCGCTGGCCGACGTGACGATCTCCAGATGCCCGCCGGGCACCAGGGCCAGCGTCGCCCGCGGGATCAGGTTGGCCAGGATCATCGCGTTGGCCGGCGGCACGATCGGGTCGTCCAGGCCGCCGACCACCAGGGTCCGCTGCGCGATCAGCGGCAGGAACGGCAGGCTGGTCCACCACATGACGGCGGAGAGCTGGTAGAGGTAGCCGCGCAGGTCGGTGGGCTGGTGGGTGCGGGTGAACGCCGAGCGCTTGGCCTCGGCGCCGGGCGCGGCCGAGATCACCTCGGCGATGACGGAGGCGTCGGTGGCGTCGGCCAGCTCCCGCGGGATGAGCATCTCCCGGAACGCCTGCGGGGTACCGGGCACCGACAGCGCGCCGGTGCTGGTGCTGACCAGGATCAGGTTCCGCACCCGGGAGCCGCGCTGCAGGGCGAACTGCTGGGCCAGGGCGCCACCCCAGGAGTAGCCCATCAGGTCGACCTCGTCGTGCCCGAGCTCGTCCAGCAGTTCGTCGAGCACCCCGGCCAGCTGCGGCAGCCCGTAGGGCAGGGTGACCGCCGGCGAGGCGCCCACCCCCGGCGGGTCGAAGCGGATGACCTCGATGGCCGGGTCGAGCGCGCTGACCAGCGGGTCAAGAATGCGCAGGCTGGCCCCGATCCCGTTGCACATCAGCAATGGCCGCCGCGACCCGTCACCGGGGCGCACGTCCACGTGCAGGTCCACATCGCCGATCTTCAAGGCCGAGCGCTCCTGTCCGGCGCGCGGGCCGGGACAGCGGCCGTGCGACCGCGTCGTGGTCGTGGGACGTTGATCATTGTCACACCCGGTGGGCCGGTCGAGGCGCGGCGCCACACCCGGCACTGCCAGCCCGGGCGGGCTGATCAACTCGGCGAAACTGGGTCCGGTATGACCGTTTTCGCGCCGAGTTGGTCAGCCCGCCGGCGCCGGCGCGCCCATGGTGGCGCGAACCCGGTCAGTCCTCGCTGCTGCTGCGCCGGGCCAGGTAGGCCAGGGCGTCGGGGTCGGTGGCCACCAGGCGGTCGGCCTCCTCGCCGCCGTCGCAGCGACGCAGGGACACGGTGACCGCCCCGGGTCCACGGGCCAGGACGAGCCAGGATCCGCCGGCGTCCGCCCAGCGGCGGATCCGGCCCAGGTCGCCGGTGTGGTCGGTCACGACCGCGACGGTAGCCCCGTCGGTGAGGCCCGCACCAGGCCCCCAAGCGGCCGCCCGCCCGGTACGGAATGCTGGGTCGGGCACGCAGTGCACGGAAGGAGGCCGTCGTGGTGGTCCTGGCTCTGGTGGCCGCCGCACTGGCGGCACTGATCCACGTCTACATCTTCTATCTGGAATCGCTGGCCTGGGCGGCGCCGGCCACCCGTCGCACCTTCGGCACGTCCGAGCAGGAGGCGCAGGCGACCCGGCAGCTGGCGTTCAACCAGGGTTTCTACAACCTGTTCCTGGCCGTGGTCGTGCTGGTCGGCAGCGGGTTCGTGGTGGCCGGGTCGACCGCCATCGGGGCGACGCTGGTGTTCGCCGGCGCGGGTTCGATGGTGGCGGCGGGACTGGTGCTGGTGCTGTCCGACCGGAGCAAGGCACGTGCCGCCCTCATCCAACTGGCGGCCCCGTTGGTCGCCGTCGTGGCCCTGGCCATCGGCCTGGCCGGCTGACGAATCGGGAGATCATGAAGCGCATCACTCTTGGCCAGACCACCGCACCGAACGTCGTTCTCGGCCTGATGCGGATCGCGGACCGAACGGACGAGCAGATCCGCAGCCTGATCGGCGCGGCCCGCGACGCCGGGATCGACTTCTTCGACCACGCCGCGGTCTACGGCGACCAGCTGCACGGCTGCGAGCGCCGGTTCGCCGACGCCATGCAGCTCACGCCGTCAGCCCGGGCCGAGATCACCCTGCAGACCAAGGCCGGGATCGTGCCCGACGGGCCGTACTTCGACTTCTCCTACGAGCACCTGATCACCTCGGCCGAGGACTCGCTGCGGGCCCTGCGCACCGACTACCTGGATGTGTTCCTGCTGCACCGGCCGGATGCGCTGGTCGAGCCGGACGAGGTGGCGCGCGCGTTCGACGAGCTGGAAGCGGCCGGCAAGGTCCGGGCCTTCGGCGTCTCCAACCACACCCCGCGGCAGATCGACCTGCTCCGGACGGCGGTGCGCCAGCCGCTGGTCGCCAACCAGCTGCAGCTCTCGATCACCCACGCGCCCATCATCGGACAGGGGGTGGCCACCAACATGGCCGGCGTGGACCAGTCGAGCACCATCGACGGCGGCGGCGTCCTGGACTACTGCCGGATCAACGGCATCACCGTGCAGGCCTGGTCGCCGTTCCAGGCCGGGTTCTTCACCGGGGTCTTCCTGGGTGCGCCCGAATACCCCGAGCTCAACGCCGTCATCGACCGGCTGGCCGCGGCCTACGACGTGCCGCCGATCGCGATCGCCACCGCGTGGATCACCCGGCACCCGGCGAACATGCAGGTGGTGCTGGGCACGACGAACGCCGAACGGGTGGCCGGGGCGGTGCAGGGTTCGGACATCCCGTTGACCCGACCGGAGTGGTACGAGCTGTTCCGGGCCGCCGGCTACCGGGTGCCCTGAGGCCGGTCAGTCCGGCTGGTAGCCGCGGATCAGCTCGGCCTGCCGGCGCAGCCGCGTGGCCGCGTCCGTCTGCCCCAGACCGTGGTAGGTCTGCGCCTCGGCCGTCCACTCGTCGACCTGGGTCCGCAGGATCTCGTGCAGGTCGGCCAGGGTCAGCTCCCGCCGCGGCACCTCGGTCGAGCCCAGCCCGACCGCGGCGGCGGCGACGTGCTCGCTGGTCACCAGCGGAGCGGCGGCCGGCCATGGGGTCGACGAGTGGGCCGGCAATGGGGTCGGCACCGGCACGGCTTCGGCGTTGTCGAAGGCGGCCAGCACCACCCGTAGGGCGGCCACGTCGTCGGGTCGCCGCGCCTTCATCGCCGTCTTGAGATCGGCCCGCATCCGGGCCCGTAGGGCCGCGGCACCCTCGTCCGCCGCGGTCATCGGGTCCGCCGGTCCCGGCCGGAGGCAATCATGATCAGCTCACCCACCGGCCCCGACGGCTGAGCCGGCCCGGCCCAGACCGCCCGCAGGGAGCGGTGCAGGCGCAGGTCCATCGGCACGGCCACCAAGGTACCGGCGTCGATCATGGCGGCTACCGCGAGCCGGGACAGCACGGCCAGGCCCGCCCCGCTGGCCACCGCCACCCGGACCGTCGCGTTGCTGCCCGCCTCCTGCACCGGCTCGATCGGCGGGAGTCCGCGGCTGCGCAGCGCGTGGTCCAGGGCCACCCGGGTGCCGGATCCGGCCTCGCGAGTGACCAGCGGCCAGTCGGCCAACGCGGTCAGCGGGAGCGGACGGCGCCGGCGGGTCAGCGGGTGGCCGGGCGGGGCGACCAGCAGCAGCTCGTCCTCGCCGACGACCCGGTGATTCAACCCGCCCGGGGCGTCCGGGCCCTCGATGAAACCGACGTCGCACTGTCCCCGCATCAGCTGGCCGATCACCTCGGTCGAGTTGCAGACCTCGGTCCGGATGCGCAGGTCGGCGCGCCGCCGCCGCAGGTCGGCGACCCACCCGGGGACCAGGTTCTCGGCCACGGTGTGGCTGGCGGCCAGGGTCAGGGTGCTGGGCCCCTCGCCCAGCGCCTCGACCCCGTCGGCGAGCCGGCGGGCGGCGGCCAGCAACTCACGCGACCACTCGACGACCACCAGGCCCTGGGCGGTCAGGGTGGCGCCGGTGGTCGACCGGTGGATCAACGGGAGTCCGAAGCGGCGTTCGAGCCGGGCGATCGACCGGCTGACGTTCGGCTGAGCCATCCCGGTCGCCCGGGCGGCGGCGGCCAGACTGCCGTGGTCGGCCAAGGCCACCAACGCCTCCACCGCGGCCAGATCCGGCCAATCCGCCATATCCACAGGATATGGCCCAGGTAGCGAATCGACGACTACCGGGCCGGCCCCGGCGGGCCGAAACTCGAAGACATGACCACCACGCTGCTGCCCCACCGCCCGACCCGGACCGCGCTGCCGGCGGTCGGGCCGGCCTGGTACGGCGCCGTGATGGGCACCGCGATCCTGACCACGCTCACCCAGACCCTGGTGCCCGGGCTGTGGGTGGCCCAGGTGTTACTGGTGCTGTCCTGGCTGCTGCTGGTGGGGCTGACCGCCGGATTCGCCGCCCACACGCGGCGCCACCCGGGCACGCTGGCGGCCAGCGTCCGGGTCGGGGCGCTGCCGTTGTGGGGCATGGTCTCGATGGGGATGCTGGCCGTCGGATCGGCGACGGCGGCGGTGCTGCCGGCGTGGGCACCGGCGCTGGCCGGCGTGGCCGTCGGGTTGGACGCGGCGCTGTGGGTGCTGGGCACCGCGCTGGGGTTGGCCACCGCCGTCGGCTTCGCCACGCTGCTGGTCCGGTCCGACGCCGGTGCGCCGACCACGGTCTGGGGCCTGGCCGTGGTGCCGCCGATGGTCTCGGCGACGGTCGGCGCCGGGCTGGTGCCGCATCTGGCCCCCACCCTGCAGGTGACGATGCTGCTGGTCACGGCGGCCTGCTTCGTACTCTCGCTGACCCTGGGCGCAGTGATCTTCGCGGTCGCCTACCACCACCACTGGCGGGTGGCCGGGCTGGCCGTCGCCGCCAGCACCACCGCCTGGATCCCGCTGGGCGTGGTCGGCCAGTCGACCGCGGCCGCGCAGGCGATGGCCGGGTCGGCCGGGCCGCTGCTGCCGGCCGGGCCGGCCGGCCTGCTGCAGGACCTGGCCAACGACTACGGCGTGCTGATGCTCGGCCTCGGGGTCCCGCTGGCCGCCTGGGCGGTGGCGATGACCGTCCGCGGGTTCCGCCGGCGGATGCCGTTCGTGCCCGGCTGGTGGTCGCTGACGTTCCCGATCGGCACCCTGGCCCTGGGCGCGCACCTGCTCGGGGTCGGCAGCGGGATGACCGGGTTCCTGGTCGCCGGGACGGTGCTGGTGCTCGTGCTGGCCGGGACCTGGACGCTGTGCGCGGTGGCCAGCGTCCGCGCGGTGCTCCGGAGCCGGGTCGCCGGCGCCCGTTAGGCGGCTGCGGGCGTGCTCACCCGGCCGTCGACCAGCTGCACCGCCTCGTCCAGCTGCGGCAGGTGTTCCAGGTCGTGGGTGACCAGCAGGGTGGCGGTGCCCCGCTCGGCGGTGAGCCGGACGATCAGCTCGACGACGGCCGCCCCGGCCACCGAGTCCAGCGCGCTGGTCGGCTCGTCGACCAGCAGCACGGCCGGCTGGTTGACCAAAGCCCGGGCCAGATTGACCCGCTGCCGCTGCCCGCCGGAGAGCTGGTGCGGGCGCCGGCCCTCCAACCCGGCCAGGCCGACCGCGGCCAGCAGTTCGCGGGCCTGCTCGCGCACCGCCCCCCGGCGGCCCCGGGACCCGGCTTCGCCCAGTTCGTTCATCACCTGCACCTGCTCCAACGCGGTCAACGACGGCAGCAGGTTGGCCTGCTGGAACATGATGCCGATCCGGGTCCGGCGCAGCCGGGACGCCTCCGCGGCGGACAGGCCGACCGCGTCGACGCCGTCGATGACGACCCGGCCGGCGTCCGGCGCGACCAGGGTGGCCGCCACCGCGAGCAGGCTGGACTTGCCCGAGCCGCTCGGTCCGGTGATGCCGGTGACGGTGCCGGGCCGGCCGGTCAGGCCGACCCGGTCCAGGGCGGTGACCCGTCCGTCGCCGTCGGGGTAGGTGAGGGTGACGTCGTCCAGGGTGATCATCGGTTGCTCCCGAGTGCGGTGAGGGGGTCGGCGGCGGTGACCGGGCGCAGCGCGACGGCCGCGCCGATCAGGCCGAGCACGACGAGCAGGGCGGCCGGTCCGAAGATGGTCAGCGGGGTGAGCAGGAACGGCACCGCGGCCGGCATCGCCGACCCGACGGCGGCGACCACGGCGGTGCCCACGCCGACGCCGAGGGCCAGCACCACGGCGGCCTGGCCGATGCTGTCCCGGCGCAGCGAGCCGGTGGAGGCCCCCAGGGCCTTGAGGATCGCCACATCGCCCCGGCGCTGCATGCCCCAGACGACGAAGAACGCGCCGACCACCAGGGCCGAGATGGCCAGCAGCAGTCCGATGATCAATCCGAGGGAGCCGATCTCCGAGCGGAACGCGCCGATCTGCGGCAGCGCCTGCAGCGGTCCGGCGGACTGGGTGCCGGTGGCCGTATCGATGGCCGCGACGTCGGCGTCGCCGCGGACGATCAGCGCCGTCGCCGCGCTGCCACCGGATCCGAGGGTCCGGCTGATCTGCTGCCAGTCGGCCAGGGTCGTCCACACCACCGGGGTGTGCGAGTACCAGGCGTCGGGCGTGATGGCCGCGACGGTGTAGGTGGCGCCGGCGATCTCGACCGGGTCACCGACCGCGGCGCCGAGCGCGGCGGCCGCCGGGGCGGAGAGCGAGACGGTGCCGTCGGCGGCCGGCACGGCCGGGTCCAGGGTGCTGGGCCCGCCGAACAGGGCGACCCCGGTGCTGGTGGCGCCGTGTGCGGCTCGCAGCTGGCTGATGCCCAGCGGGCTGACCTGGGCCGGGGCGGCCCGGCTGGTCCATTCGGCGGTCTGGGTGTCGGTCAGCGACGAGTCGGCGAAGGACTGCGCCCCGGCGGCGGTGACGATCCGGGTCGCGTCCAGGCCGAGCACGGCCGAGACGTTCTGGGCGGCCAGGCCGCCGGTGAGCCCGGTCAGGAAGCCGACCAGGACGGTGATGAGGGCAACGACGCCCGCGATGAGCGCGAACCGGCCGCGGGCAGCCCGCAGGTCGCGCCAGGCGACGAACACGATGATGGTCCTTTCCACAGGTACTGCATGAGGTCTCCAGCCTCGTCAGCCGGGGCCCGGCCGGCATCGCCCCGGGGAACGCTCTGCGCCGCGCGCAGGGTGCACCCGCGGGTCCACCTTTCGATGGATTCGCCGCGGTGAACGGGTCCGATACCGTGGGCGCGGTGCCCGTGTCTCACCTGAGCCCCGTGTTCGTGGGGCTGCGCACCGGGCTGCACGTGCTGGTCGCCGGCCTGGCCCTGTTCGTGGTCGCCCAGGCCTGGTCGGCCGGCCGCCCGTCCGCCGTCGCGATCACGCTCGTCGCCGCCGCCTTCCTGGTGGTGTACGCGGCCGGCTTCGTCACCCGCGCCGACCGCAACCGGATCCGGTTCTGGAGTCGCATCTGGGTGGCCGCACTGTCGGTGCTGTGGATGGCGCTGATCTGGCTGACCCCGGAGGCGGCCTACCTGGCGTTCCCGTTGTTCTTCCTCTACCTGGAGGTCATGCCCGGCTGGCGCGGGCCGTTCACCGTGGCGCTGGCCACCGTGGTGGCGATCCTGGGCAGCGGCTGGGCCGGCGGCTGGACCGCCGGCGGCATCCTCGGCCCGATCATCGGCGCGGCGGTGGCGATCCTGATCGGTGCCGGCTACCACTCGCTGCAACGGGAGGCGGCCGAGCGGGAGCAGCTGGTCGCCGAACTCGTGGCCACCCGGGCCGAGCTGGCCCACCAGGAACGGGCGGCCGGCGCAGCCCAGGAGCGGGCCCGGCTGGCCCGGGACATTCACGACACCCTGGCCCAGGGCCTGTCCAGCATCCAGATGCTGCTGCAGGCCGCCGAGCGGGCCGACCCGACCGGTCCGTCGGCCGGCCACGTCCGGCTCGCCCTGGCCACCACCGCCGACAACCTGGCCGAGGCCCGCACTCTCGTGCGTGAACTCACCCCGGCCCCGCTGGCCGACGCCGGCCTGGTCGCCGCACTGCGCCGGCTCGCCCAGACCCAATGGCAGCGACCGGATCTGGCCGTGACCATCGAGGCCGACGAGGCGCTGGACCTGCCGATGGCGACGCAGACGGCGCTGCTGCGCCTCGCCCAAGGGGCGATGGCCAACGTGCTGCAGCACGCCCGGGCGACCCGGGCCACCATCGGCATCAGCCGCCGGCCGGCGGCGGTGCGGCTGACGGTGCGCGACAACGGGATCGGTTTCGACGTCGACCACTGGCAGCCACCCGCCGGCGGGCCGGATTCGTTCGGCCTGGCCGCCGCCCGCACCCGGGTCGAGCAGCTCGGCGGCACCTTGGAACTGACCACCGCGCCGGGGCGGGGCACCACCGTCACCGTCGAGCTGCCCGTCGCGATGGTGACGGCATGATCCGGATCCTGCTGGTGGATGACCATCCCGTGGTCCGCCTGGGCCTGCGGGCGTTGTTCGACCAGGAGGACGACCTGACCGTCGTCGGCGAGGCCGGCACGCCCGAGGAGGCCGTCGCCGCGGTCCGCGAGCTGCAACCCGACCTGGTGCTGATGGACCTGCAGCTGGGCCGGGCCGGCAACGGGGCCGACGTCACCCAGGCGATCCGGTCCGGTCCCGACGCCCCACCGGTGCTGATCCTGACCAACTACGACACCGACGGCGACATCATCCGCAGCATCGAGGCCGGGGCCAGCGGCTACCTGCTCAAGGGCGCCCCGCCCGACGAGCTGCTGCTGGCCGTGCGGTCGGCCGCGGCCGGGGAGAGCGCGTTGGCCCCACCGATCGCGTCCCGGTTGCTGGAGCGGTTGCGCACCCCGCAGACCAGCCTGAGCCCGCGGGAGATCGAGGTGCTGGAGCGGGTGGCCGCCGGCCGCAGCAATGGGGAGATCGCCCGCGAGCTGGTGATCACCGAGCAGACCGTCAAGTCGCACCTGGTGCACATCTACACCAAGCTGGGCGTCTCCTCGCGGACCGCGGCCGTCTCCCTGGCCCGGGAGCGGGGCATCCTGCGCAGCTGACGTCCGCGCCATCACCGACGAAACCACCGCCCACCAGGAGGATGTCGTGCCCGCCGACGAGAAGTCCCTGAGCGCCTACATCGCCGGCCTGCCCAAGGCGGAACTGCATGTGCACCACGTCGGCTCGGCCGGCGTGGACGCGGTGGCCCGGCTGGCCACCCGGCACGCCGGGTCGACCACGGTGCCCCAGGACCCGGCCCGGCTGGCCGAGTACTTCGCCTTCGACGACTTCGCCCACTTCATCCAGGTCTACCTCTCGGTCGTCGACCTGATCCGCGACCCGCAGGACATCGCCGACCTGACCTACGACGTCGGCGCCGGGCTGGCCGCCCAGCAGGTCCGGTACGCCGAACTCACGCTGACGCCCTACACCTCGGTGGTCCGCGGCATTGCCGCCGAGGCCTACTGCGAGGCGGTCGAGGACGCCCGGGTCCGGGTCGAGCGCGACCACGGGGTGGTGCTGCGCTGGTGTTTCGACATTCCCGGTGAGTCCGGGGTGCCGGCCGCTGCCCTCACCCGGGACATCGCGCTGGGCCTGCGCCCGGAGGGTCTGATCGCCTTCGGCCTGGGCGGACCCGAGATCGGCGTGCCCCGAGCGCAGTTCGTCCCCTTCTTCGACGAGGCCCGGGCGGCCGGGCTGCGCAGCATCCCGCACGCCGGGGAGACCACCGGGCCGGAGACGGTCTGGGATGCCCTGCACCTGCTGGGCGCCGACCGGGTCGGCCACGGGATCGCCGCCGCCGACGACGAGCGGCTGCTCAATCACCTGGCCGAGCAGCAGATCCCGCTCGAGGTCTGCCCGACGTCCAACGTCTGCACCGGGGCGGTCCGCTCGCTGGCCGAGCATCCGCTGCCCCGGTTGGTGGCCGCCGGGGTGCCAGTGAGCATCAACTCCGACGATCCGCCGATGTTCGCCACCACCCTGGGCCGGGAGTACGAGGTGGCCGCCGACCTGCTGGACCTGGACCACCAGGGCGTGGCCGAGCTCGCCCGCGCCGCCGTCCGGCAGTCGTTCCTGGACGGGCCGGGCCAGCGCGCCCTGCTGGCCGAAATCGACGCCTACGACGCCGCCTGGCCACGCGATCGGGCGGGCGCGGTGGCCGATCACACCAGCCCGGCCAGCCGGTAGAGCACCAGCGATCCGGCCACCGCGACGTTGAGGCTGTGGCCGGTGCCGACCATCGGGATCTCCACGGCCAGGTCGGCCCGGTCCAGACCCTCCGGCGGCACCCCGCTCTGTTCGTGGCCCAGCAGCATGACCGTCCGCTGCCGGGCCACCGGCAGGTCGGCCAGCCGGACCGACTCGTCGGTGAGTTCAACGGCGACGACCATGCTGCCCGTCGCGCGGTGCCCGTCCAGCCAGGCGCCGACGTCGCGGCCCACCCAGTGCACACAGCTCGGCCGGCGCAGGGTGTTGCCCTGGGCCAGCGCCTCGGGCACCCAGGGCAACCGGGGCACGGCCAGACAGGCGCCGACCGCGTCGCAGGTGCGCAAAAGGGTGCCCAGGTTGACGCCGTACTTGGGCCACAGCGGGGCCGCGATCAGGTGGTCCCAGCAGGAGTGGGTGCCCCGCCGGCGTTGCCGGCGCAGGTCGGCGCGGCTGCGCAGCCGCGGCGCGCTCATCGGGGCGGGACGGTGACCGTCCCCTCGGGGTGCACGGTGGTGCCGGACTGGTTCATCGCAGACGGTGCTTGGCGGCGCACCGGGGCCATCGACGGCGCTGATTTCAGCGAACGGAACGGGCCGCCATCATAAGTCCGGATCGAGCTGCTGCAGAAGGGCGCGGGCGGCTCGGCCGGGCCGCGCCGACCAGAGAAGGCCGAACCGGGACCGGGCCAGCGGGTCGTCGATCGGCAAGGCCACCACGTCGTCCCAGCCGGCGCAGGTCGTCGCGCTGAGCACGCCGACCCCCAGATCGCGGGCGGCCAGCATCCGCACGGTGGCCGGCGCCGACACCTCCCAGCGTGGGTCCGCCGCAGCGCCGGCGCGGGCCAGCACGGCATCCAGGGCGGTCCGGGCGCCGGTGCCGGCGGGCAGGGCGATGAGGTCGACGACGCCCAGCTCCCCCGGGTCGACGGCGGCCCGATCCGCCCACCGGTGGCCCGGCGCGACGATCGCGACCAGGGCGTCGTCGATGACGATGCGGGAGGGCAGCCCGGGCGGCGGCTCGCCGGCCCACCCGGCGACGGCGATGTCCAGGCGGCCGTCCCGCACGCCGGCGACCAGGTCGTCGGAATTGCCCTCGTGCAGGCGCAGATCGACCCCGGGGTGCCGGGTGTGCAGCGCCGCCAAGGCGTCCACCAGCCGCGGCCAGGCCAGCCCGGTGACGGTGCCGATCCGCAGCGACCCGACCACCAGCCCGCGCAGGTCGTGGGCGGTGGCACTCACCTGCGCCACCGCGGTCAGCACCGACCGGATCGCCGGGAGCAGCGCGCGCCCGGCCGGGGTCAGGGTCACCCGGCGGGGCGATCGGTCGATCAGGCTGACGCCCAGTTCCCGCTCCAGCTTCTGAATCTGGGTGCTGACCCCCGACTGGCTGATCCGCACCGCCTGGGCGGCGGCGCTGAAGGATCCCTCGTCGACGACGGCCAGGAAGTACCGCAACTGATGCAGCTCCATAACCCAGGAAGATAGTTCTGATCTGATCTTGATGTTGGACAGATAGTTCGCGGCGGCCGAGGCTGGAGTTCGACGAGAGGAGCGCTCCATGAACCAGACCGAGACGAACCAGACCGAGGCGACCAGGACCGCGGCAACCACCTACTTCGACGCCTGGCGGGCGCGGGACTTCGAACGGCTGCGGACCGTGCTGGCGCCGGACGTCGACTTCGTCGGGGTCATGGGCACCGCGACCGGCGCCGACGAGTGCATCGCCGGGCTGCGCGGGATGGCCGAGTCGATCATGACCGACCTGGTCCTGCAGGCCCGCGTGGTCGAGGGCGCGGACGCGATGACCTGGTTCGACCTGATCACCGCGCGCACGCCGCCCATTCCCACGGCGAACTGGAGCCACGTCGAGGACGGCCTAATCACCCGGATCCGGGTCACCTTCGACCCACGGCCGCTGTTCGGCACCTGACCGGGCTGCACCCGATCGGACGCCGGCATTCGGGTGAAACTGCGGTGCAAGCGTCCATCGATCCTGTGACTCTTTCCACCTGCCTGGTCACGGTGGGCAACTTCATGTCACTCTCTGGATTTACTCGTCCGTCCAGCCGGTCAATGGCGACCGGAGTTGAACCGATCAATCCGGAGTTCTCGTTGCTGACCGAATCCACCACGCCGCTCGCCGGTGCCCGCCGGCCGCGCCGGCGCACGGCCGTTGCCCTGCTGATCGGGGCCGTCGCGGCCACGCTGCTGCTGGCCGCGCCGCCGGCCGCCGCGGCGACCAGCGGCAAGGCCACCCACTATGAGGCGACCGGGGGGAGCACGACGAACGGCAACTGCTCGTTCCCCGCCCTGCCGGCCGACAAGCTCTACGTCGCGGTCAGCCCGACCGAGTACGCCAAGGGTGCGGCCTGCGGCACCTACCTGGACGTGACCGGCCCGCGCGGAACGGTCCGCGTCGTGGTCATGGACAAGTGCCCCGAGTGCGCGACCGGGCACATCGACCTGAGCAAGACGGCGTTCGCCAAGATCGGCGCGCTCAGCGACGGCATCATCCCGGTCACCTACAGCACGGTGAAGAACCCGACCGTCCCGGCACTGAACTTCCGGTTCAAGAACGGCTCCTCCCGGTGGTGGTTCGCGCTGCAGGTGCTCAACCACGGCAACCGCCTGCAGTCGGTGTCGGTGCAGGTCAACGGCAAATGGGTGGCCGCGACGCTGGCCGACTACAACTACTGGATCTACCAGCCGGGCGCCGGTCCCGGGCCGTACACGCTGCTGGTCAAGGACATCTACGGCCAGCAGGCGATCGTCTCCGGCGTCACCATGTCGCCGACCCTGGTGCAGACCACCACCGCGCGACTCAAGTAGGCCGGCGATCCGGGGCCGGTCAGCCGGCCGGCTCTGGATCGACCAGCGTCAGGGCGGCGTCGAGGCACCGCGCGGCCTGCTCGGCGTCGACCCGGATCAGGGTGAACGCAGCCACGACCTGCCCGGTACAGGCATCGGCCAGGCACGCCCGCGCGGCCGGGTCCAGCTCCGGCCGGGCCGCATCGACGCCGCGACTGATCGCGGCCCGCAGCTCGGCACAGTAGGCGCCGACCGCCCGCGCCACCGTGTCGTCGCCGGCCAGCGGCGCGGATGCCGTGTTGAGCAGCAGGCAGCCGTGATCCGCCGGCAGCGTCCCGCTGCTGCGCAATGCCGTGCGGAGCCCGACCAGGTAGTCGACCAGCGCAGCCGGCTGCACCTGCGGGGCGGTCAACGGCTGCCACCGCGGGCGGGCGACCTCGTCGAGATAGCTGGCCACCGCGGCGTCGAACAGCCCCCGCTTACTGCCAAAGCTGTGATAAATGCTCGACGCGCTGAGCCCGGTGGCCTCCTGCAGCTCGGGCAGGGATGCCGATTCGAAACCGCGGGTCCAGAACACCGCGCGGGCCGCGCGCACGACCTCGGCGGGGTCGAAGGTCTTGGTGCGACCCATCGCGGGCTCCCGTCGCTCAGACTTGTGGAATGTTCGCTCCAGTATATATTGGAGTGGTCACTTCACAAACCTGATGACCGGCTCACGCCGGCCCGTACACATGGCAAGGGAACTTCGATGTCGACCGTTCGCAGCACCCAGATCCAGCTCGTCACCCGTCCCTCGGGGTGGCCGACCCCGGAGAACTTCCGCACCGTCACCGTCGAGTACGGCGACCTGCAGCCCGGTCAGGTCCGGGTGGTCAACGAGTTCCTCTCGGTCGACCCTTACATGCGCGGACGGATGAACGACGTCAAGAGCTACATCCCGCCCTTCGCCCTGGGCGAGACGATGACCGGCGGCGCGATCGGCCGCGTGGTGGCCTCCACCGCCGACGAGCTGCCGGTCGGCGCCGTCGTGCTGCACCAGTACGGCTGGCGCGACGTGGTCCAGGAGGACGCCGCCGGATTCCGGCTGGTGCCCGAGGTGCCGGGCGTCCCGCTGTCGCTGCGACTGGGCATCCTGGGCATGACCGGCCTGACCGGCTACGTCGGGTTGACCGCCATCGCCGAAATGAAGCCGGGCGACACCGTCTTCATCTCGGGCGCGGCCGGCGCGGTCGGCACTGCAGCCGGCCAGATCGCCCGTCTGCTCGGCGCGAAGCGGGTCATCGGCTCCGCCGGCTCGGCCGAGAAGGTCGCCAGGCTGACCGAGCGCTACGGCTACGACGCCGCGTTCAACTACAAGGACGGCCCGGTCGCCGACCAGCTGGCGGCCGCCGCTCCGGACGGCATCGACGTGTTCTTCGACAACGTCGGCGGCGAGCACCTCGAGGCCGCCCTCGACGCGCTCAACCCGGGTGGCCGCGTCGCGCTGTGCGGCGCCATCTCCGCCTACAACGAGACCGGCCGACCGGCGGGTCCCTCCAACATGTCGAACATCATCACCCGCGGGCTGACCCTCAAGGGCTTCACCCTCGGCGGGTACTTCCACCTGAGCGGCGAATTTTCCGAGCGGATGACGGAGTGGTTCTCCGCCGGCGAGATCGCCTACGACGAGACCATTGTCGACGGCATCGAGCACACGGTCGACGCCTTCCTGGACATGATGCGCGGGGCCAACACCGGCAAGATGCTGGTCCGCGTCGGCTCGTCCGACTGAACGCTCAGGCGTCCGCGACCGGCTGCCGCAGGATGGTCCGCAGCTTGGCCGGCTCGACCCGTCGGGCGTCGCTGAGATAGATCTCGTGGTGCTTGCCGGTCATCCGCAGGTCGGCGGCCGGGATGAACCCGTGGTGCAGCTCGGCCAGTACCTCGGCCTCCGCGTCATAAGGCCCGACATGCAGCGTCTGGACACACCGGCCCTCGTGCAGGGTGTCCAGACGCAGCGCGTCCAGGCTCGACGAGGGCGGCGCGGTGGCGGCGACCGTTGCTCGCGCGGCTTCGACCATCGCGCCGGTGATCCACTCCGGCGCCATGATCATTACCGTCCAGTCCCACTGCGACTTGTCCCGCCGCGCGGTGAACGCGGCCATGTCCGTCGCCCACCACAGCGCCTCCAGCGGCGGCACCACGTAGTCGCGGCCCAGCTCACGCTTGCTGGCGAACTTGAGCTTGTAGGCGACGGGATACAGCGCCGCGAGCGCGCCGGCGTACGCCGGCGCCGTGTTCGGGTCGCCGTGCCCGTCGATCATCAGGTACTGCAGATCCGGCACGTCCACGATCCGGAACTGCCCGCGGCGGGCCTGGTAGCAGTCCAGCGTCTTCTTGAAGTCGATCTTCATCGGTGACGGGCACACGTCGGCTCCAGCGCAGCGATGTCGGCTCCGGACATGCCGTCGATGATGGCAGCTTCACCCCGACCCGAGCGGCCCGCCCTGCCGGGGCCGATGAGTCCAGGCTCGCCGCGCGGTCACAGTGAGGGAACGCTGACCTGACGCGCCGGACCGAAGGACAAGCATGGGCAAGCTCATCTACTCGATGATCACCTCGCTCGACGGGTATACCAAGGCGGCCGAGGGTGACCTCGGGGACGGGGGCGCCGACGACGAGGAGGTGCACACCTTCATCGGGGACACCTTCCGCCCGGTCCGCACCTTCCTCTACGGCCGGCGGATGTACGAGACGATGGTCTTCTGGGAGACCGCGCACACCCTGCCCGACGCCCCACCGTTCGTCGTGCAGTTCGCCCGCGACTGGCAGACGGCGGACAAGATCGTCTACTCCACGACGTTGGACAGCGTGTCCAGCGAGCGGACCAGGATCGAGCGCACATTCGACCCGGACGCGGTGCGCGCCCTCAAGGCCGAATCCGATCACGACCTGTCCATCGACGGTCCGACCCTCGCCGCCCAGGCAATCAAGGCGGGCCTGGTGGACGAGTACTACCTGTTCCTCACCTCGACCGTGGTCGGTGGCGGCACCCGGTTCTTCCCGGACGGGGTGCGGCTGGAGCTCGACCTGGTCGAGCAGCGAGCCTTCGCCAACGGTCTGATCGCTGCCCGGTACCGCACCCGCTCGTCGACCGAGTCCGGATCATGAGCTGTCGACGGCCGCGGTGTGGCTGACGTTCCAGCGATGACAGACCCCGTCACAGTGCTCACTGTCCACCCCCGCTCGTTGGCAGCAGTGCGGTGCGAGGTCGCGCCGGGCGAGGTCAGCACGGCGTGGGGTCCGGCGATCGGCAAGGTCTGGGATTTCATCCGCAGCCGACCGGGGCTATGGACCGACGGCCACAACATCTTCGTCTACCACCACCCGGATCAGCCGGGCGCACCGATCGTGTGCGAGTTCGGCGTCGAGGTCACTGGCCCTTTCCCGCCCGTGGGCGACGTGTACGCGACGGCGACGCTCGGTGGCGAAGCGGCTGTCGCCGTCCACCGCGGGCGGTACGACCGCATGCCGGAGACGTACCGAGCGATCACTGAGTGGATGGCGGCGAATCGGCGGGAGTCGGCCGGGCACTCGTGGGAGATCTACGGCGACCCGACACCGGATCCCTCTCGCACCGAGACGACGATCGTGCACCTGCTGAAATAGCGCGACCGACGAGAAAGGCCCGGATCCACTAACGCGAATCCGGGCCTTCTGCTGGTGGAGCTCCTGCGAACGTACTCAAAACATCTCCCCACCGTTTCGTCTACGCTCCGTCACCTGGAACGCCATCTGGCGACGGACCGTGACGAATCCGAGCCCGACCCGCGACCCACACCCGGCTTCATCCACAAACTGGACCACCGCTTCCCACCCGAAGTCCTCCAGCAACTTGCTGCCGACTACGAAGCCGGCCACAGCACCCGCCAGCTCATGCAGACCTACGGACTCGGCAAGGGCGCTGTTCTCCGTGTCCTCAAAGAGGCTGGTGTCGAGATGCGCCACCAAGGCCTGAACGACGAAGACCAAGACGAAGCCGTCCGCCGCTACATCCAAGGCCAATCTGCTGCCCGCGTCGCCGATCAGCTTGGCTGCTCCCCCGACCATGTCCTGGCCTGTGTGCGCCGTGCCGGTCACCCCGTCAGGCCCCGCGTCGGTGGCCGCCAACGCAAGCAACCTCAGTGAGGCTTGTACTTGTCCTGCTCCTCGGATCCGACCAAGCTGACAATGTGCTTCCGGAGCGCTTGGTTGGTGAGGCGGGCCATAACTGCGCAGACCCCCCGAGAATTCAAATCGAATGCGTTAGGTGTATCGCAGAGTTTGAGATGAACTAAATACTGTTAGCGTCCTGCAGGCTCGCGTGATTGCGACATAGAGATTCTCGTAGTCGCCCAGACCGTCAGCATCGGCCACTATCACATGATCGAACTCAAGACCCTTGACCAGCAATGTTCGGGACACGCTTCGACTACTCGCCTGACGACCAACCCGACGGACATGATCTCGGATACGCGCCAAGTGGGGAGGGGTTGGCTCATCTCTCGTATCGGCGTCCAGAGCCAATACTCGCTTCGTGTCATGCCAGGCTTCCAAGCGAATCAACCTTATACCCCTGACGGCCTCAATCGCTTGCATCGCTTCAACAACAGATCGATGACTCGGGGACTGGACGACTCTATCAAGAGACACTAACACCTCGGCCAAGCCGGTTCGGCTCAGGTGGCCTACTGCTTGGAAACGGTTGAGTTTTCCTAGGATCGCCGCGTCGAGCCCTGCGAGGCCAACGAAGCAATCTTTAGCGAACTTAGCGAGCAAGCTAGCCCAGCTTCGTCGGTCTCGCGCGGAATCCAACTTAGTCAAGAACTGCTCCATGAATTTTCCTTGCAGCTCCTCCATCACTCCAAAGCCGTAGACCCGGCCGGCGATGCTCGCGCAATCAGAAGGCCATTTGCCGATAATCAGTACACTTCCACCTAACGACACCAATCGTGACGCTTCAGTGGCGAGGTTGGCGTAGTTCGGCTGGCGTTGGTACCAGGAAACCCCAACGACACTGGTGTCTATAACCAATGGGTTGTGGCGCAGCAGGCCGGGCCGTACATCTAGCAACCATTGTCCGAGCGCGGGATTCACGGCTGCCCAACGCCAAGGTGTATGAGTCAATGTTACTGGAGGGAACAATTGACTGAGGTTGTCGTCCCAGGCGATAAGATCCTCGTCACCGAACCTGAATATGCCCTGCAACCGATCACCCAGAACACACGCCTTGGGGATGGATACACAAAGCGCTCGAATAAACTCATGCTGTGATACGACGCAGTCCTGGTATTCGTCTATCACGAGATAATCGAAACTGGCGGCATGCACGGCCTGTATCGCATCCGATAAGACGACGCGAGTAGCGCCTTCAACGTAGTCCTTGCTTCTCGACCAGTTTGGATCCTGAGGTATGTTTACACCAGCGAGCAGCGGGTAGCTGCGGACGAGGTCGAAGGCCCAGCCAGCAATCGTGTCAACATGGACCATATTTCGCGGTACGCCGAAGCGTTGGAGCCGTCGCCTAATAGCATCGACCCCAGCATGAGTATGCGTTAAGACCAGAGTCCGGCGTCCTGTTTCGGCACCTACAGCAGCTAAAGCGGCGACGATCTGTGTCTTGTCGGTGCCCGCAGGCATTTCGACCGATGCGGGCAAACTCCCGACTATCTCGTGAGCAACCGCGGATAGCGCTTCATCCATCGGAGTCGAAACCCTCTGAAGGCATATCTTCGAAGTACAGGTATGATCTGAGCCCCGACAGCTTGCTCTCAAATGTACTGCCGACGATAGATGGCCAATGTCCATGGACCCATTCACCCAGGATGATAGCGTCGTCTACAGTCTTGAACCATTTGTACTTCTTGGCTGCTTTGGAGATACCCTCGCGAGCCGCATCGATCGGGACGCCCTGATCCAGCCATTCTGAAACTGACGTCGTGCTGACGCTATCTGTCATTACTCGGTTAAGATCGGCTATGACCGTCTCCTCATCAACGCGAACACGGCCTGCCAACACAAGCAGATCGGTCAAGAGGCTTGCGTCCATAGAGGCGACCAGCTGGTCTTCGGTTGCAAGTCCTGCCTCCCAACGCACTACCAACGAACCGGCACGCGCAGTAGCTTGAACCGCGTTGTCAATCGACGGGTCGTCATGATCCACGAATAGAGCAGTCGAGTACCCGAGCCCCTGAAGGAGCTTCGCACGAGTAGGAGCCGTAGAACCGCCCCGACCATCCTGGATGGTAGACCCAAGAGCAGCAAGCGGAGCATAACCAGCAGAACTCCGTGTCTCGTCCCATTGGCGAGTCAATCCCAAGAGAAGGCCGTGTTCGGTCTTACCTTCTGCGACAACAATTCTTCTAGCTAGAAATGCGGACGGTCCGGCGCGAAGGCCTGCCTGCACACCTTCCAATCCCGCAGAAACACTTTTGGCATCAACCTCCCCTCGAGATGAACGGACTATCACAAGGTCAGTTGCTTGTAGTTGTTCGACCGCAATCGACGAGTGCGTCGTGACAAAGATCTGGCATTCAAGCGGGTTTTTTGCGAAGTGACGAAGGAGGTGTACGAGCCGATGAGGCTCCAGCCCGTGCTCTATCTCGTCAATAAGTAATACTGCGCCTTTCTCGACTGCCATTTGCTGGGTAGCGATGCCTGCCAAGCGGCGCGTACCGAGGCCGTAGTTCGTCATCGGCACATTACCCTCGAACAGTGCGAGATTACCGCCGCTCGTTGTCAATGAGTTGTCGAGTCCTGGGCGCATGTTCGCGAACGAGCCGGTCCCGAGCTTGTTCACTTCATCTTGAATCTTACCTGTCAGGGCCTGCAGCTCGGGCGTCACGGAATTGAAGACTGCCTCGCGTGCAGCTCGCACTGCAGCTGCCAAAGTTCCTGTTGCCCCGTGGGTGGAGTCGGTGAGCCGTGACAATGCCGAAGCCTTCGACCATCGGAGCTGGATGTCGATTCGATCATCAGCTTTGAAGACATCGAATCGACGCCTCACGCCGGCGCCAATCGGTGCAAACTCGCCTTCGTGGTCAGGTCGGAAGATCGTCCATGACGGCTCAACATCCTTGCTAAGCTTCAGTTGGATGATTACGCAAGGCAAGAAGTCGCCTTGTGGATCATGCTGGTACTCACCGTCCGAGTTTACTCCACTCAGATGAAAGCCGAGCAGGCTATGCTGCAGCATTTCTGCGGGCAGATCGGAAACGGTAACCCTGATGATTATTGAGGTTGACGTGTCCCCATCGTAGAAATCCGTATCATTGATAGAGAGGTTCCAGCGGTCGGTCAACGCCAGGTGAATTGCTTCCAGTAGAGTGGTCTTGCTGCTGTCACCTGGGCCAATCAAGCAGAAGAACGTCTTGTCTGCAGGCACTCGCCAATCTGCCCGCTTGATACCCTTGAAATTCTCGATTTCGACTCTTCTGATTCGCAATGTTGCCGCTCCCCCGGTAGTCTATGTGAGCTATTATTGCATCATTCCGACTTGTACGCATGTTGCGACATCTACAACATAACCGGGTCGCCCCGGGAGGGGGTACCAATGCATCACAGCACAAGTGCGCGACTCGGCTTGATCCATGTGGCATAGTTCCGTTGTGAGCAGTGCAGGCCCCGAGGCCTACTCGACATGGCCCGCGCTACCGGCGCGTCATGAATCTTATTGTCAGTAGTCTGACATGACCGAGCGAACCGATGACACGGCGCAGGGCGACCCGGGCCGGCCGACCGTGATCGCCTGTGACGAGTCGGGTAGTGAAGGTGACCGGGTGTTCGACAGTGCAAACCGAGTATTCACTCACGCCGGCGTGCATCTAAGTACCGAACAGGCCCGGGTCATACTGAGCGAGCTGCGCGGTCGGCTTCGCGTGCGCAGAGCGGCGAATTGAAGGCTCGGCATCTGCTACGTGGTCTTTACGCACGAGATGCCCGTCACTGGCTGTTTGGCGAAAGCGGACCGCTGGCTGGCAATACGACAGTATGGGTTTTGGATAAGGAATTCTTCCTGACGAGCAAGATCATTGATCTTCTCGTCGAGCCGATCGCTCACGAATCTGGCGTCGACTTGTACGAGAATCGCGGTGCACGGCAAATCGCGTACGACTTCCATTCTCTTGGACCGCGATCCTTCAGTTCCACGGACTGGGATAGACTCAAGGAAGCCTTTAATAGCCTTGCTCGGATCAACCAGAGGGCGGGTGGCAAGGTTACGGTAGATGAATTCATGAACCTACTCGGAGATCTCAGATTCAAATGCCGACGCCGTCGGATGCAGGAGATCATAGAGCTGTTGCTCCGATCGAGGCAGCACGCCGCGAGCATAGCTCAGCAAATTCCGTCAATGGATCCGCTCTTTGCCGGCATTCCAGCAACTGCATACGAGTGGTTCCATCGGCTTCGTGTTCCACTACAAATAGTCCACGATGAGCAGAATGCATTGACCTCAGAACGCATTAGTCAGATGGTCAGTACCCTTACTGGCAAACATGACCTCAGCAAGTACGCGCCACCTATAAAGATCGCATCCTTTGAACTTGCCGACTCCAAGACCGACGTGCGGTTGCAATTGGCGGACATTGCTGCTGGGGTCGTGCGGGTTTATGCCGAACACATCATTCAGCCAGTGGGTCAACCCGAAGTTTCGTTACCCGTACAGTCGATTCAGAGGTTGATCCTTAATGACTCGGTGACCTCATCTCAGGAAGATTACACTCAGCTAACTGGCCGGCCCGGCGGTTAGTAGCGTCTGCCATGGCGATATCCTCAAACTAGTAGAGGAGGCTCCAAGAACTTGGCGTCAAGCTGCCTCGACCGACCCATCACGCTTCAACCAGATCAATGGATTAGCCCGCGGCCCACTCTTCGTGGCCCATCGGCGCATCGGTCAGCAGGTCGCGCCGACTACGCCAGTCGGGCAAATGCTTGTCCATAAGTTTCGTGAAGGTTTCGCCGTGACCGCGTTCGAAGTAGTGGGTCATCTCATGGACGACGATGTACTCGAGGCAGTCCGGGTGCTTCTTGGCAAGTTCGACGTTAAACCACAGGTGCCGCGACTCGCGGTTGCACGATCCCCACTTCGTCTTCATACGCCGGACTGTCCATTTCGGCACGGTCACGCCCAGCTTGGTCTCCCACGCGGGAATCAGATCACCCAACTGGTGGCGCAATTGGGCGCGGTACCAGCGGTCCAGTAGGAGACGACGCTGCTCTTCCGTGGCGCCCACGGCGGCGAACAGAACGAGTCTTTCACCGTCGACTTCCAGGTGCCCGTGGCCGGGTCGTTCGACGACTTTTAGGCGACGGCGCACCCCCCACACGTAGTGTGATTCGCCAGCTACCATCTCGCGTTCCGTCTGCCGGACGACGGATTGGAGCTGATCGCGCTGCTGCTTGATCCACGGCAAGCGTTGGATCACGGCGAGCCGCACCCGGTCGTCGTCCAGCTTCAGTGGCGCAGCGACGCGCACCCGTCCCATGGGCGGGTAGACGCCGATGTGCAGGTTCTTGATGTCCTTGTAGACGACATCGACGTCGATGCCGCGGACAGTGAGGTAGGCGCTAGTGGTACTCATGGCGTGCCTTCACCAGTTCGAACAGTTCGTCCACCTGGTCGAAGTCAGCGGGCAGCGCGCGCTTGATCGCGTTGCGAACAACTTTCTCCTTCATCCGGTTGCCGACCCACCCGTCCGGTTTGGTGTTCCAGAGGGCCGTGTCGACTTCGATGGCCAGCGCATCATTCGGGAAGAAGAAGTCGACCAGCGCGCGGCGGGCGCCGTTGTCCGCCCAGGCCGGGTACTTGGTGTCCGACTCTTTCGTACCGAGTTGTTTGGCGGCGTCGAGCAATCTAGCGAGGTACTGCTGGTAGTCGATCGCGCTCTTCCGGCGTTCTTCAATAATTGCGTCGAGCAACTCACTCATCTTGTCGTAGTACTTCGGATTCATTGCGCGCTCGTCGACGATCACCTTGCGCATGTTGTTCGTGATGGTCGCAGCGACCGCCTCGGGATCCTTCTTGATGCCCGCGGGCAACTTGTCGATGGCCCCATCGCCGAGCCTCACGATCAGGTCTATGAGGCCGGTGTCATCGAACTCTGAGACCACTTCGGACGCGCTGGCTTGGATGTAGGTGTCGAGCAGGAACCGCATGCCGGCCTCGTACTGCTTGAAATCCACGTCCTCACCGGCGCCAAGCTTGACCTCGGCCCGAACGTTGACGTAGTGCGCGATCTCCTCCTTGATCGCCGCAGCATCGGTGTCGCTATAGCCGGCATCGGCCATCTCGTTCGCGAGGTTGCCGAAAGCGCGGGTCACGGCAGCGACAGCCTTGTACAGCTCGACGCGTTTGGGTTCGTTGGCTTTGAGCTGTTCGGCGTTGCCGTGCTCCATGGCGCAGAAGTACTGCTGGTACTGCAGCGTGCCCTTCGGCGGCAAGACCGGTTCGACCAGAGCACGGATCCGCTCCAGAGCCTCGTCGAGGTCTTCCCGTGCCTTCTCGATCCGGTCCGACAGCAGACCGTCGATGTCCTGCTTCTCATAGCCATCAAGTGCACCCGACGTGTAGTCGGTGATGGCACTTTCGAGCGAGTTGAACAAGTCTTGGTAGTCAACGATGTAGCCGTAGTCCTTGTCGTCGCCGTCGAGACGGTTGACCCGGCAGATCGCCTGGAACAGGCCGTGGTCGCGCATCTTCTTGTCGATGTACAGGTAGGTGGCACTCGGCGCATCGAAGCCGGTCAGTAGCTTGTCGACCACGATGAGCAGCTGCATCTGGCCCGGGTTCTCGATGAACTGCTTCTTGACGGCCTTCTCGAACTCTTCGACCTTGTTCACGGCGGTGTCTTCGGGCTCGTTGAAGTAGTCGGCAAGCATCCGGCGGTAGATGTCGTACTGACGGATCTTCTCGGTCTTGCCCTCGCCGGAGTCTTCCTTGGCGATGTCGCCCGGGTGTGGGACGTAGCTGGTGATGATCGCACACTTGCCCTTGAATCCAGCGTTGCAGAACAGTTCATAGAACTTGCACGCCTGGTAGATGCTGGATCCGACCAGCATCGCGTTGCCGCGGAGGTCCATCAGGCGCGGCTTGGTCGCCATGTCGAGCAGGATGTCGTTGACGATCTGCTTGGAGCGTGGCTCGCTGGACACGACCTTCTGCATCGTGCCCCAGCGCTTCTTGAGCTCCGCCTTGGACAGGTCGGTCATGCCTTTGGTCTTGACCTCGAACCACTTGTCGACCTGGGCGGGCGAGGTGAGCTGCTGGTCGATGTTGCGGGCCTCGTAGCGCAGGTCGAGCACCACGCCGTCGCTGACGGCCTCATCGAACTTGTAGGTGTGTATGAACGTACCGAACGTCTCGATGCTCGTTTCCTTGTCGGTCTTGAGCAGCGGCGTGCCGGTAAAGCCGATGAACATCGCCTCCGGCATGAGTTGCTTCATGGCCTGGTGCATCTTGCCGGATTGGGTGCGGTGCGCCTCGTCGACGAACACGAACAGGTTGCCCTTGGCCTTGAAGTCCTTCGGAATCTTGGCGTTGAGTTCCCTGATGAAATCCTCGCCGGCCTGGTCGAGCGCCTTGTCGTCGTCCGAGCCGCGGAACTTGTGCACGAGCGAACAGATGAGCCACTCCTGCGACTTGTTGAGGGTATCGAGCAGGTCGGCGCCGCTGGTCGTGCGATAGATCTGCTCATTGACGCCGTTGAAGACCTTCTCAATCTGCTCGTCCAACTCGGTTCGATCGGTGACGAGAAGGACACGGGCGTCCGGCTGATGCTCGCGAATCCACTTCGCCAGCCAAACCATCGTCAGGCTTTTGCCCGAGCCCTGGGTGTGCCAGATGATGCCCCCTTCACGTTTGGCAATGCGTGCCCGGGCGGCTTTGACGCCGAAGTACTGGTTATGCCGTGGACCCTTCTTGACCCCCGCGTCGAAGACGATGAAGTCGTGGATCAGTTCGAGAAAACGGCCTCTGTTGCAAAGTTGGAGCAGGGCGCGATCAAGCCGGTCGGCGACGTTGGACGGTTCTTTCCATTCCAGCCAGTACTTCTCCGGCGTATCGATCACGCCGTAGCGGAGGCCTTCGACATCATTGCCGGCGAACACGAACTGAACAGTAGAGAAGAATGGGCGGATGAACTCCGGCCTCTGGTTGCCTATCGTTTGCCGGATGCCTTCGCTCACCCCTACAATCGATCGCTTCAGTTCGATGGTGGCGAGCGCGATGCCGTTGACGTAGAGCACGATGTCTGGGCGCTTGGCGTAGTGACCCAGGACCGTAACTTCCTCCGCGACGGCGAAGTGGTTTGCCTCGGGGTCTTTCCAGTCGATGAGCCAGACCGTCTCGGTCTGCTCGCCCACACCCGGCCTCACCTTCACGCCGTAGCGCAGCAGCTGGTAGACGTCCTTGTTCGCTTCGTACAGGTCGTGCCCAACGCCGACCGAAGCGGCCTTGCCGAGCTGGTCGAGCGCGCGGTTGATCAAGTTGCTGTCATAACCGCGGGCTGTCAGATTCTGTGTCAGCAGGCCAACCTCGATATTCGAGTTGCCCTCGCGATGCCCCCAGTTGCCCAGATACTCATAACCGAGCTGCCCACCGAAAAGCTTAACCACACGATCCTGCGCCTTGCGCTCGAGCTGACCGACGTCGCTCATGTCGCGGCCTCCGTCGGCAAGCGCGTATGTCCAGTCAGGAGGCGCTGCATCATTCCGGTCTTGAAGGCGCGAGCCTTCATCAGACGCTCCTCCAACGCTTCGAGTTGTCGATCGGCGTCAAGCAGTGCGCCGGCGATCGCACGCTGCTCATTCACCGACGGGAGCGAGAGCGCGAAATTTCGCATGTCAGTGGCATACAGGTGGTAGACAGTGGACCCGCGCACGAGCTGGAGCACTTGGTCCGCGTGATGCCGAATGGCGTGAGCGACGAACGGGCCATGAGCATGTGCCTTGTCAGGTCGAATGATAAGGATGTCGCCGCCCAATACGACTCCGGCGCCGTGGATCGCACTGGCTTTAGCCAGTCCGCGTGGTGTCACATCGGACGTAGGCATCAGGACATCGAGGTCCTCAGACACGACCACGCGTCCGGTAGGCGTTGTTCGGCTGAAAACCTGACGGATTTCGGGACCGTAGAACGTGAATAGCTCACCGTAATGAATACACAGGGTCGAGCCAGAAGATGTCAGAGCCGCCTTCGGAAGTCCCGCACCCTTGCTGAAACGTGCGACAGCTCCGAGCGTTGTCTCGCTCCATGCCTCGTTGAAACCTGGGAGCCGCGTTCGACCCGTAAGGAGATGCTGCATCATGCCTTGCTTGATCGCCTGCCTCTTGGCGATAAGGTGCTGGATGGAATCGATCACTTTCCGGACATCTTCAAGCGCGGCAACAATACGGTCCTGCTCCAATTTCGACGGTAGCCACACGGGTAATGCCGAAAGAATGCTTGTATTCAGGTTGGGCATGGTCCCGCCAACGGCATTGTCGACGAGCCATGCCTGCGCCGACGTCCCTCCAAGGTAGTCAGCGACGTACGCCGGATTGACCGTCGTCCGGTCACTTCCAAATCGAGCCGCGAGGCAGCCTGTCCCGCAGAGCCAACCCGCCTCTCTCGTCCGCACGAGGGATCGACGACCAACGTCTCCTCTCCTGCTGAAAATGATGTCGCCCTCCCGCAGAGCATGGCGACGCAGTCTGTGAGCGTCCTCAACCCCGATGCGCGCAATGCCAGCCTCCCGGATTTCGTTGTCTCCGAGATTCACCGGCATTACGAGTGGTTTGCCGGTGAACTGGTAGTCACTGGCGTGAAGCTGACTTCCGAAGGGCCCGGTTTGGAGGACGCCCCCGGTGGCCTTAACAACAGCTCCGAGCGTAGTGAGATCGCCGCTCATCAACGAACTCCCATTGCGGCGAGGTGTTGGGAGACAAGCACTTCTGACGCCCTCAGTTCGGCGTCGAGGTCGTCGACGGTCTCCGCGTACCGCTCGCCGAGCTGCTGGATCCGTGCGACCAGGTTCTGAGTGAGTCCGGTGACTTCGCTGGCTACGCCCTCCGCGATGGTGGCGTGCCACTTGTCGTCGAGCACGAGGCCTTTTATTTCGGGCAGCGTCAGATCGCCGTACTTCTTGAGGGTGGCGGCGTCAAGTGCGGCCTGGGCATCCTTGGCCGCCTTCCTTGTGACGGCTTCATAGTTGTACAGGCCGAGCAGGTGCTGCAGCGCCTGAGTCTCCTCGGGTTCCGCCCCTTCGTGCTTGGCAACCTTCAGGCGAGCACTCACCAACGCCTTGCTGATCTTGTCGTCGTCCATGGCGTCAGCGAGTAGTCCGTCGTCGACGGCGTGCTCCTCGATGTATTCCTCGACGGCGCGAGCTGCCTCATCGGCAACGAGGCTGAGCTCGTCAACCTTGGCCTGCTCGTTGGCAAAGAATCGGGCCACGACGAGGGCCGGCGGGATGAGATCCATCTTGTACTTATTGGCGCCACGGCCGGAGCCGACGACGAGGTCGGGGGTTTCTGAGAGCTTGCGCTCCTTGTCCTCGATCGCCTTGCGTGGCTTCGCGGCGTCGAGCCACCCGTCGTTCATCACGAGGAACACGTCGTCGTGCATGGTCTCGTGCCAGTAGGTCATGAGCTGCTCGTATACGTCGTACTCATCGAGCAGTGCCGTGTCCTTGAAGCGTGCCAGCAGGTCGTCGGCGATGCGGGAGATCAGCTCGTTCGGGACCGTTTGCTCGTTAATGGCCTGCAGAATCGGTCGATGTGTCACGAACCAGTCATCGACTGCGCTTCGGACGTCTGCGGCGAATTTGGTGAACTCGTCGGAGTCGAGTACTGATTGCTGGACGTCGCTGACGTCAATAGTCAGGTCGCTGTAGCCGGGCCGGTTCGGTTTGAACAGGGTGGCGCGCAAGCTGGGGAAGGCATCCCAGTAGACACCCAGGGCGTCCAGGTCGCGGTCCGGGATGCCGCCATGCAGGTGGGCGTGCAGGTCCTGGAGGTCTTCCGGTTCGGATGAGTCGATGTAGCGCGGGATGTTGAGGTTGAAGTCGTTCTTCGGGTCCGAGATTTCGGACAGCGGAACCATGCGGGAGTAGCGTTCGACCTCGAGCTGCTTGTTGAAGGTGTCAACGATCTTGTGGATGTCTTGGCTGCGTAGGCGGTTCTTGTTGCCGTCCTTCATGAACCCCTTCGAGGCGTCGATCATGAACACGCCAGTGCGGGCGACAGCATTCTCCTTGTCGAGGATGACGATGCACGCGGGTATTCCAGTTCCATAAAAGAGGTTAGGCGGCAAACCGATGATGCCCTTGATGAACCCTTGCTTGAGCAACCGCTGCCGGACCGTCGCCTCGGCGTGGCCACGGAACAGCACGCCGTGCGGCAGGATGATCGCGGCTTTCCCGACGCTCTTGAGGGACTTCAGGGCGTGCAAAAGGAAGGCGTAGTCGCCGTTCTTCTCCGGCGGACGACCGTATTCAAATCGGCCGTAGTCGTTTTCGAGCCCATTGCTCCAGGACTTCAGCGAAAACGGCGGGTTCATGACCACAAAGTCAAAGGTCCTGAGGTGGTTACCACTCACGAACTGCGGATTGGTGATGGTGTCGCCTTTGGCGATGTCAGCGATCTCGTTGCCATGCAGGATCATGTTCATCTTGGACAGCGCCCAGGTAGCGTTGTCTTTCTCCTGGCCGTAGATCGTCATGCCGCGCGGCGCTTCGGAGGCAGCTTTGAGCAGCAACGACCCGGAGCCACAGGTCGGGTCGTAGACGGTCTTGTCCTGCCTGGTCCGGCTATTGATACCTACGACCTTCGCCAGGATCCGGGAGACCTCGGCCGGCGTGTAGAACTGGCCCTTGCTCTTGCCCGACTCCGTGGCGAAGTGTCGCATAAGGTACTCGTATGCGTCGCCAAGCAGGTCGTCGCCCTCAGCACGGGAGCCGCGGAAGTCCAAGTCGTTGAAGATCGTGACGAGCTTGGAGAGGCGGTCTTGCATCTCTTTGCCCTTGCCAAGCTTCTCTTCGTCATTGAAGTCGGCCTGGTCGATGACGTTCCGAAGGCCGTTGGCTTCGGCCAGCTTGGCAATTATCTTGTTGAGCCGGTCGCCGATCTCTTTGTCGCCCTTGGCGGCGAGCATGTCATCAAACGAGCCACCTCTCGGGACATCGATCAAGGTGTTCGGGTCTGTCTTGGCCTTGTCCGACACATACTTGACGAACAAGAGCGTGAGAATATAGTCCTTGTACTGGCTCGCATCCATGCCACCGCGCAGCTCGTCGCAACTCTTCCACAACGAGCCGTACAGATCTGACTTCCTTAGTACCACGTCACATTCTCCACTGTCTGACCATCCTCGACGAAGATTGTATCGCAATACGAATTCTCATATATGCGCTATTATACCGACAAGCAGCACGTTCGAGAAGCCGACACGCCCCAACAACCGACCTTCAGGGGCGCACACCCGCTCGGATGCTGGGTGCCGGCCCATTCAGCTCGTTGTCCGACTTCCTTGAGGGATGCGTGGCGTCTCCTTTGCGATTCGAAATCGCGCACATTTGTATCCGCAAGCTCAAATCGCAACAAAACAACGAAGCTCTGGCTGAGATCCAACCGAAGCGTCGATCGCCTGCAGCCAGTCTTTTCGGCCTAGTCGTCCTGAGACTCTTCGACCCTCGGCGACTAGCCTCCTCCTCAAACCGGCCCTGACGCCATCCAGATTGCTTGCACAAGCCGCAATCGCCATCGAACGGGCATACCAATATGGAGAATGATGGTCATGTTTAAATTTCCACGCAATGTTTCGAACCGTCAGCGGCATCAGCCACGGCCGCTCGAACATCGCGTGAACTGCTTGGCTTTCCTCGCTCGCCTGGCCGGAGTTCGAAAGGGCCAAATCTTCCGGCCTTACACCGTCAACGTACATCAACACAAAGCCCACGAGGGAATTCAGCGCAATTTGACTGATCCCAAATGTGGAATGCTTCGACTCGGCAAGGCTCTTTTCAAATTGATGCATTTCGCCGACCTGATGCTCCGGCACATCGTCAATCGACGAAAATGGAAAGAGGCGAGACCGCTGCTCACCAAAATCGAAGGACAGGCCACCTTCCACCGAGGTCGCCCAACGCTCGCAGTCGACCATCGTTCGCCTCAATTCCTCATCGATGACGTATTGGCCGTATTGCGGGTCGTACAAGTGTTTCGCGATGTTGTACTCCCGAAGTATGGCGCGGACTCTCTCGAACATCGGTATATCCAACAACCGGAATCTCCTTGGGCTTACGCCCAGGCGCAAGTCGTACCATGCCATGAATTTCGCCAGGTTGTCGCGAAGCAGTTCGTCCACGAGATCTAGCCGGCCTGCGCGTAGGGAGCCCTGAACGGCGGCAATTGTGCAGCGCATGCCCCAAGCGGCCGACGCTGGCAAGCAGCCTATTGTGCGGAACCTTTCGATACATTCGCGCAGAGTAGACACGCCTTGCAGGGTTCTCCCTGTACTGATTTCGCACATACCGATTACGGCCGATCGTTTCGCAAGCCGTATCAAATCATCGAAAGAATGGCGCCGCAGGTCGTGCGTGTTCAGGTGTAGCTTGACCGACTCTGCGGTCCGTGTCATAGTTGTGTAATCGACCTCGGCATGGAGATTGTCCCATCCGCTCGATGAGAACCCACGAATCGCATCAGCTTCCTCAGCGTTCACCTTAATCACGTCGAAGTAGCTAGAATCCATCCGAGGCCTAAAAGATTGAGTGACCCAGCCACGGGCAAAGCACTCAATTGACATTGCTCTGAGCCCGGGGCGGATTTCGGAGCTGTTGAAGCGTTGCTGGGCCTGCAGATTCGTATCGACAATATCGGCGGTTCCGGCGAGGTTGTCCCCGAGCTGACGGAATGATCGCAATGCTACGGCGGTCAAAAACTCGTGGGTGTCGAGCTCAGCAGTGGTCTCCGGGGGTTCCTCAGCTATTGCTTGGAGAGCGAACCCGATTTGAACCGCTTGCAAGGCGATTTTCGCCGGGAGCGGGTCGCCGGGCACCCAGTACCACTCCTTCACTTCACCGAGAATGGCGTTGCCGATCGCACGTGCAACGGCGTGACGATTGACCGGTGTTAAGCTGCGCAGAACTGCCCGAGTCAGGTCGTGAATCATATAGACGTTTTGGCGGAAGTGAACCAAGTTGAGGTTTGTAAGAACATTGATTGCCTGCCGCAGTGCGAGCTGCGATAACAGGGGCATCCGAGGCGATTCCGACGACGGCGCCGGCGCAATGATTGTTGCTCCCCAGCGAACTTGGGCAGCGATGTCATCTGCCAACGTGTCACTCGCCGCGGGTGCTACGGGCGATTCATTCCGAGCGGCAAGCCAGACTCTATCGAGCGGTTCCGCGGCTATATAGAATTCAGTGTGAACAATTATCTCTAACAACAAATGCGTATCCTGCTGGGCGGCAAGGCGGTTCAGGACTCGTCGGTAAACTGCCGTGAGGGCTACCTCAGGCGCGGGTGCGCTCAATTCGAGCGCCTTTGCTAGATCGGCGTCGCTTCTGATCTCTGTGCAGAACCGACGAATTTCGAGTCCGTATTGAACTGCAGCGCGGCAAGCGTGGTCGATCGCGAGCGGTCGACAATACAGCGTGGTAGCAACTGCGAGCGCCACGACTTCGGTACATTCCGGGACTATGGATATTACTAGCGCCACTGCTTCGGTTACAGACATGTCGTGGACGTCGACGGTTGCTGCATTCGGGAAAGGACTCCGCGTCTGGCTCGTCGCGATCACCTGGATGCCGGAATCGAGCATCACCTCGATGACTTGACCGGACACTGTAAGGTCATTGGCGTTATCAACGTAAACAATGATTGAACGTCTGAGCGGGACTAAAGACTTGGCAAGGCGCAGAGCTAGCGCAGCGAGATGACCCTCAGATGATAGGCTGGACTGCTCCAGCGCGATTGCCAAGTCGTCATGTAGAAGCGCGGGCGTGTGTGCTCTGATGGTGACCGAGTTCGAGACTGCTGCCAGTAGGTGTTGGACGACGCTTGTCTTGCCCGTTCCGGCGTCCCCTGTCACCCAAATCAGCGGGGCTTTCGAAGCGATCGCATTCTGAATATTCCCCTCGAGGTCTGATCGCGACACATAGCCTTCTTGCTCGGGTTGACCCAACTTCATATTGGATTGATGGATGCAAAGGTCGAGCAGTGCCTCAGCCAACTTGCGCCTTACGGATTCAATATCGCGGCGGCCAGTCTTGTCACCGACATGTGTAAAGGCACGCTTCCGGATTTCGGCGATTGTGTTGTCATAATGCTTTCCTGGTAGGTGATCCACGTCGAGGTCAACTAAGCCGAGCAATGCGGCAGCGGTCCACTGCCACGAGGCATTACCGTGGGGAATCGGTTCTAGGGGGAGACGGGATATCGCCAGCTGAAGAACCGCCTCCAGCGACTCAGTGTTGAACGCCTCACCCTGCAACAGAATGTTGACTATCCGACGAAGAGTCGGGAGCAGGAGTGGCCCGGCTGTTCCAAGCGGCTCCAAGCAACGGCTTATTCCTCGACGGGCAAGATCGAGGAGTTCCTCTTCGATTGCCGTCAGAGCGAGGTCTGGTTCGGGCGTCACGATGCTAAGTATCGCATGAACGCGGTCGTACGATTGTTACTGGTTCGATAGTCGGGCGTTTCGCGATACCAGCATATGTAGCTCATTGGCGATGTCAGCAGCGAGATTGTTGTCTAACGTGCCGGCTCTAAGCGACATGATCAGCGCATCGGCTGCGAGCTCACTCGTTACATTATCTGCATCCCTCATTAGGCCGACCCATAAGATTGACAAGTCCTGCATGCGCGCAAACCGGCTTTCCTCCGTGGCGCCCGGATCATCTTGTACGCCGACGGCCAGTTCCCGCAAAGATTCGGCGACCAACTGCCGGCTCTCTGGCGACCGACTTCGCGCGAGCCGTTCATAGACGACCCAGGCGCGGGTGGGGTCCGAATTAGGGAGTCTCTTGAAATCTCGGGTTAGTGCGTCGATAGAAGCGCTATCCGGATCTTCTGACTCCAGCTTCTGGCTGAGCAGGTCGATTTCGTCGGCGTTGAGGGATCCGATTAGTTCGTATGAATCTTCTGATGCGGATTGTTGTTCGTGCTGCATTTGATTGTGGTTTACGTTCTCAGAAATAGAGTAATCGAAACCCGGTTTGCCGTCAATGCGCTATTCGGATGGAATTGGGGGGTGAGAGCTCGGACTTCCACTCCATACTTCTTGAATAGTTGACGGACAGGTTGGCGGGCGTCAGCCTGTTCGCCAAGTTGTCCGTCAAATCCTTGCGTGCCAAAGCGCGATTTCTCTAGTGTCTTGCTCATGCCGGCACGGTGGTTTTTTGCATCTATCAGGAGGAGCGAATGTGTCCGAAAGACTGATTCGTAAACGTTCGGTTTCAGAAGCCGGGCTGGCCGGAGTTACACGCCAGCGCATCGAGTGTTCTCGCTGTGGTCGTCTTGTTCCAGCGATCCGTTTTGATTCTCACCTTTGCATGTATTCCGAGTAGATTGGGTGACCTTGCATGTCAGACATCGAGTTGTATTCGGCAGTGACCGGCCTTCGTGGTCGCTCCGAGCGCGCCCTCATGCGAGCCGTGGCGAACGTCCAGGCCGGTACGGTTGTCCAGATCGCCCGCATCGACGCGGCCGCCCAACGTCATGGAGCGGTCGCCGACGGTGTCACCGCCGTCACCGGCCGCGCCCTGCAGCATGTCGCGATGATCTCCCAGGCTGAACAGCAACTTGCTCAAACCGTGCCGCACGCCTCAGGTCGGCTGTCGGCTATCGCGGACGCACACGCCCTGGCCATGCAGGCCACCGTGATCGACGCGGCCCGGGCGCTGGGACGGTTGGCGTGATCACCGCGCTACTGGTGCTGCTCGGCCTGCTGGTTGTGGCGCTCGTCTGTTTGTGGCTTGCCGCTCGCCACGAGGAGCGCGAGCGCCAGCGCCGTGAACTGCATCGGCGGCTCATCGTCCAGGCTGCCGAGCAGCGGATGCAGGCCATTGACCGGGCGGCGCTGAGTGCCATGTTCGACGCGGTCCGCGGGCGGTGGCCGTCGTGAGCGCCCCGACCCGAAAGCCGCCTCTCAGTGGCCGCCGCCCGCCAACGCGGTCTGCCAAGCGTCGCTTGCGGTTCATCCAGTCAAGCGCTCGCCCTGCCGACTCGTCGCAGCTGCTGACGGCTCGGGCGACGCTTTCGTCGTTCGTCGAGGAGCGCGCGCACCGAGCGGCGACCGAGAACGGCTTCGCCTGGCGTCCCGATTCGGGTGCACCGGACGGATACCCGGAGTTGTTGGCCGCCTACACGCTGAGCCGGTCGACCGGTGAACCGCTGCCCGTGTCCGACCAATTCTGCGACGACACCGTGTATCTCGACCCGAAGACCAACATGGCCTTCCGCTACTGGCACGACGTTAGCCATGTCCGCCTCGGGTTGAGCTTCGACCTGGTCGATGAACTCGAACTGGCGAACTGGCACCTTGCCGAACTTGAGCAGCACACCGGACAACCGAGGGACAGCATGGCCTGGCACCTGCTGCACGCCGATCTGGTCGGCCAGATTTACGTCATGGCGTTGGTCGGGCGGTTTCCGCTCAATCAGGGGTCGTTCGCAAAGGACTGCGCGGTCCGCGGGTTTGACGTCGGTGTGCTGGCCGAGTGTCGCCAGCGGCTGGACGACCAAAGGGGAATTCAGTGAGCAGCCGCTCGGTGCAAGCCACTCGTGGACGGCCGCGCAGTCGCGTGGACTCGCGCCATCCGGCCGTTAGCCGGCCGCGGATGCTGCCGCCGAAGCCGCCGGTCGAGACTGGCTGTGCTGTCACGACCGACGCTCCGGGCCAGTACCGCACCATCCTGGCCGACCCGCCCTGGGACATCCCGCAGAACCGGGGCGGTCGCGGGGTTGACCGCTACTACCCCCTTATGCAGCTCGACCGGATTGCCGGGCTGCCGGTGACGCAGTTCGCGGCTAACGACGCCCATCTATGGTTGTGGACGACCAACGCGTCCATGCCGGACGCACTCGAATTGCTCCGAGCGTGGGACTTCACCTTTCGTTCAGTCCTGACGTGGATAAAGCCCCGCTTTGGCATGGGGCAATACCTCCGCACCCAGACCGAGCACGTCCTGCTGGGCACCCGCGGCAAGGCCCCGATGCAATTCCGAGCACAAGGGTCGTGGTTCTACGCGCCGCTCCAGGAGCATTCCCACAAGCCCGAGGAGCAGTACGCAATCATCGAGCGGTGCAGTCCCGGGCCGTACCTCGAGTTGTTCGCCCGGCGGCCACGACCGGGCTGGCACGTCTGGGGCAACGAGGTTGACTGCGATGTCTCCCTCTGAGCCGGGACGCGGCTTGTTCGGCCTGCCCGGGCGGCTGCTGACCGGCGCAATCGTGCTGCTGTTGGCCGCATGGGCACTGTCCGAGGCGGTCCGGCTCATCACGCCCGTGTGGGTGCAGTTGGTGGTCATCGGCGGGGTGCTGCTGCTGGTTGCCGGCGGCATCGCGTGGTGGCGGCAGCGGCGCAACGGCTGGTAGGAGTCAGAAATCCTGGCATTCCCGCGCCAGCAAATCAGATAAGCACCTGTTCCGCTCGCTGTTGTGGAATAGGCTTGACGCATTGACCATTGAACACATTCAACGTTATTATTGAAACAATGCCATTGTTGAATGTATTCAACGCTGGGTGGCGACCAATTCAGTAAATAGAAGGGAGGGCGGAGCTATGCCGAATACACAAGATATACACAACACGAAACGCGGAGGCGGCCGGCCCGACGGCCGGCGACAGCAGCTCCGGAATATCTCGGTGCGCTCCGTTCGCCGCGACCCGCCGGACGTGCGCAAGCTCGGCCGGGCGATCATCCGGCTGGCGTTGGCCGAAGCCGAGGCGGAACGGGCCGCCCAGGCGGCGCACACTGCCAGTGCATCGAGCGAGCCGGCGCCAGTAGAAACGGCAACGGCCAGCGACGGCGTCGCCTCGGCGGAGGCTCGCCCATGAGCAGCGACAACCCCATCCAGTGGTACCGGCAGTTCTGGCCTCGGCCGCTCCGAGAGGATGTCGCCGTCCGCCTGGCGGAAGGCTGGGCCAGCGACCAACGCAGCCCGGTCGTCGTGCTCGAGGCACGCTCGACCGCCGGACAGGTGTCGTATTTGCTCGGTTCGCCGGCATCCGACGTCAGCGTGGTCCGCAGCAGCTTGCTCGGCCTCTGCCCGGACATCCAGCTCGTGCCCGAACCCCGGCCGAACCATCCGGCCGACGCCCAGCCACCGGCCCGGCCGACCGCACAGCTCGGAGCGAGCCTGCGGGCATCGACCCGGCACCGGGCGCTCAAGGGAGACGACTTGCCCGGACGATCCCGTGCCGTCTTGGCGGCACTGAGCCGCACCGGTAAGGACGAGCATCTCGTCCTGCAGCTGGTACTCGGTCCGAGGCGCGTGCCACTGGCCGTTCCGAACCAGTCGCCGAGCAGCATCGTCATGCCCTGGTGGCAGACCGCCTGGTATGGCAATCGTGGTCAGGTCGACCCCGAGAAGCGGGCGGCCCTGCGCACCAAGGTTGCCGAACACGGCTTCGCCTGCAGCGTCCGCATCGGGGCGAGGGCCGCGACGCCCCGGCGACGCGAACATTTGGTGCTCGGTGTGCTGGCCGCGATGCGGGGCGGCGAGACACCCGGCCTGCGGCTGCGGCTGACCCGCGAACCGGCCCGACGGATCGATGACGTTTTCCAACCGTGGCGCTGGCCACTTCGGCTCGGCGTCCATGAACTGCTGGCCATCGCCGGCTGGCCCATCTCCGGCACCAACGACGACGACCTGCCTGGCCTTCCGGCCGCCCATCCGGCACCGTTGCCGCCCAGCCGTCCAACCGCTACTCGAGCAAAGACTGACCTCGATTCAGACCGCGTTCTGGCCGTGTCGGCGGCACCGGGGACCAGCGTGCCGCTGGTATTGCCCATTGCTGACCAGCTCCGGCACCTGCATGCAATCGGGCCGACTGGTGTCGGCAAGTCGACAATGCTGGCGCACCTGGCCCTCGCCGACATTGCTGCCGGACGGGGGCTGGTCGTCATCGACCCGAAGGGTGACCTGGTCGACGACATCCTGGCCCGTGTACCCGACCATCGGCGTGACGACATCGTGGTGCTCGACCCGGCCGACCGTGACCGACCGGTCGGTTTCAACCCACTGGCGACTAATGGAAACCGGGCCGCGGCCGAGCTGGCCGCCGACGGCCTGCTCGCCGTCTTCCACCAGCTTTGGGCCGACTCCTGGGGGCCACGGACCCAGGACATCCTGCACGCCTGCCTGTTGACGTTGACCAGACGCGGCGACGCCTCGCTCGTCATGCTGCCGCTACTGCTGACCAACCCCGGCTTCCGCCGGTCGCTGGTCCAACAGGCCATTCGCGAGGATCCGCTGGCTCTCGGCCCGTTCTGGGCCTGGTACGAACACCTCAGCGACGGCGAGCGGGCCGCAGTCATCGCGCCCGTCATGAACAAGCTCCGCGCCTTCTTGCTCCGTCCCACCATGCGGGCCGTCCTCGGCCAGGTCACGCCGGTCTTTCGGCTGCGCCAGGTGTTCCTTGAGCGCAAGGTGCTGCTGGTCAGCTTGAGTAAGGGGGCTCTACGCAATCAACCTGGGTCGGTGTGGTCGGATCCGTGCCGGTTGTTGATCTTGCCTGATGAGGCCGTGGTTGAGAAGTAGTCGCAGACGGTAGTTGGCGAACGATCGGTAGCCGCGGGCGATCCGTTTGGTGTTCTTGATCTTCAGGTTGAGGTTCTCGGTGGGTCCGTTGGATAGGGCGGGGTTGTCGAACCGGGCCAGGTACTCGGTCCGCCACGCGACCAGAGTGCGCCCGAAGCGGGCGATCTCGGGAACCGGGCAGGTCTTGGCCAGGGTGATGACCTGCTCGGCCGCGGCGCGTCCGGCGGCCCGGTCGGGGTTGGCGTAGGCCTGCATGACGTTCTGCGCGACGAGCCAGGCGGCGGTGATCTCCTCGTGCGTGTCCGCGTCGGTCAGTGCGGCCCGCAGTCGGACCAGTTGCCGGTCGGTGAGCCGGTCGTAGCGGCGCCGCAGGATCCGTCGTACCCGGTACAGCGGGTCGCCGGCCCGGCCGCGGTGCCCGGTGGTGTCCTGCTGCACGCGGCGGCGGACCTGGTCGACCGCGAGAAGCACGATCTTGACGATGTGGAAGGCGTCCAGCACGCGCGTCGTCGCAGGTAGATGCGCCGAGAGCGCGGTGGCATAACCGCGGAACGGGTCCAGCGACGCGGTCAGAACGGCGGACCGCCAGGCCTCGTCGCGGTCGGTCAGCCAGTCGCCCAGGACTCGGCCGGAGCGGCCCGGTACGACGTCCAGCAGCCGCGGTGGGCGGCCCGGGGTCAGGTCGGCGACGCCGGTGGCGTACTGGGTGTGCCGGGTGCCGGTGGCCCGCAGGAACGAGGTCTCGTCGACCCCGACCGCGCTCACCCCGGCCAGCCGGTCCGGGTCCTCGACCAGCGGGGTGCCGCGGTCAACGACCTGGGTCATGATCGTGTGCCAGGACACGCCGAGTTGGGCCGCGACCCGGGACACGGCCCGGTCGTGGTGGCCGACCTGCTCGAACGCCCACTGCTGCGCACGGTCGGTGAGCACCACACGCGGGGCGATCGCGTCGTGTTGCTCGGTCCAGGTCTTCTTCTCGCACAACCCGTATCGACACTCGAAAATCCGCTTGCACCAACGGAGAACGACCGGCACACCGCCGGCCGGCAGGTCCCGCACGGTCACCGTGCGCCGGTCCTTGACTCGGGCGACCGCGCCGCAGGTCGGGCAGCCCGTCGGCTCCCGCCGCGTTTCCACAAGCAGGTGCCATTCGTCGTCGAGCACGTCGCTGGACACCACCCGGAATCCGGGCAGCACGAACACACCGGTAACGTCATCGCTCACCTGGGGCCTTCCTCACGGGTCGCATTCACTTGGCGGTGAACACGGATCGTGAGGACCCCAGGCCCCACATCAGCGCATCTCAGCCCCGGCGTGTCGCCCCGGGATCAAACCCCCACCCAGCTTCAAAGCGAAGAGCCAGTAAGGGTCTCGTCGGTCCGGAGGCCGCCCAACTGCTGGGGTCGCTCATCGTGGCCGGGCTGTGGCAGGAGACATTGCAGCGGGCGGCTATCCCCGCCGCCAAACGCCACCCCGTGCACATCATCGTCGACGAGGTGCAGGACTACCTGCACCTGCCGACCGACTTGTCCGATGCGCTGGCCCAGGCCCGTGGCCTGGGGGTCGGCTTCACCCTGGCTCACCAGTACCTGTCCCAGTTGCCGAAGGACACCCAGGCGGCCGTCCTGGCGAACGCCCGCTCCCGCGTCTGCTTCCACCAATCCACCGACGATGCCCCGATCTTTGCCAAGGGTCATCCCGAACTGCAACCGGCCGACTTCACGGCACTCGGTGCCTACCAGGTGTACGTCAGCATGCACGACCATCGGGCCGAGTCGAATGCCAGCCGTTACGTCTTCGGCCGCACGCTGCCGCTGGGCGAGCCGGCCACGACATCGCACGAGATGCACGAACGCAGCCGGAAGCGTTGGGGCCGGCCGCTGAGCGACATAGAGGCGGCCTTCGCTGAACTGGTCGAGGGCAACGACCGGACGTCCGGGCAGGCCGTCGGCCGCCGACGAATCACGAAATCGAGTAACACCGGTACGGCTTCGGAGGACCCCGGAGGCCAGGTATGACCGGCCGGTTGGACAGCGATGGCCACGATGGCCAGCAGGACGGTCTACCGGCCGCCCTACCGTCCGAGACGCCGAGCGTCGGCCCATTTCCACCGGTCAGCGCCCCCGGAGGGCCGAACTACGGGCGGGAAGGTAGAGCACCCGGTCATCCATTCCCGGGTGCCGGTACACCCCGGCAGGGCCCGAACGCCGGGCGCGCGCCGGTCGACCGGACGTGGGCCTGGCACTACCGGTCTCCGCGATCTGCTCGCCCAGCTGTCTTCCCGGGACCGGTTCGTGCTCACCTTGATCCACGACCACAAGTTCCTGACCACCCGCCAGTTGCAAGCTCTGGCCTTCACCCACCACGCATCCGAGCTGTCGGCTGCCCGCACGACTCGCCGGGTGCTGCAGCGGCTGCACCGCGAGCGTCTGCTGGCATCGCTGCCACGGCGGGTCGGCGGCATGTACGGCGGGGCCGAGAACCCGACCTGGCACCTCGCACCTACCGGGTACCGGCTGCACTATCTGGCATCAGGCGGAGCTGACGACGAACTGCCGCGGCGCATCCGGGAGCCGTCAGAACGCACGGTCAAGCACTGCTTGGCGGTGGCTGATGCCCGCATCGCGGTCGAAGAGACGGCCCGGGAGACAGGCGATGTCTTGGTCGTCCGAATCGTGACCGAACCGGACAACTGGCGGCGCTACACCGACTCCATGGGCACGACCGAGGTCCTCAAGCCCGACCTGGAACTCGTCACCCGGACGTCCGACGAGCACGGCCACTACGAAGACCGCTGGTTCCTGGAGGTCGATCTCAGCACGGAGCACCCGCCGGTCATCGTCCGCCAGTGCCAGCAGTACGAGGCGTACCGGCGAACCGGCCAGGAACAAGACCGCACCGGCGTCTTCCCGCTCGTGGTCTGGGTCGTCCGGACGACAGCCCGAACGCAACGGCTGGCACGGGCCATCCGGGCAGCTCGCCGGCTCGACACCGGGCTGTTCCGGGTCATCACCGGCGAACAACTCCCGGCGCTCATTCGTGGCGGTGTGGGAGGCGAGCTATGACCGGCCGCACCGAACCTAGGCGGCTGCTCATCGGCGACGCCCTGACCGAACTCCGCACCCTGGCCGACGCTTCGATCGACATGGTGCTGACCAGCCCGCCGTACTTCCGGTTGCGCGACTACGGACAGGGCGGCCAGATCGGCTTGGAACCGCACGTCGACGACTGGGTGCAGCGGCTGCTGCCGGTTATGCGGGAACTGCGCCGGGTGCTCCGGCCGACCGGCAGCCTGTGGCTCAACCTCGGCGATACCTACGCCACCCATCTACGGGAAGGTGCCGAGCGCAAGAGCCTGCTGCTTGGTCCGGAACGACTGGCGCTGGCCATGGCCGCCGACGGCTGGATTCTGCGCAACAAGATCGTCTGGGCCAAGACCAACCCGCGGCCAACGTCCGTGCCGGACCGACTGGCGTGCACCTGGGAACCGGTCTACCTGTTTGCTGCCGGACCTAGAGCATTCTTCGACATCGACGCCATCCGGCAACCGCACCGGACCCGGCCGCCACAGGTTCGACAGACCGGGAAGCACGGCTGCTCCAGGCCCGGTGCAGCCCGAGGCAAGTATCTCGGCCCGAACAGTGATCGGCTCGGCGGCCTGACGGCGCTCAAGGCACAAGGCAGAGTCGGGCACCCGCTCGGCAAGAATCCCGGCGACGTCTGGCAGCTCGCCACCGGCGGCTTGCGGATCGGCAGCCACCCGGCGGTGTTCCCGCCCGCCTTGGCCGAACGGGCCATCCTGGCCGGTTGCCCGGAACGACGCTGCAGCAATTGCCGGACGGCTTACCGGCGACTGGTCCGTCGAATCGGAGCAACCGCCGTACGCGGCGCACTGCGCCGCCAGTGCAGCTGCACTGGTAAGGGTTTCGAGCCGGGCGTCGTGCTCGACCCGTTCCTCGGTGCCGGCACGACGGCGCTGGCGGCTGAACGGCTCGGCCGCGACTGGGTCGGCATCGAGCTGAACCCGGACTACGCCGCGCTGACCATTGAGCGGCTGCGGCAGGAGCGAGCGACCAAGGCGGTTCAGCCTGACCCCAACCGGAACCACGGGCCGCCGTAGCCATTGGCTGTGGCCCGGGCCTTGCCCGGTGTCACGGGTCGTCGAAGCCATCGCGGCGTGCGAACAGCGCACACCCCTTCGACCACCCGGAGCACCGAGGAGGAGCCCCATGTCCGTCACCGACAGCGGCAACGGTCCCAACCGACCGGCAGGCGTCAAAACGCTGGCCATCCGGCTGGAACCGGACCTGCACGCCGAGCTGACGCTCATCGCCCAACTGCGAGAGCAGACGATCACCGACGAGATCCGGGAAGCCATCGAGACGCACATCGTGCGGATCAAGAGCGACCCGACGTGGGCCAACAAGGCCGACGACGTCCTCGCCGAGATCGAACGCCAGGCAGCCAAGCAACGCGACGCCTTCGCCCGGCTGTTCGGCACCGCCGACCAGCCTGACGAGCAACCGTCGACCGATGCAGCACCCAGCCAACCGGCCGAACCCGCCCCCGGCGGACGCGGACGACGGCGCAGCAGCGCCAGCGACAGCTGACCGCAGCGGTCATCTGTCCGGGAATCCGGCCGGTCCCGTCACTGGCGAATGCCAGACCACGGACCGGCTGGCCAACCGCTGGACCGGCAAGTAGCGGACACCCGGCACCACCCCGTGTGCCACACCAACCAGGGGCAGGAGAGCGGCTTCGAGATCAGACCCGGCAATCCCGGATCCCGATCTCGCCACCTCTCCTGCCCCGCTCACCCTGAGCAGATCAGTAGCCCACGAAAGGAGGAAAGCTATGGAACAGCAACCACATTCAGAGAACGAACAAAGTGAGGGCGACGAGCCGGATCGTGCCGGATCGATGGTCGGCGACGCGGATGTCGCCACGCCGACGGCGGTCGAACAATCAATCGGGGCCGCGGCAGAGGCGGACAGCCCGACCGAGACTGTCGAGGCGGAGCGGCGGCCACCCGAGCCTCCGAGCGTCTACGTTGCCAGCCTGGCCGACTTCAACGTCGGCAAGCGGCACGGCACCTGGGTCGACATGACCATGCCGCTGGAAGACATCGAGCTGGCCATCCGACAGATGCTAGAACGTTCACCAGTCCTCCAGGCCGAAGGTGAGGACTACGGCGACTGGGCCATCCACGACTCCGAGCACTTCGGCGTCGTCACCGTGCATGAACACGACGACCTGGACATGCTGCACGACCTGGCTGAAGGCATCGCCGAGCACGGGGAGGCGTTCTCATCCTGGGCAGAAGCGTTCGAAGGCGAGCCGGATCGGTGGCCGTTGTTCACCGAGGCCTACCTGGGGGAGTACGACAGCCTGACCGCCTACGGTGAACATCTCTGGGCGGAGATGGGCTGGCAGCAAGTGGTCGATGACGTGCTGCCGCCGGAAGTGGCGCGCTACACCACGGTCGATGCCGAGCAGCTGGCACAGGACTTGTGGCTGGAGGGGTCAATTCAGCTCATGCAGAAGCCGGGTGGCGGGTGCTGGATATTCCGCGGTGACGTCTGAAAACAATTCTCAGGTAAGCCTGGGCTTTGTTGTGGAATACACACTTTCATTGATTCTGTTCAACGAGGGGAATATAATCGGGGGTATCGAAGGAGAATTTCTGATGCCACAGCTCAGCTTTACCCAGCAAGAGGAACTCGCCGACCTACTCAGGGGCCGGCGCCACGAACTCGGCCTGTCTGCCAGCGAAGTCGCCCGGCGCGCAGACATTACACCTGCATCGGTGACACGCTTGGAGAACTGTACCAACCCACGGCCATCCGTCGAAACACTGACCGCCATCTGCGCGGTGCTGGATATTCCTGTTGCTGACATGCTGGCACTGGTCAACGTCATGCCGGACAGCCAGTTGCCCAGCTTCACGCCGTACCTCCGCACGAAGTACCACAGGATGCCGGATGAGGCCGTACAGGAGATGAGCGCCTACTTCGAGCGGCTCGCCAAGAAGTACCGCATCTCCGATGGACCTGCCGACGGCGAAGACGAAACGTGAGATACCCGGCTGGCTGCCTCTTCATATGTGGCAGGTGGCTATCGAATGAACAAGAAGGGAGGGGAAACAATATGACGAGAGAGAATGAACCCGAAACCATGGTGCCATCGGTACTCACGAGCTTGCGGGCCTTGACACCACAGCGCCCCGCGAGCTTCACGGAAGCCCTACGCGTTGCTGAACAGCAGGCCGCGCGGTTGCTTGGCCGATTCGACATCCGGCAGTGGCCGGTGCCCGAGACAATTCTGCTGGAGCTGCCCCGCATCCAGGTGGAGCAGCGCTTCGACCTGCCGACCAGCGGCTGTAGCTTCTGGGAGAGCGACCGCCGGACGTGGGTCATCCAGGTGAACGGCAACGAGCCCAGCACGCGGCAGCGCTTCACCCTGCTGCACGAGTACAAGCACATCGTGGACCACGGCCGGGTTGAGCTTCTGTACGGCGCCGGACAAGAGGCACTGGTCCGCGCCGAGCACGCCGCCGACTACTTCGCCGGATGCGCCCTTATTCCGCGTGGGCTGCTCAAACGAGCCTGGGGCGAACGGTTGCAACAGGTTGCCGCCCTGGCGGCGGCATTCGATGTGTCGCTGCAGGCAATCAACGTGCGACTTGCCCAGAGCGGCCTCACCGATGTCGCACCGCGGTGTGCTCTTGGCCGCGAACCCGCGTCGAGCCGCCCAGTCAGTTCCCGTCGCTACCAACGTCCTGCCCACCCAGACTTTCCGCACTTGGAGGTTGTTGCAACATGAGTCCGCGCCGCAAGCGCACGATCCCCGAGGATGCCGCCAAGAACGCTGTCTTCTACCTTCGCGTATCCAGCGCGGGTCAAGTCAATACGGACTTCGACCCTGAAGGGATCTCCATACCGGCACAGCGAGTCTCCTGCCAGCGAAAAGCTGACCAGCTGGGATTGAAGGTAGTTGACGAGTACGTCGAGCCTGGCCGAAGCGCCACCGAGATGACAAAACGCGTCCGGTTTCAGGAAATGATGCGGCGTATCAAACGCGAGCGAGATGTTGCCTATGTCATTGTTTACAAGCTGTCCCGAATGAACCGCAACCGGCTTGACGACGCTTTCGTGATGGCCGACCTCCAGTCGTGGGGAACCTCGCTCATTTCGGCCACCGAGAACATCGACGAGTCCCCGGAAGGCCAGCTGATGCACGGCATGTTGGCCGCCTTCAACCAGTACCGATCACAGTCCGACGGTGCCGACATCCGGTACAAGATGGGTGAGAAGATTAAGCGCGGCGGCACCGTCGGTCGTGCTCCCCTCGGTTACCGAAACACCCGTGTTGAGTACGAAGGCCGACAGGTCAACACCGTCGAAGTCGACGAAGTCCGGGCACCGCTCATCAAGATGGCCTGGTCGCTCTACGCCACGGGCGAGTACTCCCTCGAGCGGCTCCAAGCGTCGATGGCTGACCAGGGACTGACTACCCGGTCGACCGCCAACCGGCCGCCGCAGCCAGTCTCGTTGAACAAGCTGCATCAGATGCTGCGAGACCCGTACTACACGGGAGTCGTCACCTATCAGGGCCAGACCTATCCCGGTCGTCACGAAGCGCTCGTCAGTCCGGCGCTCTTCGAACGGGTGCAAGAGGTTCTCGCCTCCCGCTCCCAGAACGGTCTGCGGGACCGCATCCACGCGCACTATCTGAAAGGTGTGCTGTTCTGCGACCGCTGCTACCAGCGCCAGCGCACGAGCCGCTTGATCTACACCGAGGCGACCGGTCACGCAGGCAAGCGGTACTCCTACTTCGTCTGCCGCGGACGCCAGGACGGAGTCTGCGACTTACGGCATCTCCCAGTCTGGCAGGTCGAGCAGTACATCGAACAGCACTACCCGACCGTGCAACTGCCGGACCAGTTCATCGCCGGCCTACGGGTCTGGATCGCCAAAGCGATGGACGACGAACAGCGGACGCTGCGCGAACTCCACGCCAGCGTGAAGCGGCAGCTTGCCAGGCTGGACGCCCAAGAGGAGGGCCTGCTCGATCTGCTCGCAGACCGTGAGTTGGCCACCGACCGCGTTCGAGTCCGCCTCCGCAAGCTGCAGGCGGAGCGTCAAAGCGCCGAAGACCAACTAACCGACAGTGACGACCAGTTGGCTCAAGGCGCAGACATCCTTCGTCGCTACCTGAACCTGCTCGACGAACCAGCGCGGCTGTACCTGCAATCTCCGGACAATGTCCGACGTCTTCTCAACGATGCGTTCTTCGAACGGCTGTACCTCGATGATCTTGGGGTGGGGCACGATGAGCGCACCCGGCCGCTCCTGGACATCCAGCGGGTCGCCGAAGCAACTCCGGAGGAACCAAACCAAAACAGACCCGACGCGGAGGTCGGGTCTTTCGCGGGAACCGTGATCGGCCCACTCGGGGGTTCCATCGACGCGGTCAATGGTTCGAATAGGACGGTCGTGGTGGAGCTGCGGGGAATCGAACCCCGGACCTCTTCGATGCGAACGAAGCGCGCTACCAACTGCGCTACAGCCCCAAGGCCTCGGCGTGAACCAAGGCCGCGACTACTTTAGCAGCGCCGGAGCGCCGTCTGCGCCACGGTCGAACCCGGCCCGGGGCAGCAACGCAGCACACAGCTCCTCAGCCACGCACGCAGCTCCACCAATGTGAATGCCGCTCCTGCCCGACGGGGAGCGGCGATCACATTCGTGGAGCGGTGCGAGTGGGCGGCGCGGGCCGGAAACGGATCAGCTCGAGCCCGCAGCCCGGAAGGACTCCCCGGCCAGCAGCGGCACCCGGCGGGAGGCGTCGATCTCGGCGGCGACGGGGATCTCGTCGCCGTGGCCGTCGTTGGCCAGCTCCAACCCGGACGAGCAGGCGGCCAGGCCCATGGCCAGGTTGCGGCCCACCCCGCGGTAGGCGGAGCGGGCGGCCGCGGCCTCCGGTGACATCGGGCCGGCCCCGGCCACGGCCAGGGCGTCGATGACCAGGCCCGCGCCCCACAGGTCCTCCACGGCCGGACGCAGCGCCTCGCCGGGCCACCACTCCCCCGCGGCGACCACGGCAATCGGTCCACGGACGGCCTTGACCGCCCACTGGGCGCAGGCGGTGGCGTTGCGCAGGCAGGCCCCGATCACCGGCACCCCGGTGCCGGCAAACTGCCGGGCGATGGTGGCGCCGTTGGGTGAGGGCAGCACGAGCCGGGATCCGCGGGTCAACGTGCCGTCGGCCACGGCCCGGCGCACGGACAGCGGCGAGAGGCTGATGCCGGTCTCACCGGCTTCGCGCCGGCCGACGGCCAGCATGGCCCCGCGGCCGGCGGCGAACGCGGCCGCGGAGGCGTCCCGGACGCGGAAGGGATAGACCTCGACGTCGGCGTCGATGGCGACGGACAGGGTCGTGGTGAACGACAGCACGTCGATCACGATCACCGCGGCGGCGCCGGCCGCGATGGCGGCGGCGCCCTGCGGGCCCCACTCGAAGCGAAGAGCGAAACCGTTCTGGCTGGCTGGATCGATCGCCGGCACCGTCTGCTTCTTGGACGCCGCCACGATCACCGTCCCGCGACCCGGGGCGGACACGCCCCGGGCGCCTCGACGGTCGGCCTCACTGACCCGAGGCCCGCCGATACATCACGGGCGGATCGTAGGCCTCGAGATGGTCGAAGGTCGGGTCGTCATCGTCCAGGTCGACGACGGTCCGGCCGGGTCCGGCGGCGGAGCGTCCGGCGCGAGCCGGCGGGCGGCTGCGGCCGTACTCGGGACGGATCTGCCGCGCTCGTTGCAGGCGCTCCATCCGCCGCTGGCGGATCTGCGCCTCGATCTTGACCTGCCGGCGCAGGTAGGCCAAGTACAGGACCAGCAACCCGAGGCTGACCACCGCACCGATCCACAGCCAGCTGGCCAGCAGGATCGCGGTGAGCGTGAAGACGACGGTGGCGGCGGCCAGCACCAGGCTGACCCGACGCCGCTGGCGGTACTTGTAGGCCCGGGTGGCCTCGGCGGCCTCCGGGTCGTACCCGCCGCGGCCGCGACGGCGCGGCGTCGGGCGCAGCGCCTCGTCGTCGACCTCGGTGCGGTGCAGCGGAGCGGACGACGCCGCGGCGTGCTCCGACCATTCCTGCTCGTCGACCTCCGCGGGGATGCGGGGCCCGGCCTGTAGGTCCGGAGGCGGCGGGAAGGCAGTGACCGATTCCGGCTGGGATTCGGCCGGCTCGGGAGCATCGGCCCACAGCGCGGTCTGCACCGGCGCACCCTGGATCGAATCGTCGGGCAGCGGTGCGGTCTGCAGTGCGGTCCGGGTCGACTCCGCCTCGGCGTCCCACGCCGGCTCGCCCTGGTCGAACTCGCCGGCCGGGTCGGCCTCGGGCCGGGACGCGGGGCGGTATCCGGCGTGGGCGGCGGCCCACTCCTCGGCCGCGTCGGCCGGCTGACCCGGATCGGCGGCGCCGACGCTGACCAGGGTGCGCTCGCGACCGGTGGTCGCGGTCTGGGTCACCGGGACCGGTGCGGTCGTCTCCGCCTCGTCACCCGCGGTCGCCGACTTCTCGGTGCCGCTCACCCGCTTGGGCCGACGCTTCAACGTCGCCTGGGCCTGCCGCAGGACGCGGAACCCGTTGCCGCCCGACTGCGCGCGCGGCACCTTGTCGCGCCGCTTGGCGACCATGGGCACCAGCACCACGAGCCAGGCGACCACCAACAGCACCACGATCAGCGACGTGGGGATACTCATCCGGAGGCCCTCCTCCGATCAGCGTCGCACTCGTCACGCGACGACGGAAATGACTCGTCAAGTGCACGCTAGAGCGCCGATTGCGCAGGTCCCGGTAGGGACACACCCTTGGCGGCAGAATCCGGTGACGGATGGGAGCAGTTGACTCTCGTCCCACCCGTCACAGGGGTCAGCGGGGGCCGGGAGCCGATCCGGAACCCGAGGCCCGCCATCGGCCGAGCAGCTGGGGCAGCCCGTCCGGCAGCTCCTCGACGGTCAGCCCGTAGAGCAGGTGGTCCCGCCAGGCCCCGTCGATGTCCAGGTAGCGCAGCAGCTCTCCCTCGACCCGGAATCCGAGGTGCTCGACCACCGCGCGCGAAGACAGGTTCTGCGGCGAGATGGTGGCCTCCACGCGGTGCAAACCGACCGGACCGAAGGCGTGCGCGACGATCATCGCCACCGCCCCGGTGGCCACTCCCTTGCCCTGGAACCGGGAGTCGACCCAGTAGCCGACCCAGGCCGAGCGCAGCGCCCCGCGCTGGATGCCGCCCAGGGTGACCTGCCCGGCGAACGCGCCGTCGACGGTGATCGCGAACGGGACGACCTCGCCGCGCCGGGCCCCCATCCGCAGCAGCGAGCGGTGCGAGTGCCACATCGCCCGGCTGTGCCGCTGCTCCCAGGTCAGTTCGCTGGTCGCGTCCCACCGCTTGATCAGCGCCTCGTCGCGGAGCCGGGCGCGTTGCCAGTCGGCGAAGTCGCGTCGTTGCAGCGGACGGCCGGCGACCTCGCCGCTGATCGTCGCCAGCGGCCCGAGGGTGGCCGGCCAGCCCGGGTGGGTCCCACCGGCCGTGAATCCAGCCGGAGTCATCGCCGTCAGGCCCGTTGCGCCAGGAACGACACCGGAACCTCCTGACCCACGGGGACCGAGGTGGTCTCCTCGTCGACCAGCACCAGGCAGTTGGCCTCGGCCAGCGAGGCCAGCAGGTGGGTGCCGCTGCCACCCAGGATGTGCACCAGGTAATCGTCCTCGTCGTCGCGCATGAGCTGGCCGCGCAGGAACTGGCGGCGACCCATCGGCGAGGTGATCGGCTCCAGGCAGCGGGCCATCACGGTCCGCCGGTAGGGATTGCGCCGGCCGAGCATGATCCGGATCAGCGGCCGGACGATCACCTCAAACACGACCAACGCGGACACCGGGTTGGCCGGCAGCAGGAACGTCGGCACCCGGTCGGTGCCCAACAAGCCGTAGCCCTGCGCTGACCCGGGCTGCATGGCCACCCGGGTCAGGTCCAGGGTGCCCAGGTCGGACAGGGCCTCGACGACGAGTTCGGCGCTGCGACCGCCGGCCGCGCCGGAGATCAGCACCGCCTCGGAGACCAGCAACCGGGCCTCGACCAGCTCGCGCAACCGGCGGGGATCACCCGGCGCGATGCCGACCCGGGTGGCGTCGGCGCCGGCGTCGCGGGCGGCGGCGGCCAGCGCGAACGAGTTGACGTCGTAGACCTGCCCGGGCCCGGGCGTGCGGGCCACGTCCACCAGCTCGTCGCCGATGGAGATGATGGACAGCCGGGGCCGTGGGTGCACCAGCACCTTGTCCCGGCCGACCGCGGCCAGCAGGCCGACCTGGGCGGCTCCGATGAACGCGCCGGAGCGCACGGCCACGTCACCGGGCTGCACGTCCTCACCGGTGCGGCGCACGTAGCTGCCCGACTCGACCGGCTTGATCACCGAGACCCGCGCGCCGCCACCCTGGGTGTGCGAGCGCGGGACGACCGCGTCGGCCAGCGTCGGCAGGGCCGCTCCGGTCGCCACGTAGACGGTCTGGTTGGGCTGCAGCCGGTGCGGGGTGCGGGCGCCGGCCTCGATCTCCCCCACCACCGGCAGCACAACGGGATGACCCTCGGCGGCGATGGCGACGTCGACCGACCGGACCGCGTACCCGTCGACGGCCGCCTGATCGAACGAGGGCAGGGCGGAGGAGGCGACCACCTCTTCCGCGCACAGCAGGCCTTGAGCCTCGGAGATCGCGGTGCGCACCGGAGGGGGCGTGACCGCGATCGCCAGCACCCGCTCGAGCTGTTCGGCCACCGACCTCATCGCGGCGCCACCGACGCAGGACCGACCAGGGAGTTCATGGTCGCCAACGGTAACGCCCCGGGCGACCGCGTTCACGCCCCGACACCGCCGCGGCCTACCGTTCGAGGCATGCTCGCCGGTTCGCAGAACGTCGCCGCCGCCAAACGGGCCCTGCGGCCCAGCCTGCTCGCGGCCCGTCGGGCCCGCCCCGAAGCCGATCGCGAACGGGCCCGCGCGGCGGTCGCCGTGCACCTGACCGACGACCTGACCGGCGCCGGATGTGTCGCCGCCTACCTGCCTTTGCCCAGCGAACCCCTGGGCCGAGATCTGCTGCGCACCCTGGCCGCCCGGACCCGGCTGCTGATCCCCGTGGTCACCGGGGCGGCGCCGCTGGACTGGTGCCTGTTCACCGAGACGACCCGGCCCGGCCAGCTGGGCATCGAGGAACCGGACGGGCCCCGCCTGGGACCGCAGGCCATCGCCGACGCCGACGCCGTCCTGGTCCCGGCCCTGGCGGTCGGCCCGCACGGGCACCGGCTGGGGCGCGGCGGCGGGCACTACGACCGGACCCTCGCCCTGCGCGGGGAGCTGCGCGGCCCGGCCCGGGACCGGCTGATCGCCGTCGTCTACGACGACGAACTCGGCCTCGACGTGCCGCACGACGACCTGGACCGGCCGGTCACGGCGGCCGTCACTCCCTCTCGGGGACTGATCAGCCTGCCCCACTGAGCGAACACCGACCGCCCGCCATTTGCGCACGCCACGGGTTCGGGCGCATCATCGGATCTGGCACTGGGCACTGTCGAGTGCCAAAGAGCATCGTGACGACACCGCGCCCGGAGGACCCGTGCCCACCTATCAATACGCGTGCACCGAGTGCGGCCATCGTTTCGAGGCCGTGCAGGCGTTCACCGACGACTCGCTGACCACCTGCCCGGTGTGCAGCGGCCAGCTGCGCAAGGTGTACGGCTCGGTCGGCGTGGTCTTCAAGGGCAGCGGCTTCTACCGCACCGATTCGCGCAACGGCAAGACCGCCACGGCCCCTCCGGCCAGCGGCGACAAGGCCGACAAGCCGGCCGCCGCCAAGGCGGACAAGCCGGCGGCCAAGTCCGACTCCTCCTCCGGCGGATCGAGCGATTCCGGCAGCTCGAGCAAGCCGGCCGCCAGCACGAGCAGTTCGAGCTCCACGGCCAAGGCCGCCAGCTGAGAGTGCGACCCGCCCCGATCCGCGACCGCTGGCGTCGCCGGATGGGGCTGGTCGCCGGCCTCGCCGTCATCGGCGCGCTGGCCGCCTGTTCAGGGGCCGGCGCACCCCTACCGGCCAGCACCACCATCGGGCTGAGCGCGCCCGCTTCGGCGGCCACCTCGCCGACCGATCCGCCGACTGACCCGTCGGCCGTGCCGTCCACGGTGTTGTCCACCGTGCCCTCCCCCGCCGGCACCGTGCAGGTGAGCACCGTGGCCACCGGCCTGGCCTCACCGTGGGGCCTGGATTTCCTGCCCGACGGGCGAGCCGTGGTCACCAGCCGCGACACCGCCACGATCAGCCTGGTCGACCCCGACGGCACCATCACGCCGGTGGGCACCGTCGACGGGGTGGTGCCCGGTGGCGAGGGCGGGTTGCTCGGGATCGCCGTCTCCCCGGCGTTCAGCACCGACCACCGGCTGTACGTCTACTACACCGCCGCACAGGACAACCGGATCGCCACCGTCGAACTCGTCGACGGGGCAATCGGCAATCAGCAGGTCGGCTTCACCGGCATTCCCAAGGCCGGCATCCACAACGGCGGCCGGATCGTCTTCGGCCCGGACGGGCTGCTCTACGTCGGCACCGGGGACGCCGGGGACCGGCCCCAGGCCCAGGACCCGGACGCGCTCGGCGGCAAAATCCTGCGCCTGGACTCCCAGCTCCGGCCGGCCGCCGGCAACCCGGACGATCCGGTCCTGGCCGGCGGCGCCGGCTACAGCCTGGGCCATCGCAACGTGCAGGGCCTGGCCTTCGACGACCGGGGCCGGCTCTGGGCCGCCGAGTTCGGCCAGAACACCTGGGACGAGTTGAACCTGGTCCAAGCCGGCGACAACGACGGCTGGCCGGTCGTCGAAGGAATCGGCGACAACCCCGACGGCGTCAATCCCGAATTCGTCAACCCGCAGCGGCAGTGGTCGACCGCGGACGCCTCCCCCAGCGGCATCGCCTTCTGGCAGGGCTCCATCTGGATGGCCGGCCTGCGCGGGCAGCAGCTGTGGCAGATCCCGCTGACCGAGTCCGGGGCGGAATCGACCGGGGAGTCGAACGGGGAGCTGACCGGGGAGCCGGTCGGCCATCTCAACGGCGTCTACGGCCGGCTGCGGACCGTGGTCGCCGCGCCCGACGGCAGCCTGTGGCTGATCACCTCGAACACCGACGGTCGCGGCGACGTCCGGGACGGCGACGACCGCATCCTGCGCCTGCAGCCGGCCGCCTGACCGGGAGTTGTCCACAAGGTTTGTCCACAGCAATCCGGACGGGCCGACCATGCTGCCCGGGCGCGGCCTACCGTCGCGACGATGAGCACGCGCCTGCACCGACGCCCCGGGCCAGACCTGCGGCCGACCCCGCTCGACCGGGTACGGCAGCGGTGGGCCGACCGGCGGCGGGGCGGCCGGTGGCCGCGGAATCTGCGCCGCCTGCTGGCGGCGGCCCTGGTGCTGACCGCGGCCGCGTTGCTGCTCCTGCCGACCCCGCCGGTTGCGGGCACCCCGGTGCTGGTGCTCACCCGGGACCTGCCGATCGGCGCCGTCCTGCTGGCCACGGACGTGACGACCACCGCGGTGCTGCGGCCTCCGGACGGCGCGCTGACCGACCCCGGCCCGGTCGCCGGCCGGGTGCTGTCCGGTGCGGCCCGCCGCGGTGAGGTGCTCACCGATGTGCGTCTGGTCGATCCGATCGGACCGGCCCCCGGCCCGGGGCGGGTGGCGGTGCCCATCCGCCCGGCCGACGCCACGGTCATCGACCTGCTCCGACCGGGGATGCACGTCGCCGTGGTCGCGGTCGACGACGCCGGCGGCGCCACCGCCCTGGTGGCGGACGCCGTCGTGCTGCTGGTCGGCGACGCGACCGCCCGCCGCGACGAGCAGGCGCCGGTCGTCCTCGCGGTCCCGCAGGATTCGGCCGATCAGGTGGTCGCGGCTGCCCTGACCGGGACCCTGGCCCTGCGCTTCATCTGATCGACCCACGCGGACGGTACTGTCGCTGCGTCATCTCGGGGGGCGCGATGTCGGGTCGTCCCCGGTCAGGTCCGGCGTGCGGACCACGCCGACCTGACTTACCCGCGGGGTGCCAGCTCCTGAGGAGGGGACATGATCAAAGGATTCAAGGACTTCATCCTGCGCGGAAACGTCATCGACCTGGCCGTCGCGGTCGTCATCGGCGCGGCCTTCACCGCCCTGGTGACCGCCTTCACCGCGAACCTCATCCAGCCGGTGCTCAACGCGTTCGGCGGCGTGGAGACCGGCTCCATCGGGTTTTACATCAACCCCAGCAAGCCCGAGTCGTACGTCAACATCAGCGCCATCCTCAACGCGATCATCACCTTCCTGATCACCGCGCTCGTCGTCTACTTCGTCTTCGTCGCGCCGATGAAGAAGATCCAGGATCTGACCGCCCGCAAGAAGGTCGCGGTCAAGGCCGACCCCACCGAGGTCGAGCTGCTCATGCAGATCCGCGACCTGCTGCAGGGCCTGGAGGGCGCCCCGGTGGCCAAGGCCGACGGGCCGGCGGCCAAGCCGGACGCCGGCTGAGCGTCCGGCGCCCACCGATCAGTTCGGCCGAACAGTTCGGCCGATCAGTTCGCGTTCAGCCGTGGTGCGGCGGCCGGTTCTCCAGGTACCAGTGATCCTGGTCGGCCGGCCGCCCCGACCGGCGTTCGTCGCCCGTCGTCTCGGGCAGCACATCGCCAAAGATCTCATCGAGCCGCCGCCGGCGGCGCGCCTGATCGGCCAGCTCGGACGGGCTCGGGTCACCCTCGCCGGCCGCATGGTCGGGTCCGGTTTCGCCGGGTAAGTTCATCCCGCCAGCATTCCACCGCCGGCGAGGTCGCCGGTCGGCCCCGTCGCCGGCCCACCTCCAGGAGCCACCCGTGGGAATGATCGACAAGGCCAAGGGAACCGCGGACGGGCTCGGCCAGAAGGCCCAGGACGCCGCCGGCGAGGCGATCATCAAGGCGGCGCAGACCGCCGGCCCGGTGTGGGACAGGACCAAGGATCTGGCCGGCGACGCGGTGATCAAGGCCACCCAGGTCGCCGGGCCGGTGCTGAACAAGGCCGGCGAGGTCGCGGCGCCGGTACTGGGCCTGGCCGCGCCGGCCGTGGACAAGGCCAAGGCGGTCGCCGGTGACGTGGCCGGGGCCGCCCTGCAGACCGCGGGCCCGGTGGTGGAGAAGACCAAGGCGGTGGCCGGCACCGCCGGTCAGCTGGTCGGTGGAGTGGTCAGCGAGCTCAAGGACAAGGTGCTCGGCAGCGACAAGCCCGCCGGCTGATCAGACCTCGGGGTCGCTGAGCTGGTCGATGACGTGGATGGCCAGCGGGGTCAGGGTGGCCATCCCGTCCCGGATCGCGGCCCGGGACCCGGCGATGTTGGCCACCAGGGTCGACCCGGAGACCCCGACCAGACCGCGGGAGATGACGGCGTCGGTGACGCCGGCGGCCATCCCGGACCAGCGCAGGGCTTGGGCGATGCCCAGCAGCTCCCGGTCGATGACCTCGCCGGTCACGTCCGGGGTGACGTCCCGGGGCGAGACCCCGGTCCCGCCGACGGTGACGACCAGATCGACCCCGCCGATGACCGCGGTGTTCAACGCGGTCCGGATGGCGACCTCGTCCGAGGGCACGGTGACCGATCCGTCGACGACGAACCCGGCCTCCTGCAACAGCTCGGTGACCAGCGCGCCGGCCCCGCCGTCGTCCTCGCCGTGCAGGGTGTGATCGGTGATGGACACGATCAAGGCACGACCGCTGTGATGGCTGGTGGACACTGCCGGGCCTCCTGGTGATGGCCGCCGGGCACGAAACGAATCGGCGGCGAGGGACTGCAGATCACCCTATCGACCGCCCGGCGCACCGGACGAGCGGGGAGGCCCGGCACCCGCTACCGTCCGATTTGTCGCAACCTCTAAGCTCGACCGCGGCCCCTGACCCACCACCCGGGACCCGACAAGACCCGACATTTGAGAAGGATCGATTCATGGCGAACCGCAAGAGCACGGCGCGAGATCTGGCCCAGATCGCGATCTTCGCCGCACTCATTGCCGCGCTCGGCCTCCCGCCCGCCATCACGGTGGGCGGGATCGGTGTGCCGATCACCCTGCAGACCCTGGGCGTGATGCTGGCCGGCGGCATCCTCGGCGCCCGCAAGGGCTTCCTGAGCGTGCTGGTCTTCCTGGTGCTGGTCTCGGCCGGACTGCCGCTGCTCTCCGGCGGCCGCGGCGGACTGGGGGTCTGGGCCGGGCAGTCGGCCGGTTACCTGGTCGGCTGGCTGGTCGGCGTCGTCGTCATCGGGGCGCTGACCGCCAAGATCCTGCCGCGCTACCCGCTGTGGCAGGGCATCGTGGTCAACATCGTCGGCGGGGTCGTGGTGATCGGCGCCATCGGCATGCTCTGGTGGGGCATCCGCTTCGGCTGGCCGGCCGCGACCGGCGGATTCATCTTCCTGCCCGGTGATGTGCTCAAGGCCGTCGTCGCCGCCGTGGTCGTCAAGCAGGTGCACCGGGCCTACCCCGGGCTGATCCCCGGTGTCGCCACCAACAGCCCCCAGCCGCCGACGCAGAAGGTCGCGCCCTGACCGACCCGGCGCTGGTTCCGGGGCGCACCGACGACGCCCCGGCCATCACCCGCGGCGGCCGCACCTGGACCTACCGGCAGTTCACCGATCTGGTCGAGCGCCGGGCCGGGCAGGCGGCGCCCGGCCCGCTGACGGTGGCCGGCCCGGAGCTGCCCGCTGCGCTGGCCTGCGTCTTCGCCGCGGCCCGGGCCGGTCGGCCGGTGCTGGTCACCGATCCGGACGGGACCGGCCCGGGGCCGGCCGACCTGCCCCCCCAACTGCCCGCCGGCACCTTCCTGGTGGTGATCACCTCCGGCACCTCCGGCCATCCTCGGCCCGTCCTGCGCACCGCCGCGTCGTGGACGAGCTCGTTCGCACCGTTCAGCGCGCTGACCGGCATCGGGCCGCGGGACCGGGTGCTGCTCACCGGCCCGCTGCACGCGACGATGCACCTGTTCGCGGCCGTGCACGCGTTGGCCGTCGGCGCCCACCTCATCGACGATCCGGCGACGGCGACCGCGACCCATCTGGTCCCGTCCCGGATCGGGGCGCTGCTCGACGAGCTCGCCCCGGACGCTCCCCTGCGCACCCTGGTGGTGGCCGGCTCGGCCCTGCCCGACCGGCTGGCCGAGCGGGCCGTCGCCCGCGGCCTGGCCGTCACCGAGTACTACGGCGCGGCCGAGCTGTCCTTCGTCGCCGCGCGCCGGATACCCGGCCCGCTGGGCCCGTTCCCCGGCGCGCAGGTGCAGGTCCGCGACGGCGTGGTGTGGGTGCGCTCGCCGTTCCTGTCCCTGGGCTATCCGCCCGGGGTGGCCGGGCCGTTCCGGCGGGACGAGCAGGGTTTCGCCACCGTCGGCGACCTGGCCGCGCCGGACGGCGACGGCTTGCGCATCCGCGGCCGCGGGGACGCCGCGATCACCACCGGGGGCGCCACCGTCCTGGTCGAGGATGTCGAGGACGCCCTGCTGCAGTTGCCCGGGGTGGCCGCGGTCGCCGTCGTCGGCACCCCGCACCCGCGGCTGGGCCAGCTGGTGACCGCGGTGCTCGAGCCGGCCCCGGGGGGCGACCTGAGTTCGATCCGGACCGCCGCGCAGGCGGTGTTGCGGGCGCAGTCCCGGCCACGGCGCTGGCTGCTGGCCGACCGGCTGCCCCGCACCGGCGGCGGCAAGGTCGCCCGGCACCGGGTGGCCGCGGCGCTCGCCGCGCTCGACCAGGGCGATCCCCCGCCGGCGCGGGCGCCGATCCTGCGGCCGCTACCGTCGTCCCGGTGACGCGCCCCCAGCTCGGCCGTCCGGTGGTGGTCGCCGGGCGCCGCACCCCCATCGGCACCAGCGGGCACGCGTTGGCCGCGGTCGACGTCGTCGGCCTGGCCGCGCCGGTGCTGGCCGCGGTGGCCGGCGCGGTCGCCGCTCTGGGCCGGCCCATCGACGACGTCATCCTGGGCAACTGTTTGGGCCCCGGCGGGGACATCGCCCGCGTCGCCGCGCTGGCCGCCGGCCTGGGCCAGAACGTGCCCGGGGTGACCGTGGACCGCCAGTGCGGCTCCGGCCTGGACGCGGTGCTGCAGGCCGCCGCCCGGGTGCGGGCCGGCGACGCCGAGCTGGTGCTGGCCGGGGGCGCCGAATCGGCCAGCAGCGCGCCGTGGCGATTCTGGCCGCCGTCCGGCCCGGACGGCTCCGACCGCAATGACGGCCCGCGGCGCTACACCCGCGCCCCGTTCGCCCCGTCCGGTTTCCCCGACCCGGACATGGGCCAGGCCGCCGACGCGGTGGCTGCCGAACTGGGCATCGATCGCGCCGAGCAGGATCGGTACGCCGCCCGTTCGCACGCCCTGTCCTTCGCCGCGGTGGCCGCCGGCCGGTTCACCGCCGAGCTCGTGCCGCTGCCCCAGCTGGGCGCCGACCAGCGTCCCCGGCCCGGCCTGGACGAACGCCGGCTGGGCCGGTTGCGGCCCTCGTTCTCTCCGGACGGCACGGCGACCGCCGGCAACTCCTGCGGGGTGTCGGACGGGGCCGCCGCGCTGGCCGTGACCACCGAGGCGGCGGCCCGCGCGGCCGGCCTGCCCTACCTGCGGATCGTGGGCTCGGCGGTGGCGGCCGGGCGTCCCGACCGGCCCGGTCTGGCGCCGGCCCCAGCGGTCCGCCGGCTGCTGGACCGGACCGGGATCGCGGTGGCCGACCTCGCCGCCGTGGAGATCACCGAGGCGTTCGCCTCGGTGGTCCTGGCCACCACTCGGGAGCTCGGGTTGGACGAGAGCCGGGTGTGCGCCGAGGGCGGTGCGATCGGACTGGGTCACCCGTGGGGCGCGTCCGGCACGATCCTGCTGCTGCGGTTGATGTCCCGGCTGCTCGATCCCGCCGCCGCGGGTTCCGCCGGTTCGGGTCTGGGCCTGGCCACGTGTGCGATCGGTGGCGGTCAGGGTCTGGCCATGGTCCTCGCCCATCCGGAGGCCTGAGCGTGGCCGAGATCAGTTTTCGCGGCGTGCAGCACCGCTACGGCGACCGGGTCGTGCTGGGCGGGGTCGACCTGGTGCTGACCGAGCAGCGGGTCGGCATCGTCGGCGCCAACGGCTCGGGCAAGTCCACGCTGGCCCGGATGATCAACGGGTTGATCTCGCCGACCGCCGGTTCGGTCACCGTCGACGGGCTGGACACCACGTCCAAGGGCCGCGAGGTCCGGCGGCGGGTCGGGTTCGTCTTCACCGATCCGGACAACCAGATCGTCATGCCCACCGTGGCCGAGGACGTGGCCTTCTCGCTGCGCCGCTCCGGGCTGAGCAAGCCGGAGATCGCCGACCGGGTGACCCAGACGTTGAGCCGGTTCGGCCTGGCCGGCCACGCCGACCACCCCACGCACCTGCTCTCCGGCGGCCAGAAGCAGCTGCTGGCCCTGGCCGCCGTCCTGGTGACTGGTCCGGACGTGATCGTGGCCGACGAGCCGACGACCCTGCTGGATCTGCGCAACGCCCGGATGGTCAGCAACCTGCTCGGCAGCCTGCCCGAGCAACTGGTCCTGATCACCCACCACCTGCACCTGCTGGACGGTTTCGACCGGGTCGTGGTGCTGGACCGGGGTCAGGTCGTCGCCGACGGGACGCCGGCGCAGGCCCTGCCCGTCTACACGGGACTGCTGGAATGAAGCGCGCCATGAGGACACCTCCGAGGACCCCGCCGTGTCGATGATCGGCCTGTACCAGCCGGGATCCTCGGTGCTGCACCGCCTTCCGGCCGGCGTCAAGCTCCTCGGCCTGCTGCTGGCGGTGGTCGGCATCGTGCTGCTGACCGCGCCGTGGCAGCTCGGGGTGGCCGCGCTGGCCCTGGCCGCGGGGTTCGCGTTGGCCCGCATCCCGGCCCGGGTGATCGGCCGTCAACTGTGGCCGATGCGCTGGTTCGTGCTGGCCATCGGCATCTTCCAGGTGATCTTCGCCGGCCCGGAGCGCGCCGTCATGGTCTGCGGGACCCTGCTGCTGACGGTGGCCGTGGCCGCGCTGGTCACCCTGACCACCCGGGTCACCGCCATGCTGGATGTGTGCCAGCGGCTGCTCGGCCCGTTGCGCCGGGTGGGGGTCGATCCGGACCGGGCCGGCCTGGTGCTGGCCCTGACGATCCGGTGCGTGCCGCTGATGGCCGAGATCATCGGCGCGGTGTCCCAGGCCCGCAAGGCCCGCGGCGCCAGCTTCTCGATGCGCGCGCTGGTGGTTCCCGCGGTGGTCCGGGCCCTGCGCCGGGCCGACGCGATCGGGGACGCGTTGACCGCCCGCGGCGTGGACGACTGAGCGCCCGCGACCACCACCCGAGCCCCTCCTCCGGCGACCCCGGCCCGGACGGCCCGCCCCGCATACAGTGCTGGGCAATAACGGACCGCCCACCCACCCCACCACTGGAGTCCGCCGTGATCCGACGCCGCTGGTCGGCCCTGCCCGCCGCCTTCGCCGTGACCGTCCTGGCCGCCTGCACGTCGAGCTCGACGGCCGCCACCGAACACTCAGCCGACCAGTCCAGCGGGTCCGTCCAGTCCTCGGCCCAGGGCTCGGCGCCGTCCGCTGAGTCAGCGGCGCCGATGAACCCGGCCGCCGCGCCCGGGTACCGGCCAACGACGTGTGGATCGGCTCGGCCATCCGCAAGATCGACGGCCTGGCCGCCAGCATGCAGGAGCAGACCAACATCCCCGGGATGGCGGTCGCCGTCGTGCACGACGGGCAGATCGTCTTCGCCAAGGGCTACGGGGTTCGCGAGGTCGGCCAGCCGGAGCCGGTGGATGCCAACACGGTGTTCCAGCTGGCGTCGCTGTCCAAGCCGATCGGGGCCACGGTGATCGCGCAGGAGGTCGGCAAGGGCACGGTGGCCTGGGACACCCCACTGATCACCCACCTGCCCGAATTCGCCTTGGCCGACCCGTATGTCACGCAGAACGTGACCATCGCCGACATGTACTCGCACCGCTCGGGGCTGCCCGACCACGCGGGAGACCTGTTGGAGGATCTCGGCTACGACCGGGCCTACGTGCTGTCGAAGTTGAAGTACGAACCGCTGGAACCGTTCCGGGCGATCTACCACTACACCAACTTCGGGATCACCGCCGGCGCCGAGTCGGTCGCCCGGGCGACCGGGGTCGACTGGGAAACGCTGTCCGAGCGGGACATCTACGGCCCGCTGGGGATGAGCAACACCAGCTCGACGTTCGCCGACTTCGAGGCCAACCCGGATCGCGCGGTCGGCCATGTGCTCGTCGACGGTGAGTACCAGGCCAAGTACGTGCGGCAGCCGGACGCGGAGTCCCCGGCCGGCGGGGTCAGCTCCTCGGTCACCGACGTGGCCACCTGGCTGGCCATGGTGCTCAACGAGGGCACGACCGCCGACGGCACCCAGCTGGTCGACCCGGCGGCGTTGAACGCCGCGCTCACCCCGCACATGCGGTCGGTGGAGGGCAGCCTGATCCCCCCGAGCATCACCGGCCGGGCCGGCTTCTACGGGTACGGCTTCAACGTCGGCAACGACGCCACCGGACGGGTGCGGATCGGCCATTCCGGCGCGTTCGGGCTCGGCGCCGGCACCACCTTCCTGGGCATCCCCGACCTGAACCTGGGCATCGTGGTGCTGACCAACGCGGCGCCGATCGGCGCGGCCGAGGCGCTGAGCCAGGAGTTCGCCGACCTGGCCGAGTTCGGCAGCATCCAGCACGACTGGCGCCCAATCTACGCCGGCGCCTTTGCCGCGGGCAGCGACCCTGTCGGCTCGTTGGCCGGGCAGAGCGCACCGGCCAACCCGGCGCCGGCCGCCGCGAATTCGGCCTACGTCGGCACCTATCAGAACGATTACGTCGGCCCGGCCACGGTCAGCGAATCCGGCGGCGGCCTGGTACTGACCCTGGGCCCGGACAACCAGCAGTTCCCGCTGGCCCACTGGGACGGTCAGGTGTTCACCATGGTGCCGACCGGGGAGAACGCGCCCGATGGCAGCATCTCCGCGGTCACCTTCGAGACCACCGGCGAGACCGCGTCGACGATGACGATCGAGTTCTACAACAAGGAGGGACTGGGCGTCTTCCGGCGCTGACTTTTTGCGAATGACCCGGCGGGCGCATCCGATTCGACCGGCGGGGCGGTAGCTCCAACGACCCCAACCGCCCGCCGGATCGAGGAGCACCCCATGAGACGCATTGCTGCCGCCACCGCCGCCGCATCGCTTGCCGTTGCCGCAGCACTGGTCGGAGCGTCGCCCGCCGCTGCCGCCGACACTGCGGAAGTGTATGTCGTGCACGGTGTTCCGGGCCTGACCGTCGACGTCTACGTCGACGGCGCACTGGCCCTGGACAACTTCGCACCCGAAACCGTCGCCGGCCCACTGGATTTGCCGGCCGGTAGCCACGCCGTGGCCATCACCGCGGCCGACGCCGCCGACGATTCCAACCCGGTCCTGTCGGCCACCGCGGACCTGGCCGCCGGCAAGAGCTACTCGCTGGTCGCGCACCTGTCGGCCGACGGCTCCCCCACGCTGACGCCCTACGCCAACGACATCTCGACCGTCTCGGCCGGGCAGGCCCGGCTGGTCGTGCGGCATGACGCGGCCGCTCCGGCCGTGGATGTGCGGGCCGGCGGCGCCGTCGTCCTGTCCGACGTGACCAACCCGAACCAGGGCGGCCTGACCGTGCCGGCCGGCACGGTCAATGCCGATGTCGTCCTGGCCGGCACCTCCACCGTGGTGATCGGCCCGGCCGACGTGACGCTGGCCGAGGGCTCGGCGACCTTCGTGCACGCCGTGGGCAGCGCCGACGACGGCACGCTGACGCTGGTCTCGTTCGTCATCCCGGGCCTGCACTCCGCGCCCGGCGGGGTCCCGGCCGGCACCGGTCCCGCCGACGACCCGGCCGCCACCGTGCTGGTGGCAGCCCTGCTCGTGGTCGGGCTGGCCCTCGTGGTGGGCGGATCGCGGCGGTTCGTCGCGACCCGTACCCACTGAGGTCGCGTCATGACCCCGGTCGCCTCCGAGCAGGGCGCACGCCCGCCCGGGGATCAGCGACCGGACCACTCCCGCCGCCGGGCCGCCACCAGCCTGGCGGCGGGAGTCCTGCTGATCCTGGCGGCTGGCCTGCTCTGGTGGGTCAGCCGCCCGGAACCGGCCGGCCAGACGGTGAGTTCGGTCGGTGCCTCGGGGGCGCTCGAACTCACCGGGCCGACGTCCGCCGGCTCGGCCTCGCCGGTCGAACCGATCGCGCCGGCCGAACCCACCGAGCCGGCCGCACCTTCCGCGCCGCCCAGCCCGGCGGCCGCCCCCGCCGCCCCACCGGCCGATCAGCCCGCCCCGGCCGCCGCCCCGGACCCGGTCATCGCCGATCCGACCCGGCTGCAGATTCCCGCGTTGGCCGTCGATGCGCCGGTCGAGCCGGTCGGGGTCGCCGACGACGGTGAGATCGAGGTGCCCGGTGACGTGGCCACCGTCGGCTGGTACCGGTTCGGACCGGCGCCGGGTGCAACGGGATCGGCGGTGCTGGTCGGTCACGTCGACGACTACCGCCAGGGTGCCGGCGTGTTGGCCCGGATCGGCGACCTGAACCCGGGTGACACCATCGCCGTCGCCGGCCCGGATGGGACCGTGCGGCAGTTCTCCGTCGTCGCCCGGGAGCAATGGGCCAAGGCCGACACGCCGTTGGATCGGCTGTTCGACCGCGGCGGCGAGGCCCGGTTGGTGCTGATCACCTGCGGTGGTCGGTTCGACCAGGCCAGCCTGAGTTACGACGACAACATCGCGGTCACCGCGGTGCCGGTCGCGTGATGACCTACGCTCAGCTACGTGCCGGAAGCCAGTTCACCCACCCGGGGACCATGGTCCGGGGCGGATGAACGCTGGGTGGAGCGATTTCAGGCCGGGGATGAGCGGGCGCTGCGCGAGGCGTACGACCGCTACGGCGGCATGGTGCTGCGAGTGGCCATGCTGCGACTGGGCAACCATCACGACGCCGAGGATCTGGTCCAAATGGTCTTCGTCCGGGCCTGGCGGTTCCGGACGGGCTTTGACCCGTCGAAGGGATCGTTGGGATCGTGGCTGCTCGGCATCACGCGGCGGTTGATCGCCGACCGCTACGCATCACTGGATCGGGACAAGCGCATCATCGCGGCGGCCGAGAAGGTCGCCCCGGCGGAGAGCGAGTCCGCCCCCGCCGACCGGGTCGTCGACCGGGTCGTCGTGGGCAACGAGCTCGACCTGCTCCCCGAGGAGCAGCGACGGGTGGTTCTGCTCGCGTTCTACGGTGAGCTGAGCCATTCGCAGATCGCCGCGACCACCGGCTTGCCGGTGGGCACGGTCAAGAGTCATATCCGGCGCGCCCTCATCCAGCTGCGCAAGCGTTGGGAGGTGGATGGTGCCACATCCTGACGCCGACGACCTGGCGCTGATCGCGTTGGGCGAAGACCTCGGAACCGACGTGCAGGCGCACGTCGAGGACTGCCCGGTCTGTACCGACCAGGTCGATACCTTCCGCGACACCATCGATCTGGCCGGGCTGTCCGACTACGGCCGGGACGCGCCGGCCCCCGGCCCGCACGTGTGGGATGCCATCGCCACCGAGCTCGGCTTCGCCCGGGACGGCGCCGCCGATGCGCCGGCCGAGCCGGATGGGCCGGGTGCGCCCGCGGAACCGGCCGTGGCCGAGCCGATCCCGCTGGCCCCGCGCCGGACCGCCGGCGCCGCCCGCCGGCGGCCCCGGTGGGCGCTGCCGTTGGCCGCCGCGGTCATCGGCATCGCCGTCGGCGCGGGCACCGTGGTGCTGGTGCAGAACCGCGAGGACGCCGCCACCGTCGAGGCCGTCGCCCCGCTGGACCCGGTGCAGGGCGGCCCGCTGCCGGTGACCGAGGGACAGCTGGGCACCGCTGAGCTGGTCGCCGGCCGCACCGGGCAACAGGTCCGGGTGGACGTCCCCGGCCTGCCGGCCACCGACTCCACCGCGTACGAGGTGTGGCTGTTCGGCGGCGATGGGCGGATGGTCTCGCTGGGCACCCTGGCCGACGGGAGCGGTTCGTTCACCGTGCCCGCCGGCATCGACACGAATGTGTACCGGACCGTGGACATCTCCGACGAGCCGCCGGACGGCAATCCGACGCACTCGGGGATCAGCCTGGTCCGCGGCACCTTCGCCTGACCCGTCCCCGTCCGGACAATGGCCTGGTCCTACCGGGCGTCGTCGTCGCGCTCGTCGGACACGCGACGGGCCAGTGTGAGCGTCGCCTCGTCGTACAGGACCAGAGTGGCGGTGTGCACCGCGGTGTCCGCGGTCCGCAGGACGTACAGGGCCTGCCGGATGGCGTCGTCCTTGGGCCACCGGTAGATGCCGCTGGACACCAGCGGGAACGCGATCGATGTCGCCCCCAGTTCGTCGGCCACCGCCAGGCTGGTGCGGTAGCAGGACTGCAGCAGGTGCGTCTTGTCCTTGGTCGTGGCGTAGGTGGGTCCGACGGTGTGGATAACCCAACGGGCCGGCAGCCGGCCGGCCGTGGTGGCCACCGACTCCCCGGTCGGCAGCCCGTCGGGGAAGCGGGTCCTTCGTAGTTCCCGGCATTCGGCCAGGATCTGCGGACCGCCGGCCCGGTGAATCGCCCCGTCGACCCCACCGCCGCCGAGCAGCCGATGGTTGGCCGCGTTGACCACCGCGTCGACGTGCTGCGCGGTGATGTCACCCTGAATCAGCTCGATCTGCACGCCTTGCCGGTACCCGTCGCCGGCCCGGTTCAGCCCGGGATGCTGACCCTGATCCCACCGTCCACCAGCTGGAAGTCGATCTGGTCGAGCGAGGCGACGGTCGGCGCGTCCAGCGCGTCGTGGGTGGTCAGCACGCCGACCACCGGGCAGCCGGCGGCGGTCGCACTGGTCACGCCGGCCGGCGCGTCCTCCACCACCAGGCACCGGGCGGGCGGGAAGCCCAGCCGCGCGGCGCCGGCCAGGAACGGAGCCGGGTCGGGCTTACCGACCTCGACGTCGTCCGCGGTGACCACCACCGCGGGGCGGGGCAGGCCGGCGGCGGCGATCCGGGCGCCGGCCAACCGGACCGTGCCGCTGGTGACGATGGCCACCCGCTCCGGCGGCAGCAGGCTCAGCACCGCGACCGCCCCCGGCTGGGCCACCACCCCCTCGGTGTCCCCCGACTCGGTGGCGATCATGAACTCGCTGACCTCGGCAACCTCCGCGGGCGGCATGTCGGGCTCCAGACGGGCCAGCACCTGCTGCACAGGGACGCCGTGGATGTGCGGCTCCACCTCCGGCCAGGGCCGGCCGATCCGCTCGGCCAGCTTGCGCCAGCTGCGGTGCACGCTGCCGGACGAGTCGACCAGCGTCCCGTCCAGATCGAACAGCACGGCGTCCACCAGCCAACTTCTCACGCGCACTCCCTCGCCGCCCCGGATTCGTCGGGCCGAACTGTACGGGCCGAACGCGACGGGGGCTGGATCAGCCGATGGCCTGCCGAAGGCCGGCCAGCAGCGGCGTGGTGGGCCGGCCGATCAGCTTGGCCAGCTCGCCGGTGGTGTCGGCCAGGGCGCCGTGCGCGATGTCGTCGTCCAACTGGGCAACGAAGCCGGCGGTCGCCGCGTCCAGACCCACGCCCTGCAGGATGCCGACCAGGGTGGACCCATCGACGCTGCGGTAACTGACCGGGGCACCGATGATCTCGCCGACGGCGGCCGCCAACTCGGTGTAGTCCCAGGCGTGGTCGCCGCCGAGCTCGTAGATCCGCCCCTCGTGACCGGCCCCGGTCAGCACCACCGCGGCGGCCGCGGCGAAATCGTCCCGGCTGGCCGACGCGACCCGCCCCTGGCCCGCCGCCGCGACGACAGTGCCGGTCTGCCGGGCAGTCTCGATCACGCCGAGGTAGTTCTCGGTGTACCAGTTGTTCCGCAGGATGGTCCACGGCAGGCCGCTCGCGGTCAGGTACTCCTCGGTGAACTTGTGGTCCGGGGCCAGCACCAGGGTGCTGGTGGTGGCCCGCGGCGCGGAGGTGTAGACCACCCGGCCGACGCCGGTCGCCACGGCCGCATCGATCACGTTCCGGTGCTGCTCGACGCGCTGACCGACCTCGCTGGAGGAGATGAACAGCAGCGTGTCCACACCGGCGAACGCCGCACGCAGCGCGGCCGGATCGGTATACGCGGCGGTCCGCACAGTGACGCCCCGATCGGCCAGCGGCTGCGCCTTGGACGGGTCGCGAACCACCGCGACGACGTCGGCCGGGGCGGTGGTCGCCAGCAGGTGATCGAGGACGAGCGCACCGAGATGTCCGGTGGCTCCGGTGACGGCGATGGTCATGGCAGTTCCCTTCACGGAATACATGAGCGTTCAAGCTTGCTCTTGCCGCAACAACCGTGACCGCGACATTGTTCCGCCGGGCGCATCCTGCGTGAGGGCCGACCGACCACCGGTAGGCTGAATCCGCTCCACGGACCGGCCGCCCGGCCAACCGCGGAGCGGGCCCTCATAGCTCAGGGGATAGAGCATCGGTTTCCTAAACCGTGTGTCGTAGGTTCGAATCCTACTGGGGGCACCACCGCTGACCTGCGCGAACAGGCTAGCAATCCCCGCCGAACGCCGCGCGCCAAGCTGGCCCGCACCCTGAGGCGGTCACCATGAGTGACCGGATCGAGCTGGTCCGGCCACTGCGACACCGTCCAAGGCGTGGTTCAGATGCTGGGCCGAGGTCACCTCGACCTTCCGGATCGAGGCTTCGTTCGGACGGCCGAAGGCGACCTGTGACTGGCCGATGTGCTGGGCGGCCAGCTGATGCGGCTGGGCGCTGTGGACCGTTCACCCGCTGATGATGTCGATTGAGCCGATCACTCACATGCGAAGCGGGCGGGCGAACGCGGCCGACGTCGTCGCTTCAGCGAGAGCACCGATCATGGTCAGTTCTCGGCCCGCTCCGGCCGCCAGCCCCTCACCGCAAGGACCGTGATGTCGCGCAGAAATGCGCCGCTCAGGAGGGCGCCGGTGAGATCGGTACGGCCGACGTCCGCGCGACCGGTATTCAGCGCGCCCAGATTGGCGCCGGTGAGATCGGCGTCTCGCAGGTCCACATCACGCAGATCGCATCCGCCGAACCGTGTGTACCGCAAGGATGATCCGCGAAGATTCGCGCCGCGAAAGTTGCAGAGCCGGAAGAACATGCCGTCGAGCACCGCCTGCCGAAGATCGGTTCCGATGAAGCTGCAACGGTCCAGCGAGGCCTGGTGCCCAATCGCGAGGGACGTGAGTTCGAGCCCGTCGAAGGTGAGGCGGGAACGGGAAAGGCCTTGAGTCCACCCCAGCGTCTTCCGAGCTTCCGAGCTGTCCATCGGCACGATGATGCCACTGCGTGAATCCCCTGGCGTGTCTTGAGGGCGCTTGCGGCGCCACGATCATCCTTCACCTCTGTCCGGCGGGGCATGGCGTCCCGTGGCGCCCGAAGTCGCCGATTTTGGCCCCGGACCGGACGGCACCTCCCAAGATCGAGATCAACGGGGTGTCGTTCTGACGGTCATGCGTTCGCCGGGTCGCCCGAAGATGCTGAGAATCTCGGCGGGTGCGTCACCTGTACTGCCGAACCAATGCGGCACCTTGGTATCGAATGCGGCCACGTCACCGGGTCCGAGCACCATGTCCTGGTCCCCCAGGAGGAAGCGCATGTGCCCGGACAGCACGTAGATCCATTCATCGCCGTCGTGGGAACGTGTTTCCGGGGTGACATTGCTGGTCGGGATGATGATCTTCCAAGCCTGCATGCCGTCCGACTGCCGCGTCAGCGGGATCACCGTCCGGCCCTTGACCCGGCCAGGCTTGAGCCGCAGTCGTGGATCACCCTCCTCGGGCGCCGCCACAAGGTCATCCAACGGCACCCGATAGGCGTGGGAGAGCGCGAGCAGCAGCTCCAGGGTGGGCCGCCGCTGCCCGGTCTCCAGCCGCGACAACGTGCTCTTCGAGATCCCGGTCGAGGCTGAGACAACGGTCAGGGTCAACCCCCGCTGGGTGCGCAGTCCCTTGAGGCGCGGCCCGACTTGCCGCAGCGCGGTGGCGATCCTCGCCGCCGAAATATCGTCCACGAGGCCCATCAGACTCGAATTTCCCCGAAACAGCAACGTTCGTAGGCGAACCGGTCGGTTCTCGCGACCCTTGAGTCATGAATCAAGACGGCGTCGACATCGGAGGAGGCGCTGCCGGGCCGGCCCAGCACTCGCCGCTGGTAGCCGACCTCGCTTGCGGGCCCGGACGATCACACCCTCGATCGAAAAGTGCCTGGGAGGAACCGTCATCCCGTGCCGGCGGTACCAGAAGCTCTACAGCGGGATGGTTTTCGCTCCTCCGTCTGTCCAACGAGACGACACCGAAAGGAACCTCTGATGTCGAACATCAGCACACCGCTCGAGACGCCCGGAAATTCCACGTCTGCTGGCACCCTCCCGGCCTTCCGGCTCAATCTGATGCGCGGCGGCTATCTCCTGATGGCCGTCGGGACATTGGTCGTCAAGGGACCCATGCTGCTTCAGGTGTCCTCCCTGCCGGCGATCGAGGGGGCGGAATTCTGCATCCTGATTGCTCTGGCATTGCTCTCGTTCCTCGGCGTGCGCTACCCGATCGGGATGCTGCCGATCCTGATGTTCGAGGTCATGTGGAAGGTCCTGTGGCTCGCCCTGGTCGCGGCGCCGCTCCTGATCGCGGGTGACCTGGACGGAGCGACCGAGAGCTTGCTGTTCAGCATCCTGTTCGTGGTCCCCATCATCGCGGTGACTCCGTGGGACTTCGTATGGAAGCGATTCGTCACGACCGGCGGCGAGCGCTGGAGGCCAACCCGCTGACGCGACCCAGTGATCATTGCGAGCAACATTGGCGCCGTCAGTCAAGCTCGTCCCGGCGGATCGGCTGCAGCCGTTGCCTTCTCAGCCGCCGCGACGGTCGTCCTGGACTCGGTCGCCGCGCCGTCACCTACGTCGCTGGGTAGAGTTATTCTCCGGTATCTGGGGGTGCGCGATGACAGTGCTGTTCGACGGCCAGGTGGACGTCGCGTATGCGCAGGTGTACCTCCAGGGTGGAGCTGACTTCGCCAGCGACCTCGACCTTTCTTTCGGTGGACAACGGAACGGGCTGTGCGGGGCTGCTCACGAAGGAATGCTCTTTCTCCTGACCGGATCGCAGGACGGGACCGTCCCATTCCGTTTGGAGTTACTCAGCAAGGAGCCAGCAATCGACGCAAGCTGGGAAGAGATCGTCGAGGCCGGATTCTCGCCATCGGCAGCGGTTGCCCTGTGCGATTGGCACGGAACCGCGTACCCGCTGGCCGCTATCCGGCCGGGTACGTACCGGGTTCGCTACTGCGTCAGCGGAATGGACCGTGCGCACAACCCGCCCGAGCACGGCCCGGCCGGAGATCGGTACCTGCTTCAACTGTGGCCGGCCGCGCCCGGTCCTGATGCGATCATCAAACAGACGAGCGAGGCAGCGGACTACGCGCACCGCGCGATCGAGCGAATTCCGATCCCGCCGACACCAGCGGAACGCGCCGCGGCCGCGCATCACGCTCAGCTGATGGCAGATGAGGCGAGTCGGGAGGCTATGCGCCGCCTCGACGATCGGCGATGGGGTGGCCGACCACCCAGCGAGCGGCAGCGAGCCATCCGGGGAAACGTGCTGGGCATCGCCCGCCTGGACCGGCCGTTGGCCGATGCGATCAGCGAGACCGACGCTGACACGCAGCGCGAGATTGCCCGGTGGGCAACCCGCCGGGCGTATGACCGAGCGGGCCTGGCCGAGCGGGCTTGGGTGGCGCCGGCCCTCGCGGCGATGGACGCCGGGCGGCCACCACCACCGCCATTCGACGACATCACTTCGGCCTTCGAACGTCTGCATGTCGAATCTGACATTCCAGGCCAGGCGTTCGCGACGATCGTGGTTGGCACTTCCGATGATCTGATCCCGGCCGTAGAGCCAACCTATGCCGCATTGCCGGCTTTTTTTGCCGCAGCAGAGGCGGATGCCGCGCAGGCGGTCTTCGACGCCCTGTACGCGGCGGTGGTGACCTTCGGGAGTCGTTATGTTGAATTTCTGACTGAGCTCCGGCGGGCATTCCCGGCCGTTGACATCAGCGGTGAGTGAGGACCGCTTTCTCGCATCCGTCCAGAAGCCCACGACCCGCCTCGACCGGCCGAGGCAGGTCGAGGCGGGCGTGTGGTGACCGTACGACGGCCGGCGGTCAGCTCGTGGGGGCGACCGTCGTCGTGCTCGGAGCCTGCTCGGCGCCGCTGGGCGGGGCCGGCAGCGAACCATCGGTAGGCGGGGTCGGCGGGGTCGGCGCGGAGCCGTCGGCGGGCGGAGCCGGCGGTCCGGCCGGACCACCGCCCGGTCCGGCCGCGCCCGGCGCCGGCGGCTCGGGCGCCGAGGCGATGACCCTGGCGGCCAGCGACGTCCCGTCGGTGTCGACGGTCCCTTCGGCGTGGATCCGCTCCCCGACCGCGACGGGCAGCGACACCCCGTCGCCGTAGGTGGTGTCACCGGACAGGTGGATCGTCCGGGTGAAGCCTTCCGGGTCGGTGATCAGGATGCTGCTCGAGGTCACCGAGGACACCGTTCCGTCCAGGTGCGGCTTCGGGGCCGGCGGGGTCGCCGAGCCGTCGCCGGATCCCGACTGCGCGCCCGCGACCGACGGTGCCGCCTGTGCTGACGGGGCCGACGGGGACGCGCTGGTGCTCGATCCCTGGCTGGTGGAGTTGCCCCCGTCGTCGGCCGCGGCGGCGGCCGCCGCCCCACCGATCAGGACGGCCGCGGTGGCGGCCACGATGGTGATGCCCCGGACGGAGACCCGTCGGGGGCGGGAGGTGTCGTTCATCAGGTGTGCCCTTTCCGTGCAAGTGGACCCGATCCGCATTGTTCGAACCGGCTCCACCCACCCTGACCGGCCTTGCTGAAGGCGAGCTGAATCCGACCCCGCCGGCGACGGTCTTCAGCGAACCCTCAGCCGGGCCCGGCATAGTGGATCCGGTGAATGCTGCCGGTGTCCGCATCCTGGTCGTCGAGGACGACGATCTGCTGCGTGCGGTGATCGCGGAGTCGTTGCGCGACGCCGGCCACCTGGTGGAGGTCAGCGCGGACGGGATGGCCGCGGCGGCCGTCGCGGACAGCTTCCGGCCGGACCTGGCCGTGCTGGACGTGATGCTCCCCCACTGGTCCGGCCTCGAGCTGGCCCGGGCGCTGCGCGGTGGCACCGACGTCCCGGTGATCTTCGTGACCGCGTTGGACGGCGTCGACGACCGGCTGGCCGGGTTCGACGCCGGAGCCGATGACTACCTGGTCAAGCCGTTCGCGGTGGCCGAGCTGTTGGCCCGGGTCAGCGCGGTGCTGCGCCGGTCCGGCCGGCTCTCGGCCCAGTTGATCGAGGTCGGCGACCTCATCGTCGACGACGACGCCGGGGTGGTGCAGCGTGCGGGTCAGGAGATCGACCTGACCGCGACGGAACGACGCCTGCTGCTCTACCTGGCCCGGCACCGCGGCCGGGTGCTCTCGAAAACCCAGATTCTGACGCAGGTCTGGGGATACGACGCCTACGACCCGAACCTGGTCGAGGCCTTCATCTCCGGGCTGCGGCGCAAGCTCGACCAGCACGGGCCTCGGCTGATCCACACCGTCCGAGGCGTGGGCTACCGGCTCGCCGCGCCCGTGCCCGCCGCCGCGGCCGACCGCGATGACTGAGTCCGCGACGACCGACCGGCTCACCGGGTCGAGCCAGCCGCCGCCGCGGAACGAGACGCCGGAGCAGGACCGCCCGGTCCGGACCGGGTCACTGCGGGCTCGGGTCGTGGTGTCCGTCCTCGTCCTGCTGGCGATCATCCTCGTGCTGCTCGGCGTCGTGGTCACGACCATGCTCGGCACCTCGCTGCGGGACGATCTGCGCCAACGCCTGCAGGACCGGGCCGGCTACGCGGTCGTCCTGCAGCAGCAGGGGGTGACCGGCCAGACGCTGGCCGATCAGATGTCCGGCGGCGGCATCTTCAGCACCTTCACCGCCGGTGGGCAGGAGTACGTCGGACGGCCCGACGCCGCGCCCCAGGAGCAGACCCCACCGACCGCGCCCACCCCGGGCAACCCGCCGGGAGGTGCGCCGCCCCTGCCGCAACCGGCGGTCGAACCCGAGGTCGCCTTCACCGAGTCGGCGGGGCAGCTGACCGCGCAGGTGACGCTGCCCGGCGGGACCCTGCAACTGCAGGCCAGCGAGAACGACATCGAGCGGACGCTGTCCACGCTGCGCACCATCGAGATCGTCGCCGGGGTGACGGCGCTGGTGATCACCGGCCTGGTGCTGATCCGGCTGGTCGCCGTCGCGCTTCGCCCGCTGGACCGGATGGCCTCCCTGGCCCGCCGGATCGGCGCCGGCACGCGCGGTCGCCGGCTCCGTCCGACCAAACCCACCACTGACCTGGGCCGCACGGCCGTCGCGTTCGACGAGATGCTCGATGCCCTGGAGACCGCCGAGGCGACCGCGCAGCAGGCCCAGGAGCGCATGCGCCGGTTCCTGGCCGACGCGTCCCATGACCTGCGCACACCGCTGGCCGGCATCATCGCCGGCTCGGATGCGTTGCTCCGAGCCGACTTCGACGAACTCGATCGGGCCGAGCGGGAGCAGCGGTTGGTCGCGATCGTGCGGCAGTCCCGGCAGGCCGCCCGGCTGGTCGACGACCTGCTGTTGATGGCGCGGATAGACAATCACGCGGCCAACCACCCAGCCAACCCCGCAGCCAACCCCGAGACCCGTTCGGAATCAGTCGATCTGGTCGAGGTGGTACGGCAGCAGGTGGACGCCGTCGCGCTGCGCCGGCCCGATCTGCGGATCGGCCTGCGCCCGGTCGCCGAGAACGTCAGCGTGCGGATCGACCCGGACGAGGTGGGACGGGCGTTGGCCAACCTGCTGGAGAACGCGGCCCAGGCCAGTCCCTCGGGCGGGCAGGTCACCGCGACCGTCGCCGTCGCACCCGGTCCGTCCGGGGCGCATGCCTACGTCACCGTCCAGGACGACGGGCCCGGAGTGCCGGACGATCAGCGCGATCGGATCTTCGAGCGGTTCGTCCGGCTGTCCACCGATCGGGGCGGCGGGGGTTCCGGGCTCGGTCTGCCGATCGCCCGCGCCATCGCCCGACGAGCTGGCGGCGACGTGGTCTGCCGGCCCCCCGCGGCGGGGGTCGGCGCACGGTTCGAGCTCAGCCTGCCGCTGGCCGGTCAATGACCGGCGCCTGGTCCGTGGGGTCCGCCCCGGCCCAGGCGGCCAGCAGGAGCCCGGTCAGGTTCTGCTCCGTCACGCGCGTGGGGTTGGATGGTGGCGCGATCGCCACCACATCGGTGACGGCGACCGGGATGTCAGCTTCGCGCAGGCCCAGATCGCGCAGGCTGCGCGGAGCGTGGAGCGTCCGGCGCAGCTCCTGCAGACCGGCCAGGGCCGTCGGGCTGCCGAAGGCGGTGGCCAGTCGCTCCGCCGCGTCCGGGGCGTTCGGCGCGTTGAACGCCAGAACGTACGGCAGCACGGTGGCGTGGGTCTGGGCGTGCGGCAGGTCGAACCGCCCGCCCAGCACATGGCAGATCTTGTGGTGCAGGCCCGAGCCGGCCGAGGCGAACGCGGTCGCCGCGAGATAGGCACCGTAGAGGGCTATTTCGAGTCCGGCTAACCCCTGCGGCGCCGTCGCGACCAGTGGTAGCCCCTGGTGCAGGGCTCGGGCGCCCTCGGCGGCGAACACGGCGTTGATCGGGTCGGCCGACGGCGCCCACAACGAGTCGACGCAATGCGCGAGCGCGTTGAGCCCGCTGGCGACCGACAGGTCCACCGGCAGCCCGCGCAGCAGGGTGGCGTCGTAGACGATCGCCCGGGGCAACACGACCGGATCGATGCCCGTGGTCTTGCGCCCGGCCTCGGTCAGTCCCCAGACGGCCGTCGCCTCGCTGCCCGCGTAGGTCGTGGGCACCGCAACGATCGGCACGCCCGTGGTCAGGGCCACCGCCTTGGCCAGCCCGGTGGTCGACCCGCCACCGACCGCCACGATCGCATCCACCCGGTGCGCGGCCGCGGCCGCCCGCGTCCGTTGCGCCACCTCGACCGGCACGTGCATGACCACCTCGTCGTGCCGCAGCACCGGCGACAGTTCGCTGGTGACCTTCTCGGCCAGCGCGGCGGCCGCGGGCCCGGCTATGACCATGACCCGCCGGGCGTTCAGCCTGTCGACTTCGGCCCGCACGGCGTCGGGGGCACCCCCGGTCGCGAACCGGACGCACTGCGGCAACGACTCATGAACGAAGTGCACGGGGTCAGTCTCGGCGCCGCATCCACTTTCCTCAAACGAGCAGCAACGCCCGACGCACACCGGGACCGGAACCGCAGGTCCCCCCGATAAGGGACAGTTCCGGGCCACCGGACCGGCCGGTGCGCGCGCTACGTTTCGGCGGTCATCGTTGTCGACCTGGGGGGCCGCACATGAGCACACCGACCATCACCGATGCCGACACCCGACCTCAGCGGCGCCGCGTCGCCGCCTTGGTCGTTGCGCTGCTGACGATCTCGCTGTCGGTCGTGCTGGCCCCGTCGGCCGCGGCGGTGCCGGCCGGGTACCGGCCCAACGGGTGCACGTTCTCACCCGACCGCGGCGTGGTGCCCGTCTATTACGACTTCAAAGAGGCGTGCAACGCGCACGACTACTGCTACGACGACCTGTGGTACGGCGGTGGCGAGAACGGTCGCGCTGCCTGCGACACCTACTTCGTCAACCGGATGAGCGGGTGGTGCAACAACTATTACCGCGCCTGGTATCTGAGTGTCCAACGCGCCCAATGCGGTGGCGTCGCCCAGGCGTACTACCGGGCCGTCCGGCTATTCGGCGGACCTTATTTCAACAATCCCAACCTGAACTAGCGGACCCGCTCGACGCGGCTCAGGCGGCCGGACCCTGGGCCAGGGTGACGGTGGCCGAGTGCTTCGCCCCGGACGAATCCACCCAGGTCACGCTCACCCGGTCGCCCGGGTTGTGCGCCGCCAGCGCGGTGCTCAGCCCGTCGGCACTGCTGACGGCCCTGTCGTCGATGCCAGTCACCGTGTCCCCGGCGGTCAATCCGGCCTGCTCGGCCGGCGAGCCCGACACGACGCCGCCGATCAGCGCGCCGGCGGTGCCGGTGCTGCTCGATCCGGACCGGCTCCGGCCGGTGCCCGTGCCGGCGGTGGCCGCGGACTGCACCTGCACGCCGAGGAAGGCCGGGTAGCCGATCCGGACCCCGTCGGACTCGTCGCCGGTGATGATCTGCTTGGCGATGCCGAGGGCGGTGTCGATCGGGATGGCGTAACCGTTCTCGCTCTGCCCGGCGACCACCTCGGCGGCGGTGTCGATGCCGACGACCTCGTCGTTGGCGTCGAACAGCGGCCCACCGGAGTCGCCGGACTGGATGTCGGCGGTGGTCTCGATCAGCCCGGTCAGCGTCTCACCGGCGGCCGAGCCCTCGGCCTGGGTGGTGATGGTCTGGTTCAACGCGGAGACCACCCCGGCGGCCGCGGACGGGGTTCCCCCGTCGCCGCCGGCGTTGCCGACGCCGACCACCGACTCGCCGACCTGCAGGTCGGCGGAGGTGCCGAAGTTGGCGGTGGTCAGGCCGGAGGCGTCACCGAGCTGCAGCACCGCGATGTCGTCCTGCACGTCGGTGCCCACGACCGAGGCCTGGTAGGTCTGGCCGGTGGTCACGATGGTGACGGTGATCGACGTCGAGCCCTCGATCACGTGGTTGTTGGTCAGGATCTGCCCGTTCGAGGTCAGCACCAGCCCGGTGCCGGCCGCCGCGGCGTCCTGGTAGCCCAGCACGGTGTCGATGTAGACCAGCCCGACCTGCTGGTTCGCCGTCGGCGCTTGACCCGAACTGCCGGACGAGTTGCCCGACGAACCGCCGGAGTAGCCGTTGCCGGTGGAGCCCCCCGATCCGCCGAACGGATCCACCCCGTAGCCGCCGTACCCGCCGTACCCGCCGGAGCCGGAGGAGGACCCGCCGCCGTACGGGTTGGGCAGCGAGGCGGTCGCGGCGAGACCCTGGACCGCCGTCGGGGTGCCGGCCACCGCCGTGGTGCCGCCGAATGCGGCGGCCAGGCCCAGCGCGGCGGCCACCCCCAACGCTCCCGCCGCCATCAAAGGCTTCCGGCCACGGTGCTGCACGGCTTGTTCCACGACGTCCTCCTGGGTTCACGCTGATCGAAGACCAGGACACCCTCGGTCGCTGCGGAACGGTTGTGCGGGTCATCGGGATCCGATCGCGGCCAGCCATGAATCGCCTGTGACCGGTCCGGGCCACCGGGGAGCGGGACTCCTTCGGCCTCCCTCCGCCGGCGAGTGGGCCCGTGGTCTCTACTGTCGGCCCGGACGGGAACGGGGGCGTCCCCGGCGAGTGGTGAAGGAGAAGTCCGTGTTCACGGTGATGGTGCCCGGCATCGACGGGTCCGACGAGGTCCACTGGCAGTCGCGATGGCAGCGTGAGCTCGGGCCGGCCGCCGGACGGATCGAGCCGTCGTCGTGGAGCCGGCCGGAGCTGGCCGACTGGCTGACCGCGATCGACCGCAGCCTGCCCGACGGTGAGCCGGCGGTGCTCGTCGCCCACAGCCTTGGCTGCCTGGCCGTCGCCGGCTGGTTGGCCGGGCGCTCGCCGGGAACCGTCCGGGGCGTGGTTCTGGTCGCGCCGCCGGACTCGCGCGGCCCGCGGTTCCCGGCCGCCGCCGCGCCCACCTTCGTCGGGCTCGACACCGGCCCGCTGCCGGTGCCCGGGCTGGTCATCGCCAGCGACGACGACCCCTACGCCTCCCGGTCGGCCGCCGATCGGCTGGCCGCCGGGTGGGGGGTCCCGGTGGTCGGGGTCGGCGCCGCCGGTCACCTGAACTCGGCCAGCGGGCTGGGCGACTGGCCGCTCGGCCGGGCGCTGGTCACCGCGTTCCGCGCCGGCCTCGGCGGCTGAGCAAACCCGGACCCGGCACCGCCGGCCCGGGCTCGGCTAGCCCAGCGAGGCCTGCAGGCGCTGCGCCACCTGGCCGACGAAGGCGGCCGGGTCGGCCAGCTCGCCGCCCTCCGCGATCAGCGCGAGACCGTAGAGCACATGCGCGGTCTCGGCCAGGGCAGGATCGTCCGGGCGCTGCCGGTGGGCATCTCGCAGGCCGGTGACCAGGGGGTGCTGTGCGTTGAGCTCCAGGGTGCGCTTGACCGTCGGCGGTTCCTGGCCCATCGCCCGGTACATCTTCTCCAGGGTCGGCGTCAGGTCGCCGGGATCGCCCACCAGCACCGCCGCGGACGTGGTCAGCCGGTGCGACAGGCGCACCTGCTTGACGTCGTCGATCAGCGTCGCGGTCAGCCAGCCCAGCAGGTCACCGAAGTCCTTGGCCGTGTCGTCGTCGACATCCTCGCCGCCCAGGTCGATCTCGCCCTTGGCGATGGACGCGAACGACTTGCTGTCGAAGTCGCTGACCGCGTCCACCCAGATCTCGTCGATCGGATCGGTCAGCAGCAGCACCTCGTAGCCCTTGGCCCGAAACGCCTCCATGTGCGGGGACTTCTCCAGCGCCGAGCGGGATTCGCCGGTGATGTAGTAGATGTCGCTCTGGCCCTCGGGCATCCGGGAGACGTAGTCGGCCAGCGTGCTCGGCTGCTCGGCGTCGTGGGTGGAGGCGAAGGTCAGGATCTCCAGGATCGCCTGCCGGTTGTCCGGGTCGGCCAGCAGACCCTCCTTGACCGCCCGGCCGAACTCGGCGTTGAACGTCGCGAACTTGGCCGGCTCGTCCTCGCGCAGGGTCTTGACGGTGGACAGGACCTTCTTGACCAGCCGGTTGCGGATCAGCCGGATCTGCCGGTCCTGCTGCAGGATCTCCCGGGAGATGTTCAGGGACAGATCGTTGGCGTCGACGACACCCTTGACGAAGCGAAGGTACTCGGGGACCAGGGCCTCGCAGTCGTCCATGATGAAGACGCGCTTGACGTAGAGCTGCACGCCCCGCTTGGCGTCCCGCCAGTACAGGTCCATCGGCGCATGGCCGGGGATGAACAGCAGGGCCTGGTATTCGAAGGTGCCCTCGGCCGAGAGCCGGATGGTCTGCAGCGGCTCCTGCCAGTCGTGGCTGACGTGCCGGTAGAACTCGGTGTACTCCTCCTCGGTCACCTCGCTCTGCGACCGGGCCCACAGCGCCTTGCGGGAGTTGACCACCTCCGGCTCCGGCACCGCCTCGACCACCTCGGTCTCGGTGTCGGCGTCGGTCTCCGCGTCGGCACCCTCCGCGGCCTCGGCGGCCGGCGGGGCCGGCGGGGCCGGCGGCGTGATCGGCGCCATCCGGATCGGCCAGGTGATGAAGTCGGAATAGCGCTTGATGATCGTGCGCACGGCCAGCGGGTTGGCGTAGTCGTGCAGCTCGTCCTCGGTGTCCTCGGGCTTGAGGTGCAGGGTGACCGAGGTGCCCTGCGGCGCGTCCGGCTCGTCGGAAACGGTGTAGCTGCCCTCGCCGGTGGACTCCCAGCGCACTCCCTGATGCGCGCCGGCCTTGCGGGTGATCAGGGTGACCTTGTCGGCAACCATGAAGCTGGAGTAGAAGCCGACGCCGAATTGGCCGATCAGCTCGGCCGACGCCTGCTCGGACTGCCCGGACTCCCGGGCCTCACGCAGCTTGGCCAGCACCTGGCTGGTGCCGGACTTGGCGATGGTGCCGATCAGGTCGACGACCTCCTCCCGGCTCATCCCGATGCCGTTGTCGGCGACGGTCAGCGTGCTCGCGGCCGGGTCGGTGGTCACGGTGATGTGCAGGTCGTCGGTGTCGACGTCCAGGTCCTTGTCCCGGAAGGCGGCCAGCCGCAGCTTGTCCAGGGCGTCGGAGGAGTTGGAGATCAGCTCCCGCAGGAACACGTCCTTGGACGAGTAGATCGCATGGATCATCAGCTGCAGCAGTTGGCGGGCTTCCGCCTGGAACTCGATGGTCTCGGTGGTCATCGCCGAAGCATCCCCTCTGGTGGTGATTCGCGACGACCACCCTATTTGTTGGCCCGCGGCGCCCGTCGACCGACCGGGCCCCCGGCTCACTGCTCCCGCATCCCCCAGGGCGAGCCGTACTCGGTGACCAGGTCCAGGAACGGCCGGGCCGGCAACGCCTCCGGCCCGAGCACCCCGGCCCCCGACCAGGCACCGGCCGCCATCAACTCCAGCGCGACCACCGGATTGAGCGCGGTCTGCCAGACCACCGCCTGCGCCCCGTACTCGCGCATCGACCACTCGTTGTCGACGACGTGGTACAGGTACACCTCGCGGGGGGCGCCGTCCTTCCCGGTGCCCTTGACCCACAGCCCGGCGCACGTCTTGCCGGTCATCCGGTCCCCCAGGGTGGCCGGGTTGGGCAGCACGGCGGCCACCACATCCCGGGGCGAGACCGAGACCGGGCCGACCCGGACCGGCTCGGTCCGGTCCAGACCGAGCTTGTGCAGCACCCGCAGGACCCCGATGAACTCCTCGCCCAGTCCGTACTTGAAGGTGACCCGCCCCGCGTCGATCCAGCGGGGCATCAGCAGCACCTCTTCGTGCTCGACGTTCACGCACTCGACCGGGCCGATGCCGTCGGGAAAGTCGAACACCTCCGGTTCGCTGAACGGTGGTGTGGTGAACCAGCCCCGCCCCTTCTCGAAGATCACCGGCGGGTTCAGGCACTCCTCGATGGTCGTCCAGATGGAGAAGCTGGGCGCGAAGTCGTGCCCGGCCACGGTCAGGTTGGCCCCGTCGCGCACGCCGAGCTCGTCGATGCCGGCGAACAGCTCGTCCGCGGCGTACCGGGCGAACACGTCGGCCATCCCCGGCTCGATGCCGATACCGACCAGGGCCAGCCGCCCCGAGCGCTCCCAGTCGGCGGCCAGCGCGAACTGCTCGTCGCCCAGCTTGACCCCGGTCTGCGCGTACGGGTCGGTGGGGTGCGGCCGGGACAACGACATGGCCATGTCCAGGTAGTCGATGCCGGCGGCCAGGGCGGCCCGGAACAACGGCATGACGAATCGCGGATCGGTGGCGTTGACCAGCACGTCGCAGCGCCGCTCGGCGATCAGGGCGGCGACCTGCTCGGAATCGGAGGCGTCCACCTGGGCGGGAACGAAGCGCGGATCGCCGGTGGCGGCGGCTGCGGCCGCGGCCCGCTCGGCGTCGTAGTCGGCCACCACCATCACCGCGAAGAACGCTCGACGGGCCGCGATCAACGCGATGGCCCCACCCACGCCACCCGCTCCGACCAGCAAAACCCGCATGACGGCTCCTCCCCGACGAGAAAATCTCACGGACAGCGACCCCGGACCGCGCAAATGGGTCGGTTCGGTGTCATTATCAGGCCCTACGCGGGGAATCGCGCCCGGAAGGGCCTGAGCCCAGGAGGCACCCAGGATGGCGTCCCACACCGACCCGAGCGAGGAATCACCGGCCACCCTGAAAGCCGGCGCCATCGGCTTCGTCAGTTCGATGTCCATCGGCCTGGCCGCCACCTCACCGGCCTACTCGCTGGCCGCGATCATCGGGCCGGTCGTCGCCCTGGTCGGGGTGTACGCGCCGGGCGTCATGCTCGCCTCGTTCGTCCCGATGCTGCTGATCGCCTCGGCCTTCTACTACCTCAACCGGGTCGACTCCGACTGCGGCACGACCTTCTCCTGGGTGACCCGGGCGATGGGTCCGTGGCTGGGCTGGTTGGGCGGCTGGGCCATCGGCATGACCGGGGTGCTGGTCGTCGGGTCGCTGGCCAACGTCGGCGTCACCTACCTGCTGCTCGCCTTCGGCCTGGACGACCTGGTGGAGAACCAGTGGCTGGTGCAGATCCTGACCATCGCGCTGATCCTGCTGATGACCGCGATCTGCGTGATCGGCACCGAGCTGTCCGCCCGCCTGCAGGACGTGCTGATCATCGCCCAGGTGCTGGCGCTGCTGGTCTTCGCCGTCGTCGCCCTGGTCGCCGCGCTCAACGGGACCAGCGAGTTCGACTCGATCACCCCTGAGTTCTCCTGGCTGAACCCGTTCGGCGCCGGCGGGGCCGCGCTGACCAGCGGGCTGCTGCTCGGCGTGTTCGCGTACTGGGGCTGGGAGTCGGCGGTCAACCTCAACGAGGAGACCGAGGGCGCCTCGTCCACCCCCGGGCGGGCGGCCATCGTGTCCACCCTGGTCCTGCTGGTCACCTACGTGTCGGTGGCCGTGGCCGTCGTCGCCTACGCCGGTGTGGACTACCTGGCCGAGAACGCCAGTGAGGAGGAGGCCATCTTCGGCTCGCTGGCCGACAGCGCGATGGGCGGGTGGTCGTGGGTGCTGCTGCTGGCCGTGGCCACGTCGGCCATCGCCTCGACCCAGACCACGATCATCCCGGCGTCGCGCACCGGCCTGTCGATGGCCCGCCGGCACGCCATGCCGCGGTCGTTGGCCCACATCCACCCGCGCTTTCGCACCCCGGACGTCTCGACCTGGACCGTCGCGGTCATCGCCATCGTCTGGTACGTGGTGGTCAACCTGCTGTCGGAGAACGCGCTGTTCGACTCGCTGACCGCGTTGTCGCTGCTCATCGCCTTCTACTACGCCCTGACCGGCCTGGCCTGCGCGATCTACTACCGGCGCGAGCTGACCAAGAGCGCGAAGAACTTCCTGCTCATCGGGGTCGGCCCGGTGGTCGGCGCGGTCCTGCTGTTCTGGCTGCTGGTCGAGTCGATCATCGACATGTCCAACCCGGAGAACTCCTACTCCGGGGTGGCCTGGCTCGGGGTGGGGCCGCCGCTGGTGATCGGGGTGTTCATCTTCCTGGCCGGGGTGGCCTTCATGATCTTCTGGCGGCTGCACGACGGGCGTTTCTGGCAGGAACGGCCGGGGGTGGCCGACCCGGTCCTGGCCGCCGGCGGCACCCATCCCACCGGTGACGAGCAGGAGACGGGCCGATGAGCATCGTGCTGGGTTACGACGAATCCCCCGGGGCGCAGCGGGCCCTGGCCCAGGCCGTGGACATCGCCCGGTTGCTCGGCGAGACCCTGGTCGTGGTCTACGCCGACGAGCCCCCGAGCCGGATGGGCGAGGAGTTCACCGCGCACACCGAGGCGCTGGCCGAGCGGGGCCGGCATGCGCTGTCCGACGCCACCGCCATCGCTCAGGCGGCCGGTGTCTCGGTCAAGGTGGAGCTGGTCTCCGAACGGCCCGCCCAAGCCCTGCTGGACGTCGCCGACCGGTGCGACGCCCGGCTGATCGTGGTCGGCACCTACGGCGAAAGCCCGTTGCGCAGCGCGATCCTCGGCTCGACCCCGCACAAGTTGCTGCACTGGTCGAGCCGCCCCGTGCTGTGCGTCCCGCCACCCGCGCAGGAGCCCGGCTGAGCGGACCGGCTGCGCCGAACGCCCGTCTGGGTGCCCGGTCTGTCCCTACCACCTAGGCTAGGGAGCATTGACCGATGTCGAGACGGGGGTCTCGCGTGCTGAAGGGTAAGCGAATCAGGTGACGCAGCCGCCGAATGCGGCGGGCACTCCGGCCCGAGTGACGCTCCGCGACGTGGCCGAACGGGCCGGCGTCTCCCGGACCACCGCGTCATTCGTGCTCAGCGGCCGGCGGGACATGCGCATCTCGGCCGACGCCGAACGCCGGGTCCGGCAGGCGGCCCGCGAGCTGAACTACCGGCCGAGCCTGCTGGCCCGCAGCCTGCGCACCAACCTGTCGCAAACCATCGGCCTGCTGTCGGACCAGATCGCCAGCGAGATGTTCGCCGGCGAGGTCGTCCGCGCCGCCCTGGCCACCGCGGTCCGCCACGAGCACCTGCTGTTCGTCGGGGAGACCGGCGGCGATCCGGAGGTCGAGCGCAACATCATCCAGGGCATGATCGACCGCGGCGTCGGGGGCTTCGTCTACGCGTCGATGTACACCCAGGTGGTCCGGGTCCCGACCATCCTGCGCAAGCTGCCGGTGGTGCTGCTGAACTGCTCCACCCGCGGCAAGCGGTTGACCAACGTGGTGCCGGACGAGGTCGAGGCCGGCCGCCTGGTCGCCGGCGAACTGCTGGCTCACGGGCACCGCGACCGGATCGTGCTGGTCGGCGAGCGCACGACCCAGGCGGTGGCCGGGCACGACCGGCTGACCGGGATCCGCGAGGCGTTGGCGGCGGCCGGCGCCGAGCTGGCCGGCCTGGTCGACTGCCTCTGGTGGCCCGACCACGCCTACCGGGCGGTGACCGAGTACCTGGCCCGGGGCCACCGGCCCTCGGCGTTCATCTGCCTCAACGACCGCATCGCCTTCGGCGCCTACCAGGCGATCAGCGACTTCGGGTGGTCCGTGCCGCAGGACGTCTCGGTGATCTCGTTCGACGACTCCGACCTGGCCAGCTGGCTGCGGCCGGCCCTGACCAGCGCGGCCATCCCCTATTTCGAGATGGGGCGGCGCTCGGTGGAGCTGCTGATGGCCCCGCCGGCCGACCCCGAGGTGCACCGGGTCCCGATGGAACTGACCCGACGGGTCTCGGTGGCCCCGCCGGCCGGGTGACCGGTCAGCCGGCGGTACGGGCCGGTTCGGGCGCCCCGGCCAGGTCCTCGGGGCGCAGGTCCTTCGGGATGCGCAGCCCGACCCGGGCGGCTTCGCCGGCCCGGCCCCGGCGCAGCGCGGTCCGCCACTTCTTGGCGTCGTAAACCGACGGCGCGGTCGCGGCGATGAAGTCGTCCAGGATCTGGACGAACTGATCCGGCTTCTCCTCATGCGGAAAGTGCCCGGCCCCCGGGATGACCTCGATCCGGGCCGCCGGGATGACCGCGCGGGCGCGCTGCGCATGCACCACCGGCAGCACCGTGTCCCGGGAACCCCAGACCAGGCAGGTCGGCATCTCCCGGGCCAGGTAGGCCCGGTCGGTCATGCTGACGACCTGCCCCTTCCAGTCCACGACGGCCCGCAGCACGTGGAGGAACGCGTCCCGCTCGGCCGGGTCGGCCTTGCCCTTCAGCACGCCCAGCGCGCCAGGGATGTCGGCGGTGCCGGGCAACCCGATGGCGTGGGCGCGACCGCCGACCAGCCGCAGGGCGGCGTAGACCGGCGGGGTGGCGGCCACCGCGAGGGCGGTCGAGCCGCCGGGCAGGGTCAGCCCGCGCAGGATCGGGTTCACCTCCGGGCCGAGCCCGCCCGGGGCGACCATCACCAACCGCTCGGCGTACTGCGGGAACTGGTAGGCGAACTGCATGGCCACCCCGCCACCGAAGCTGTGCCCGACCACCGTGACCCGGTCGATGCCCAGAATGGCCAGCAGGTCACGCATGCCGTTGGCGAAGCCGCCCAGGCTGTAGTCGGCCCGCGGCTTGGCCGAGTCCCCGTGCCCCAGCAGGTCCGGCGCGATCACCGTGTACCGGCGGGACAGGTGCTCGATCACCGGGTCCCAGGTGTGGTGATCGCAGCCGACGCCGTGCAGCAACAGCAGCGCCGGGCCCCGGCCGGCCAGCACATAGGCGCGGCGGTGCCCGTGCACGGTGCGGGTCTGTACCCGCAACGACTTGCGACCGGCCACGGCAGCCCTCCCGGAGGTGGGGAGCGAAGTTGTCAGGACCGTCAGAAACGGTCTGATCAGGCAGACTAACCCCGGTCCCGGGTCCGGGGCCAGGGCGTCACCCGCCCCGGGCCGTTCTCACCCGTCCGGGCTGGTCAGGCCAACCGCCACACGCCGACGCCGGGCCCGTCGCCGGGCACGATCAGGGCCCGTTCCGACGCCTGCAGCGCGACCTCGCCGTAGAGGGTCTGCGGGGCCTGCGCGGCGAGCCGACCGGGCAACACCGCCCCGGCCCACGGGGCGCGGGCCACCACCACCAGCAGCCGTTCGTCGGCCGTCTCCCGCAGGTAACCGATCGCGTCGTCGGTGCCGATCACCCAGCGCAGCCCGCCGGTCCGCAGGGCCGGGTGGGCCCGGCGCAGGGCGATCAGCTCGCGGAAGCCGGTCAACGCCGCCTGGTCCCAGTCCTGCGGGCGGGCCCACGGCATCGGGGTGCGGGCGTGTTCGCCGTCGAGGGCCTCGAACCCGAGCTCCTCCCCGGCGAAGATCATCGGGGCACCCGGGTAGGTCATCTGCAGCCCGACCCCCAGGTGCACCGCGACCGGGTCCCGGGTGACGGTGCGGAACCGGGGCGTGTCGTGCGAGGCCAGCAGGTTCCAGTGCCGCAACGCCACCTTCCACGGGGTGCTGGCCAGAAAGTCGCGCATGGTGGCGATCGTGTCGCCGCCACCGCGCCGGGGAATGCGTTGCGGCATGCCCAGGAAGCCCAGGCCGTTCTCGGCGGCGGTCAACCAGCTCCACACCGGCCGGGTGAAGCCGGCGTAGTTCATCGCCCCCTGCCAGCCGTCGCCGATCAGGTCGGTGGAGAAGTCGTGGCAGTGCTCGGCCAGCAGCGCCGACCCCGGCCGGACCGCGTCCAGCGTGCCGCGCAGCTCCCGGGCGACGTCGTGCCCGTGGTCGAACGGGCCGTACCGGCCGGTCATGTTGGCCACGTCGATCCGCCAGCCGTCCAGGTCGTACGGCGGCCGCAGCCACCGGGCCACCACCGAGTCGTCCCGCCCGAACAGCCGGTCCCGCAGTTGGGTCGACTCCAGGTTGAACTTGGGCAGGGTGGGGTGGTCCATCCAGGAGACGTAGTCACCGCGCTCGTCGAAGTAGTAGAACTCGCGTTCGGGACCGCCGGCCCGGGCTGCCCGGAACCAGGCGTGGTCGTCTCCGGAGTGGTTGGTGGTGAAGTCACCGATCACGTGCAGGCCGCGGGCGTGCGCCGCGGTCGACAGCCGGGCCAACGCCTCGTCCCCGCCCAGCAACGGGTCGACGCAGTCGAAACTGGTGGCGTTGTACCGGTGGTTGGACCGGGCCGGGAAGATCGGCGTCAGGTAGATCGCGGTCGCCCCGAGCCCGGTGATGTGGTCCAGATGCTCGGTGATGCCGTCCAGGTCGCCGCCGTAGAACTGGTGCGGGGTGTCCGGCCCCCGATGGATCACCGGGTCGTCCCAGCCGGCCGACACCGCCCAGTCGGGCACGGCGCGCTCCGCCCCGGACCGGGCGAACCGGTCCGGGAAGATCTGGTAGACGATCGAGTCCGGGCCCCAGTCGGGCCCGGGATCGTAGGTGGTCAGCCGGAAGTCGTGCCGGTCGGCGACCTCCCGGGAGTACTCGCCGCTGCCGTTGAGCCAGGTGTACCCGGCCGGGCCGCGGTCGAGCAGCACCCGGTACTGGGTGACCGGGTTGTGCACGGTGACCTCGGCGGTGTACCAGTCCTCCCCGTCCACGTGACCGCTGCCGGTGGCCCGGACATACCGGGGTTCGGCGTCCTCGACTACCCGCAGGTAGACCGCGTCGACGCCGGCCGACCGGGGCACCCGCACCCGCAGGGGCACCCGGTCGCCCGCGGCCGGGGTCTGCGTCCCGACGTAGAGCGGTGAACCATCGTGGTGCGGGCCGGGTTCGCCGCCCGGAACCGCGGCGTGCTGATTGATCACGGGTGGATCAGGTCCAGATGGCCAGCGATGTCTCGGGATCGAAATAGTGGACGCGCTCGACGTCGACGGCCACCTCGATGTCATCGCCCATCCGCACCCGGGACCGCGGTGCGAACGAGGCCACCCACGTCACCCCGAGCTCCGGCCCGACGCGGAGTCCTTCGGCCCCGGCCTCCTTCTCGATGAGCTTGGTGTCCGCGGTCTCCACCCGTTCACCGGGGAAGGTGAAGTGCACGACCAGCTCCGACCCCAGGGCCTCGGTCAACGTCACCTTGCCCTTGATCCGCCGGGTCTCATCGGCGTCGCGGGCCAGGTTGGCGTCCTCCATGTCCTCACTGCGGACGCCGACGACCACCGGCTTGCCGACGAACGACTTGAGGGCGGGCCGTGCGGAGACCACGGACTCGGGGATCTGCAGGCCGGTGTCGCCGATCTTCACCTCCAGACCGTTGGCACCCTGGGTGATGTGCCCGGTGACCAGGTTCATCGGCGGCGAACCGACGAACTGCGCGACGAAGATGTTGACCGGGGTGTCGTAGCAGTCGCTCGGCGAGCCGAGCTGCTGCAGGATTCCGGCCTTCATCACCGCCATCCGGTCGCCCATCGTCATGGCCTCGGTCTGGTCGTGCGTGACGTAGAGCGTGGTGGTGTTCAGCGAGCGCACCACGGCGGAGATCTCGGCCCGCATCTGCACCCGCAACTTGGCGTCCAGGTTCGACAGCGGCTCGTCCATGAGGAAGACCTGGGGTTCACGCACGATCGAGCGCCCCATCGCCACGCGCTGACGCTGGCCGCCGGAAAGCTGCTTGGGCTTGCGGTCCAACAGCGGGGTGAGCTCGAGCATGTCGGCCGCCTTGGCGATCCGCCGCTCGATCTCGTCCTTGGGCATCCTGCGCAGCTTGAGGCCGTAGGCGATGTTGTCCCGCACGCTCATATGCGGGTACAAGGCGTAGGACTGGAACACCATCGCGATGTCCCGGCCCTGCGGGTCGACGTCGTTCACCCGCCGCCCACCGATGAGCAGGTTGCCGGTGGAGATGTCCTCCAGACCGGCGACCATCCGCAGCGCGGTGGACTTGCCGCAGCCGGACGGGCCCACCAGGACCAGGAACTCGCCGTCAGCCACGTCGATGCTCAGGTCGTGAACGGCGTGGAAGCCGTTCTCGTAAACCTTGTTGATCTTGTCCAGTACCACGGGTGCCATGGACGCTCTCCTGGGTCGCGTGTCGAGAAGAAGGATCTAGGTGCGGGTCGGCGCCGGTCAGCCCTTGACGGCGCCGGCGGTCAGGCCGGTGGTCAGGGAGCGCTGGGTGATCCCGAAGACGATGAGCATCGGTACCGCCGCCATCAGGCCACCCGCAGCCATCAGACCCCACTGCTGACGCAGTGGATCGGCGACCAGGCCGCGCAGACCGACGGCCAGGGTGGTGTTGTCGGGGTCGGGCAGAATCTGCTGGGCCAGCGGCAGTTCGTTGAAGGTGGCCGTGAAGCTGACGAAGAACACCACGACCAGGATCGGCAGGGCCAGCCGCATGATCAGTCCGAAGAAGATCTTGACGTGGCCGGCACCGTCGATCCGGGCCGACTCGTCGATATCCACCGGGATCGTGTCGAAGTAGCCCTTCATCAGGAAGGTGTTCACGCCGAGCGCCCCGCCCAGGTACACCAGCAGCAGGCCCCACACGCTGCGCAGACCCAGCGCCGGGAACACGTCGCCGATCTGCTGCAACAGGATGAAGATGGCCGTCAGCGCCAGCACCGCGGGGAACATCTGCACGAGCATCAGGGTGAGCAGACCCATGCGGCGACCCTTGAACCGCAACCGGCTGAACGCGAACGCCGCGGCTGCCCCCATGAACAGGGCCAGGAACGAGTTCAGCACGGCCAGCAGCAGCGTGTTGCGGAACCACACCGCGAACGGCCACTGGGAGCTGCTCAGCAGCGTGGTGAAGTTGTCCAGCGAGAAGTTGCTGGGCAACAGGCAGGTCAGCGCGGCCAGCCCGGTCTTGGACGGCGGGCAGGCCGCCGTCAGGGTGTTGCCGCCGGAGAAGGCCAGATTGATGACGTACAGGGCCGGGAACAGCGCCCAGATCACCATGATGATCGCGACGATGTGCCGCCAGCCGACGATGCGCATCCACCGCCCGAACGGCATCTTGTCGGCCTTGATCTTCGGTTCGGTCCCCGTCTTGGCGGCAGAGGTGTCGACGCTCATCGTCCGATCTCCTCAAGTTTGCGGGTGAGCCGGAACCCGTAGGCCGACACCGATCCGACGATGACGAAGATGAGCATCGCGATGGCCGAGGCCAGGCCCATCTGCTGGTTGGCCGGGGTGAAGGCCACCCGCAGCGTGTAGTTGATCAGCAGGTCGGTGGACCCGCCGTTGATGGCCGAGCCCGAGAACGGGCCGCCGCCGGTCAACAGGTTGATCAAGGTGTAGTTGTTGAAGTTGAACGCGAACGTGGTGACCAGCAGCGGGGCGGTGGCCACCAGCAACAGCGGCAGCACCACCGTGCGGAAGGCGTGCCGGCTGGACGCGCCGTCCACGAACGCCGCCTCCTTCAGGTCGGCCGGGACCGAGGTCAGCGCGCCCGAACAGACCAGGAAGAAGTACGGGAAGCCCATCCACAGGTTGACCATCAGCACCGAGAACTTGGCCAGCCAGGGATCGTTGAGCCACTGGATGTTGGCCCCCAGGATCTGGTTGACGATGCCGAAGTCGGCGTTGAGCATGCCCTGCCAGACCAGCGCGGTCAGGATGACCGGAAGCCCGTACGGGATGATCAACAGCACCCGGTAGATGCCCTTCCCGCGCATTCGGCGTTCCTGCAGGATCAACGCCAGGGCGAGCCCGAGCGAGAAGTTCAGGAATGTCGTCAGGATCGCGAAGGCGAACGTCCACAACAGGATCGGCAGGAACGATTCCCGGATCGTCTGGTCGGTCAGCAGTTTGACGTAGTTGCTGAAGCCGACCCCGACCGTCCAGCCCGGGTTGAGCCGTTGACCGGTGGTGGCGTTGATGAACGCACCGTCGTCGTTGTTCGCCAGATAGACCTCGCCGGTCGCCGTGTTGATCATGGCGTCCTGCGCCTCGTCGTACGTGAAGCCGGATCTGGCCTCGCGGGCCCGGGTGATCGAGATGGCCCGTAGGTAGGTGCCCTCGTCCGCGTTGACCGGTGGACTGAGGGCATCCCACTGCGCCTTGAGGTCGGGATTGCCCGAGAGCGAGGCCAGATTCAGGCTCTGGTAGCCGCTGACCCCGGTGACCCGGTCGCCGTCGCGCTGCACGTCACCGGCCGGGACCTCGGTCAGTCCCTCATTGGTGCCGATCCGGACCTGGTTGGTCGCCGGATCGGTGACCAGCATGGACACGGTGCCGTTCTGCTCGATCGGCACCACGGCGTACTCGGTGCCGCCCTCGACCGGCACCACGTTGCTGGCCTGGATGGCCACGATCGCCGCGTCCTTGCTGTCCAGGTGGCCCGTGCCGTAGTTGGTGAACGACAGGTAGGCGGTGAACAGCATCATGAACAGCTGGTAGACGATCAGGAAGACCAGACCGGGGATCAGGTACTTCAAGGGCAGGTTGCCCTTGGTGAAATAGACCGCGTTGACGGCGATCAGCACGATCGCGAAGAACACGACCGCCGGCCACCACCCGGCCGTCCAGGCCTGGGCCAGACAGTAGATCAGCAGGGCGTCGATCAGCCCTACCAGAATGATCTTGATGATCAGGTTGCCGGCGCCCGGGGAGCGGGAGGCCGGAGCCTCCCGCTCTTCCTGGACCGCCGGAGCGGTGTCGGTCATGTCGCCGTCGATCCTCTCGCGGTGTGTTCGACGTCAGTTCAGGCTGGCGTTGCGCTGATTGATCGACGTGGCGGCGTTCTGCATGGTGGTCGTCGGATCGGCGCCACCGGCCACCTGGAACTCAGCCAGGCCCCAGTCCTCGAACACGTTGGACATCTGCGGGATGGACGGCATCGGGATGCCCTGCTGGCCGTACTCGCCGAAGGCCTTGATGATCGGGTCGGCGGCAGCCGTCTCGAACGAGGCCTTCCATGCCGGCGGGCGCGGGTCGACCGCGAACATGGCGTCCATGAACTCGGTGGTCTGGACCTCGTCGGACAGGAAGGTCGAGGCCAACACCGGGTTCTTGGCGTTGTTCGGCTGGAAGAAGGCCCGCACGCCGATGAACGGCTGCGACTTGTACTGGCTGCCTTCCCAGTTCGGGATCGCGCAGACCATCAGGTTGTCGCCCAGCGCCGCCTTGGCGTCCGGAATCGCCCAGGGACCGGTGATCCAGTAGGGCGACTTGCCGGTGGTGAATGCTTCCTTGGCGATGTCGAAGCTGACGTTGGCGCCGAAGATGCCCTTGGCGGTCAGGTCCTGCAGGCGCTTGGCCGCGGCGATCGCGCCTTCGCTGCCGATGCCCATGTCCTTGGCGTCGAAGGTGCCGTCGGCGTTCTGCTTGAACGCGTACCCACCGTCGGCGCTGAACAGCGGCTGCCAGTGGTAACCGTCACCGGTCGCCCCGATCTGCATACCGATGCCCAGGCCGGACTGCACGGTGCCCGCGGCAATCAGCGCCTCGGCGTTGCTCACCGCCTCGTCCAGGGTGGCCGGGCAGGTCGGCGAGAGGGCCTTGTTGGTCAGCAGGGCCACGTTCTCCATCGCCCACGGCACGCCCACGGTGGCGCCGTTGTAGGTGACGCCCTGCACGGCGGCCTGGATGAACTTGTCGGTGTTGGCGCCCAGGTCGACCGGGGCCAGAATGCCGTTCTGCTGGAACCGGCCGATCTGGTCGTGCGGGCCCTCGAAGACGTCCGGGACGTCACCGGTGCTGTTGCCCTGGATCAGCGCGTTCTGCAGCTCGGTCCCGCCGTTGAACATGCGCACGACGCAGGTGACGCCGCTCTCGGCCGCCCACTTCTCGCACAGCGGCTGGATGGCCTTGGCGGTGTTGGCCGAGTTGTCGGCCCAGACAGTGAGGGTGGAGGCCCCGCCCGCCGCGCCGCCACCGGTCGCGGCGGCCGAACCGGAGGCCGCCGAGCTGGCGCCGGTCGCGGCCGAGGAGGCCGCGCTGGTGGTGCTTGATGAACTGCTCCCGCTGCTACACGCGGAGATCACGAGTGGAACGGCGGCCAACGCGAGGCCGATCTTGAGCATTCGACGCATGAGTGCCCCTCTGCACTGAGGTTTGGATGGAGCGGAGCCGAGGCCGTGTCCGACGGAGCCCGACATGAATGGACGTTGTGACAGCGATCAGAAACCTCTGCGAACCGCATCGCAACTCGGCGACACGCCCGAAAATCGGCCTACCGAACCCCGGTCTGTGACCTCATTCGGCATGAAATTTGCTGTGTCGCAACACGTTCCAAGCTGAACCGGTATAGCAGCCCTCAGTCGGGCACCCATCGGCCCCGTGGAGGATGTTGCCGAACTGTGATCTACCGCCGGCACAGCCCGCGGGCGCACGCCGACGGCTCATTGAACCTTCACAGGTTCAGCGACGTGAGCCATGGGTCAGGATCTGATCAAGATCAGTCAGGATCAGACACGCATCACCACCCACCTGCCTCACCCGCCGCCGTACCGGAGGAAGCCACCCATGACCGAGTCGCACCCGCCCGCCAGTCCCCTGCCCCGCCGGGCCATGCTCGCGGCGTCCGGCACTGCCGTGCTCGCCGTCGCGGCCGCCTGTTCGGGCGGCACCTCGACCGCGACCACGCCCGCCTCGTCCACCGCCGCCGCCACCAGCTCCAAGGCCTCGCCGGCGGCCTCATCGAGCGCGGCCACCACGTCCGCCGCCACCTCGTCGGCGCCGGCGAGCTCCGCGGCCACTTCCGCCGCCACGTCGGCGACCACGTCGGCGGAGGCCGCCGCCCCCACCGGGACGCCGCTGGCGTCGGTGGCCGACGTGCAGGCCGCGGGCGCCCTGGTCGTCGGCGACGGGTCCAACCCGTACCTGCTGGCCTACTCCGGCGACACCGTCGTCGCGCACACCGCGATCTGTACTCACCAGCAGTGCGCGATCGCGGCCAGCGGCAACTGCCCGTGCCACGGCTCGGAGTTCAACGTCACCACCGGAGCGGTGATCAAGGGCCCGGCCCAGCGCCCGCTGGCCGAGCTGCCGGTGACGATCAGCGGCGGTCAGGTCTACCGGGCCTGACCGCACAGCTAAGGCACAGGATCGCCCTAGGCCAGTCACACAGCGAGCACCCAGCATTGAGTCATGACCGCACCGAGCCCGCTGTCCAGCACCGCCGTCCCGGCCGACCGCGCCGCCCTGCGCGGTCCGGACGGGCGGCCCATCCGCGTCCTGGTCGTCGACGACGAGCAGTCGCTCTCGGAGCTGGTCAGCCTGGCCCTGCGGTACGAGGGCTGGGAGGTGCGCTCGGCGCCGGACGGCCTGTCCGCGATCGCCGCCGCCCGTGACTTCCGGCCCGACCTGGTCGTGCTGGACGTCATGCTGCCCGACATCGACGGACTGGAGGTGCTGCGCCGGCTGCGCGCGGACATCGAGCGCATGCCGGTGCTGTTCCTGACCGCGAAGGACGACGTCAGCGACCGCATCGCCGGCCTGACCGCGGGCGGCGACGACTACGTCACCAAGCCGTTCTCCATCGAGGAGCTGGTGCTGCGGCTGCGGGCCCTGCTGCGCCGCTCCCACCTGGCCCTGACCACCGACTCGTCCACCATCGTGGTCGGCGACCTGGTGCTGGACGAGGATTCCCGCGAGGTCCGCCGGGGTGACGACCTGATCAGCCTGACCGCGACCGAGTTCGAACTGCTGCGATTCCTCATGCGCAACCCCAAGCGGGTCATGTCCAAGGCGCAGATCCTGGATCGGGTCTGGAACTACGACTTCGGCGGCCAGGCCAATATCGTGGAGCTCTACATTTCCTACCTGCGCAAGAAGATCGACGCCGGACGGGAACCGATGATCCACACCATGAGGGGTTTCGGTTATGTCCTCAAGCCCGCCACCTGAGGCGGCCAGCGGCACACTCCTGGACGCCGGACCGGCCGACACCGCGCCCACCGAGCCAATCGTCGGGTCCGACCCGGCGGCGGCGTCACCCACCCGGCGGCGGCACTGGCTGCGCCCCCGCCGCCCGCTGACCCTGCGCAACAAGCTGGTCGTCGGCATCATGGCGCTGATCGTCGTGGTCTGCGCCGTCGTCGGCGTGACCACCGAGTTGTTCCTGAGCCGGTACCTGATGCGGCAGCTGGACGCCCAGCTGCAGACGGCCAACGAATTCGTCTTCGGCCCGGTCGAACGATCGGCCGGCTCCCTACCGTCCTGCTCGGCCGCCTCCCGCCCCGGCGGGCCGGGCGGCTTCGGCCAGTCCGCCTACAGCCTCACCGGCGTGATCGTCGACGGGCAGGTGGTCAACGCCTGGACCGTCACCCCCAAGTCGTCCACCGGCTGCACGCCCCTGTCGGCCGACGCCGACGCCGTGCTGCTCTCGATCGCACCCGCGGCCGCGCCGCAGACCGTGACCATCCCCGGTCTGGACAGCAGCTACCGGGTCGAGGCCTCCACCCGCAACGGGGTGACGGTGGTCAGCGGGCTGTCCACCGCCCAGGTGCAGGGCTCGTTGTTCCAGCTGGCCATGATCCTGCTGATCGTCACCGGGGTGGCGCTGATCGCCGGTGGCTTCGCGGTGGTCTGGATCGTCCGGCGCTCGCTGCGACCGCTGGACCGAGTCGCGGCCACCGCGCGCCAGGTGACCACGCTGCCGCTGGACCGCGGCGAGGTCGATCTCGGGGTGCGGGTGCCGGAGCAGGACACCGACACCCGGACCGAGGTCGGTCAGGTGGGCGCCGCGCTCAACCAGATGCTCGGACACGTCTCCGGGGCCCTGAAGTCCCGGCAGGAATCGGAGACCCGGGTCCGCCAGTTCGTCGCCGACGCCTCGCACGAGCTGCGCACCCCGCTGGCCTCCATCCGCGGGTACGCCGAGCTGGCCCGCCGCGACGAGCACGACGCCCAGACCGTCGGGCACGCGCTGCGCCGGGTGGAGTCCGAGTCGGCGCGGATGTCCACCCTGGTGGACGACCTGCTGTTGTTGGCCCGGCTCGATTCCGGCCGGCCGCTGTCCGCGGACCAGGTCGACATGAGCATGTTGATCATCGACGCGGTGTCCGACGCCCGGGTCGCCGGCGCCACCCACCGCTGGCAGCTGGACCTGCCCGAGGAACCGGTCACGGTGATCGGCGACGGCGCCCGGCTGCATCAGGTGCTGACCAACCTGCTGGCCAACGCCCGCACGCACACCCCGGCCGGCTCCACCGTGCGCTGCGGCCTGCGCACCGAGGCCGGTCCGGGCGGGACCTGGGCCGTGATCACCGTGACCGACGACGGGCCGGGCATCCCCGCCGCCCTGCAGCCGGAGATCTTCAACCGCTTCGTCCGCGGTGACTCGTCCCGCTCGCGGGGGGCCGGGTCGACCGGCCTGGGCCTGGCCATCGTGGCCGCCGTGGTCGGCGCCCACCGGGGCACGGTCACCGTGCAGAGCCGGCCGGGACGGACGGTGTTCACGGTCCGGCTGCCGGGCGCGACGGGCTGATCGACGGGCCCCCTCGGGGTCATACTGGGGCCGCGTCCGGAGCGGACCCGCCTGTCCGGCGCAGGAGGAGGCTCAGCGATGACCGGCGATGCCAGCACCCGGGATCGAGAATCTTTCGAGCGGCGGCGGGCGGTGCTGCGCGAGCAGTACCTGCAGCCGGCAGCGAGCCGGCCGCCGTCCTCGGCCCGCGGGTTGCACCACACCGCGCTGCTGTCCAGCGATGTCGAGCAGAGCATCCGGTTCTACCAGGATCTGCTGGAGTTCCCGCTCACCGAGCTGATCGAGAACCGGGACTACGCCGGCTCCTCGCACTTCTTCTTCGACATCGGCAACGGGAATCTGCTGGCGTTCTTCGACTTTCCCGGCCTGGACGTCGGCCCTTACCAGGAGGTGCTCGGCGGGCTGCACCACATCGCCATCAGCGTCGCGCCGGAGAAGTGGAACCGATTGCGGGACAAGCTCAGCGCCGCCGGGGTCGACCTGGTGGAACACAGCGACGTGTCGCTGTAGTTCCGGGACCCCGACGGCGCTCGGATCGAACTGATCGCCGATCCGCTCGGCGAGATGTACGGCTCGAAGGTGCTCTGACCCGCTCGGCCGCTCAGGAGGTCTGCGGCGCCTGCCCGCTGCCGTTGGGCGGGCTCATCCCGTCCGGGGGCTGCATCCCGTCGGGGGCCGGCATCCCGCCCTGACCGCTCTGACCACTCTGACCGCTCTGGCCGAACCCGCCGGTGGCGGAGGTTCCGGACAGCACCGAGGTGGCCGTGACGGTGTCGCCGTTGACGGTGCCGGTGACCCGCACCGTGGTTCCGGTGGCCAGCCCCGACACGTCGACCCCGGACCCGATCGCGTAGGTCGAGGTGTAGCCGTCCGTGCTCTTGACCGTCATCGACGTGCCGGACAGCTCGGTGATCTCGCCGCTCTGCAGGCGCATCGTCTGCGTCCCGTCGCCACTGGACACGACGAAGTCGCCGTGCAGGGCGTTGAGCAGCGCGGCCACGCCGGCCATCCCGCCCCGCTCGGTGCCGGATCGTCCGCTGCCCTCGCTCCCGCCCGAGCCGGGCATGCCTCCACCGAAACCGGCCTGGGTGGTGGAACTGTCGCTGGAGGAAGCGTTGGCGGCCGTCACCGCCGCCACCCCGCCGATCCCGACGACGGCGACCAACGCCCCGCCCGCGGCGATCTTCTGCCAGGGCTTCCACCGGGACGGGCCCTGCTGACCCCCGGTCTCACCCCCGGCCGGTGGCGGCGCACCCCAGGTCGGGGGCGGGCTGGCCGACGGCCCGCCCGGCGGCGGCGCGCCCCAGTTGGCCGGGTCGACCGACGGCGGGGGGGACCACTCCGGCGTGCCCCATTCCGGCTGCGCCCCGGTCGGGGCCGGCCCGGACGCCGGCGCCCCGAACTGGCCGGTCGGCTCATCCGACGCCGGTCGCGGACCGGGGCCGTAGGACTCGGGTGAGGTCGCGAACGGGGAGACGTAGGCCCAGGTGCCCGTCACGTCAGCGGAGTGATGGTTGGCCGGATCGACCGGCTGGTCCAGGGGCTGATCGGTGGGCTGGTTCCGGGCGGTCGGTTCCGGTTGCTCGCCGTCGTGGCGCGTCATGCGTTGCTCCTTCGTCACCAAGGTGGTGGTCAACTTGAATGCACGGTCCCGGCGGTCATCGCCCGACCAGCCCCGAGCGTGCGTCAGCCGGCTGTCCGGAAGCTGTGTGGACTGTGACGGAGCCATGAGCCGGGCCGGCGCCGTCGATGGCCCGCTATGGGGCACAGTGGCCGGGTGAGAGATGGGCCCGTGGCGAGCACCTGGACCCCGCCGCATCCGGTGGAGCCGGCGCAGGTGCTTGGGCCGCTGCGCCGCGGCAGCCACGATCCGACGCTGCGCTTCGAGCCGGGCGGCATCTGGCGCACGTCACTGACCCCGCTCGGGCCGGTCACGCTCCACCTGGCCACCGACCGGCGGCCCGAGATCCGCACGACGGCCTGGGGTCCCGGGGCCGAGTGGGCGACCGACCAGGTGCCCGAACTGCTCGGCGCGGACGACGACTGGTCCGCGCTGGACACCGACGGCCACCCGGTGCTGCGGCGCAGCCGCACCGCCCATCCCGGGTTGCGGATCCCGCGCACCACGCTGGTCTTCGAGGCGCTGGTGCCCGCAGTGTTGGAGCAACGGGTGGTCGGCGCCGACGCCCGCCGCTCGTGGCGGGAGCTGGTGACCCGCTTCGGATCGGCCGCCCCCGGGCCGGCCCCGGCCGGCATGCGGGTGCCGCCGTCGGCGGCGGACTGGAGCCGGATCCCGTCCTGGGAATGGCACCGGGCCGGGGTCGATCCGGGTCGCGCGGCCACGGTGCTGCGGGCGACCCGGGTGGCCGACGGTCTGCAGCGCACCATCGAGCGGGGCCGCGGCGGCCCACCGGTCACCCGCGCCCTGCGCACCGTCACCGGGATCGGCGTCTGGACCGCGGCCGAGATCGTGCAGCGCGCGCACGGCGACCCGGACACCGTCAGCGTCGGCGACTACCACCTGCCGGCCCTGGTCGGGTGGGCGCTGGTCGGCCGCCCGGTGGACGACGACGGCATGCTCGAGCTGCTCGAACCCTGGGCCGGCCACCGGCAGCGGGTGATGCGCCTGATCGAGACCGGCGAGGTCCGCAAACCCCGGTTCGGGCATCGGGCCGCCCGGGTCGACCACCGCCGGCACTGACCCCGGGCGGCGTCGGCGCGGCCCCCTCGCCCGCCGCCGGAGGGCACGATTTGGCGACCGCCCGGCCGGATCGCCGCCGACCCTCCTACCCTGGGCCGATGCAGATTCGGGATCTCGGCCCACTCGTCGTGGAGCGAGACGGATTGCCGGTCGGCCTCGGCGCCGGCCGGCTGGCGGCGGCGCTGAGCCCGCTGGCCAACCGGGTCGGCGAGGTGGTCGGGACCACGGCGCTGGTCGAGGCGGTGTGGGGTCCCCACGCCCCACCACGGGCGCCGCAGCTGCTCGAATCGGTGATCTGGCGGCTGCGCAAGGAGCTCGAACCGGGCCGGGCCGCCCGGGCCGCGCCGGTGCTGCTGCGCCGCGAAACCCTGGGGTATCGGCTGGATCTGCCGCCCGACGCGGTCGACTCCACCGAGCTGCGGACGGCCGCCCCGCAGATCCGCGGGTGGGCCGCGGACGGTCGATCGGAGCAGGTGCTGGAGCGCTCGGCCGGGGTGCTGAGCCGGTGGCGGGGCGAGCCCTACGCCGACCTGACCGACCACGGCTGGCTCGGGCCGGCCCGTCAGCAGCTGGTCGACGCCCGCATCGACATCGCCGAGCTGCGGGTGCAGGCCCTGCTCGACCTCGGCCGCCCGGAGGACGCGATCGGCGAGCTCGACCCGCTGCTGGCCGAGCATCCGCTGCGCGAACGACTGTGGGCCCAGCGCATCGCCGGCCTGTACCGGGCCGGCCGGCCGGCCGACGCGTTGGCCGACTTCACCCGGGCCCGCGCGGTGCTGGCCGACGAACTGGGCATCGATCCGGGCCGGGAGTTGCGCGAGCTGCACCGGCGCATCCTCGAGCAGGACCCCGCGCTGGACCTGCGGCCGGCCACCCGACCCACCGTCGTCGTGTCCGACCTGCCACGCGGCCGCACGTCGCTGATCGGGCGCGACGACGACCTGGCCACCCTCACCGGGGAGCTGGGCCAGGTGCGGCTGGTCACCCTGGCCGGGCCGGGTGGCGCCGGCAAGACGCGACTGGCCGTGGAGGTCGGCCATGCGGCCACCCGATTCCCCGACACCCGATTCCCCGACGGTGTGCACTTCGTCGACCTGGCTCCGGTCCGCGACCGGGACCTGCTCGTCGTCGCGATCGCCGGCACCCTGGAACCGGCCGGGCAACCCGGTCGGCGGCCGATCGAGGTCGTGACCGCCCGGCTCGCCGACGCGGACGCCCTGCTGATCCTGGACAACTGCGAGCAGCTGATCGACGCGTGCGCCGAGGTGGTCCCGGAGATCCTCGACCGCTGTCCGCGGGTCCGGGTACTGGCCACCAGCCGCGAGCCCCTGGAGCTGCCCGGCGAGTACGTGCACCGGCTGGGCCCGCTGCCGGTGGCGCCGGCCGGCGCCGTTCCCGGCCCGGCCCAGGAACTGTTCCTGGCCCGCACCGGCGGCACCACCGGGCCCGACCCGGCCGATCCGGACGGCGAGCTGGTCCGCCGGATCTGCCTCGCGGTCGGCGGTCTGCCGTTGGGGATCGAGCTCGCCGCCGCCCAGGCCGACACGTTCGCACTGAGCGAGATCGTCGAGGCGCTGGAACACAATCCGGCCGAGTTGGCCCGCCGAGGCACCGGACCCCCGCGTCAGGCCTCGCTGCGGGAGACCGTCGACTGGGGCTACCGGCTGGCCCGTCACGACGAGCAGGTCCTGCACCGCCGGCTGGCGGTCATTCCCGGACCGTTCACCCTGGACGTGGCCACCGCCCTGTGCGACCTGGCCCCGCTCCGGGCCGATCGGGCCATGAGCCTGGTCGGTGGCCTGGTGCACCGGTCACTGCTGGTCGCCGCCCGCCCGACCCGCGGAGCGTCCTCGTTCCACCAACTGGCCCCGATCCGGGCCCATGCCGCGTCCGTGCTCGACGACGCCGAGCGCGCGGCCATCGAGGCGGTCCGCGACCGGTGGCTCAACGGACGGATCGCCGCCGCACCGGTCGACGGGGCGGGCCAGGCGGCGTTCCTGGACTGGCTGGAGGGCAACGCCGCCACGCTGCGGGCCAGCCTGGATTCGACCCTGCACCGCGGCGGGGATCGCACCGCCCCGTCCATGGTGCTGGCCCTGCTCGGCGGTTGGTTCGAACGGGGCCGGCTGACCGAGGCCGCGCACTGGGTCGAGCGGCTGCGGGCCCGGCCGCGCGGGCGGCACCCCCTTGACGACGCCCTGGTCGACGTGGCCGCCGGCGCCGTGCTGGCCCTGGAGCATCACCGGGACCCGGCGGCCGAGCTGCTGCGCTCCGCGCTGCCCCGGCTCGAGTCCGCCCCGGCCGACTCGACCGCACAGGTGGCCTCGGCGCTGCGGATCGGGGCGGTGGCCGCGTGGACCGGCGATCTGTGGGACATTGCCGCCGACTACCAGGACGCGGGATTGCGGTTCGGCCACGTGGCCGGCCTCCCCCACCTGGAGCTGGCCTGCCGGGCCATCCGCGCCGCCAACTGGTCCTTCGCGGGCGACCGGGCCGCCGGGATCGCCGAAGCCGGCGAGGTGCTCCAGACGGCCAAGACGACGGGCAACGACCTGGCCGCGCTGTTCGCGCTCGTCGCCCTGACGGTGACGGCACTGACCCAGGGTGAGCCGCAGGTCGCCCTGGGCTATTCCGACCAGCTGCTGCTGACCCATCGCCGGATGGGCACCCTGGCGGTCAGCGACACCATCGAGACCCGGGCCTCGATCCGCCTCGGCGCCGGTGACCTCCCGGCGGCCGTCCGCTGCCTGGGGGCCTCGGCCGGCCTGAACCGGCGGTTGGGTCGGGACTGGCCCTGGCACGAGTTCACCCCCGCGGTGCTCGACGAGCTGCGGCAGCGGCTGGAGCCGGCCGAGTTCGACCGGCACTGGGCCAGCGGGGAACGGCTCGGGCGGGGCGACCCGGAGCGCTTCACGCCGGACTGGATCTGACCGGTGGGTATCCGCTCGGCGCACCGGGTGTGATCGGCCGCGCCGCCCGCAGCGCCTGCAGCGCGGCTTCCTCGTCGGCCCGCCGGGCGCCCTCGTCGCCGCTCGTCCGGGCCCGATCGGCCGCCCGCCGGAAATGGCCGGCCGCGGCCTGGTACTCGCGGCGGGCAGTGCCGGCGTCGTCGGCGTCCAGGGCCCGATCGGCCCGCTCGATCGCCCGTTCACCGGCCCGGCGCTCCCGGCGTTCGGCATCGGCATCGACATCGGCATCGACATCGCCCGGGGTCGGATCGGAGTGCTGGGACACGGGCATCGCCCCTCTCGGCGTCGTGGGGTCGGGGTGCGTCGACCCGGACCGATCCGATCGTGCCGGGCGGCACTGTCACCGCACTCGCACGACGGCGGGCGGTCGGCCCGGCGTGAGAACCGCGATGAGAGTCGCGTGACAGTGGCCGGTGGCAGGGTCGTGACCATCAGATCTGTGCACCCGGCCGAACGCCACGAGACGAGGGACATCCGATGACCAAGCTGCTGCTCGACGACGATCTGCTCGACGCCCAGCTGATCCGCGCGGTGGGCGCGACCAGCCATCAGGGGGCCGACCTCGGCGAGGTCGTGCAGGCGGTCCGGGGACTCGACGAAACGGACCTCACCGCCTGGTACGAGGCCTGGAACACCCTGGGCGAGCGGACTTTCGAGCTCGGCGAGCAGCAGGAGGCGGCCGGCCACCGGATCAGCGCCCGCAAGGCGTTCCTGCGGGCCTGCACCTACCTGCGCACGGGTGGCTCGATGCTGTACAGCACGCCGGTCGATCCGCGGATGGCCCTGAGCAATACCCGGCAGACCGCCGCGTTCCGCCGGGCGGCCGCGCTGATGGACACCCCGGTGGAGGTCGTGCAGATTCCGTTCGAGGACACGACGCTACCCGGGTACTTCCTGCGCGCGGCCGACGAGATCGGAGTGCGCCGGGCCACCCTCATCGGTTTCGGCGGGTACGACGGCACCTGCGAGGAGTGCTATTTCTACTTCGCCGCGCCGGCGCTGGCCCGCGGGTACAACGTGCTGATCTTCGACGGGCCCGGCCAGGGTGCCGCCCTGCTCCAGCAGGGTCTGCCGATGCGGCCGGACTGGGACGCGGTGATCACCCCGGTGGTCGATTTCCTGCTGGCCCGGCCCGATGTCGACCCGAACCGGATCGCCCTGGCCGGCCTGTCCCTGGGCGGCTTCCTCGGGCCGCGCGCGGCGGCCAAGGAACACCGGCTGGCCGCCCTGATCGCGGACTCCGGCGCCTATGACATGTACGCGGGGGCGATCGCCCGGCTGCCGGAGTCCATCGCCAAGGGCTACGAGGCGGGGGACGCGGACGCGCGAGCCGCGCTGGCCCAGATCCTCGATGGCATGGCCGCGAAGCCCACGGCCGGCTGGAGCATGCGCCGCGGCGTCGTCGTGCACGGCGTGACCGACCCGCTGGCCTACTTCGACACGATGAAGGACTTCCGGCTCAACGGCTACGCGCAGACCATCACCTGCCCGACCCTGGTGACCCACGCCGAGGGCGACGCCGTCGGGGCCAGCGCACCCCAGACGTTCGAGGCGCTGACGGTGCCGGACAAGCAGCTGATCACCTTCACCGCGGCCGAGGGCGGCGGGGACCACTGCGAGGCCGCCGCCCGGACACTGTTCGACACCCGCGCCTTCGCCTGGCTGGACGAGCGGCTGCGTCCGGACGTCCTGGCCTGACCGTCGGGGCCGGCCCGGATCGGGTGACCGGGCCGGCCCCGACATAGCAACCGCACAGCCGTACCCGGAGGGCCTCCCAGGTCGATGCCGCACCGTCATCGGCATGAGTGCGTTCACGCTGACCGATGGCTGGGCCGGGGATCTGGACCCGGACGGCGAGCCGGAGCCCCCCGGTACCCGGTCGACCCGGGTGACCCTGGACGTCGTCGTCCCCGTCTACAACGAAGAACTCGATCTGCCGCGCAGCGTGGCGCGGCTGCACGACTACCTGAGCTCCCAGGTCCCGATGAGTTTCCGGATCACCATCGCGGACAACGCCTCCACCGACCGGACGGCGGCCATCGCCGACGAGCTGGCCCGGCAGCACCCGCAGGTGCGCGCGGTCCATCTGGGCCAGAAGGGACGCGGGCGAGCGCTCAAGCAGGTCTGGTTGGACTCCGACGCCGACGTCCTGGTCTACATGGACGTGGACCTGTCCACCGACCTGTCCGCCCTGCTGCCGGTGGTCGCGCCGCTGGTCTCCGGCCACTCGGACCTGGCGATCGGCACCCGACTGCACCGCGGGTCCCGGGTTATCCGAGGACCCAAGCGGGAATTCATCTCTCGCTGTTACAACCTGATCCTGCGGGGCACCCTGGCGGCCCGCTTCTCCGACGCCCAGTGCGGGTTCAAGGCGATCCGGCGCAACGTCGCCCAGCAGCTGCTGCCGCTGGTTCAGGACACCGGCTGGTTCTTCGACACCGAGTTGCTGGTGCTGGCCGAACGGTCGGGCCTGCGGATCCATGAGGTGCCGGTCGACTGGACCGACGACCCGGATTCCCGCGTCGACATCGCGCAGACGGCCAAGGACGACCTGCGGGGCGTTTGGCGGGTGGGCCGGGCCCTGGCCAACGGCTCGCTGCCGCTGGCCGACGTGCGCCAGCAGCTGGGCCGCGCGCCGCTGGAACCGGCCACCCCCGGGGTGCCCAGCGGGATGACCAAACAGATCGTCCGGTTCGCGGCGATCGGCGTCGCCAGCACGCTGGCCTACCTGGTGCTGTTCTTCCTGTTCCGGCTGGGCGTCGACGCCCAGGCAGCCAACTTCCTGGCCCTGGCCATCACCGCCGTCGCCAACACCGCCGCCAACCGCCGGATCACCTTCGGCATCCAGGGCCGCACCGGAGCCGTCCGGCACCAGTTCCAGGGCTTCGGCGTCTTCCTGCTCGGGCTGGGCATCACCAGCGGTTCGCTGGCCCTGCTCACCGCGATCACTGCGCAGCCCAGCGTGCCGGTGGAGATCGCCGTCCTCGTGCTGGCCAACCTGGTGGCCACCGCGGTCCGGTTCGTCCTGCTGCGCAGCTGGGTATTCCGCCGCGCCGCCGAGCCCGCCGCGTCCCCGACCCGCATCCCCGTCACGACCATCGAGGAATAGCCATGTCCACCCTGACCGACGGCCCGGCCACCGCGGCCCCACCCCCGCTCCCCCCGACCCCGGCCGACGGGCCGCGTCCGGGGCATCCACGCAGTTGGGCGGGTCGCCTGTTCCTCGGCCCGGCCGACGACCCCCGGTGGGCCCGCCCCGCGCTGTGGGGCCTGCTCGCCGTCACCGCGGCGCTCTACCTGTGGAACCTGTCCGCATCCGGCTACGCCAACGACTTCTACGCGGCGGCGGTGAAGGCCGGAACGCAGGACCTCAAGGCCTGGCTGTTCGCCTCGCTGGACTCGTCCAACGCGATCACGGTCGACAAACCGCCGGCCTCGATCTGGCTGATGGCCCTGTCCGGCCGGATCTTCGGGTTCAGCTCGTGGTCGATGCTGATCCCGCAGGCGCTGCTCGGGGTGGGCACCGTCGCCCTGGTCTGGGCGGCGGTGCGCCGCTGGTCCGGGGACGCCGCCGGCCTGGTCGCCGGCGCGCTGGTCACGGTGACCCCGGTCGCCGCGCTGATGTTCCGGTTCAACAACCCGGACGCGCTGCTGGTCTTCCTGATGACGCTGGCCGGCTACTTCGTCGTCCGCGCCGTGGAGACCGAGCGTGGCCGCAGCGCCCTCCGCTGGCTGCTGCTGGCCGGCGTCGCCCTCGGGTTCGCCTTCCTGACCAAGATGCTGCAGGGCCTGCTGGTGCTGCCGGCGTTCGCGCTGGCCTACCTGGTTGCCGGGCAGTCCCGGTTGTGGACGCGGATCTGGCACCTGCTGGCCGCCGGTGGCGCGCTGATCGTGTCGGCCGGCTGGTACGTGCTGCTGGTCTCGCTGTGGCCGGCCGATTCCCGGCCGTACATCGGCGGCAGCACCGACAACTCGTTGTGGCAGCTGGCGATCGGCTACAACGGCCTGTCCCGGATCTTCGGCCGGTCCGCCTCGACCGCGACCGGCGGCGGCGCACCCGCCGGCGGTGGCGGCGGGTTCGGCGGCAACGCCGGGTTCGGCGGCTCGACCGGCCTGGGCCGGATGTTCGGCACCTCGTTCGGTACCGAGATCTCCTGGATGCTGCCGGCGGCCCTGATCGGCCTGCTCGCCGGTCTCTGGTTCACCCGGCGCTTCGCCCGTACCGACCGGATCCGGGCGGCGCTGATCCTGTGGGGCGGCTCGCTCGTGGTGTCCGCGCTCGTCTTCTCGTACATGGAAGGCACCGTCCACCCGTACTACTCGGTGGCGCTGGCGCCGTTCATCGCCGCCACCATCGCGGTGTCCGGTCGCGAACTGTGGCGGGGGCGGGACAACCACGTCGTCCGCGCCGTGCTGGCGTTGATGATCGCGGCCACCGGCATCTGGTCGTTCCTCCTGCTGTCCCGGGATTCGAGCTGGCTGCCCTGGCTGCGCTGGGTGGTCCTGACCGGGGCGCTGGCCGGCGCGGCCCTGCTGGTGGTCTCCGCCGGCGCCTGGCGTCGCTTCGCGATCATCGGCCTGCTCGTCGGCTCGTTGACCGCGCTGTCCGGCGCGGCTGCCTGGACCGTGGCCACCGCCGCCACCGCGCACAGCGGCTCCATCCCGACCTCGGGACCGTCCGGGTCCGGCGCCGGCGGCTTCGGTGGCGGGCGCGCCGGTTCGGGTGGTCTGCCCGCCGGAATCGCCGACCTTCCGGCCGGCGACCTCCCGACCGGCGCGCTCCCGGACGATCTTGCTGCCGGCGACCTGCCGACGGACGGGTCCTTCACTCCGCCCACCGGCGGCCTCAGCGCCCCACCGGGCGGCGGCTTCGGCGGCGAGTCCACGACCGTGAACTCCGACCTGATCGACCTGCTCAACGCCACCACCACCCGCTGGTCGGCGGCGGTGTCCGGGGCGCAGTCCGCGGCCCCGTACATCCTGAACACCGACACCGCGGTGATGGCCATCGGCGGCTTCTCCGGCGACCCGTACCCGACCCTGGCCCAGTTCCAGCAGTACGTGACCGACGGCGACATCAGCTACTACATCGCCGGCGGCGGAATGGGCGGCGGCCGGGGCGGGAACTCGGAGATCGCGCAGTGGGTGGAGGCGAACTTCACGGCCTCCACCGTGGGCGGCGTGACCGTCTACGACCTGCGGCCGGTCGCGAGCTGAAAGATTCCCGCGAATCGGCTTGACCCTGACGTCGCGTCAGGTTGCATCCTCGATGAGGCCCGGGAGAAAGGAACCCGGGCCCATCGAGGGGATGGCAGCAGATGAGTTACTCGGTCGGCCAGGTGGCCGAACTGGCGGGTGTGACGGTCCGGACGTTGCACCACTACGGCCAGATCGGCCTGCTGGAACCGCAGGACCGCACCGGCGCCGGGTACCGCCGTTATTCCACGGACGACCTGGACCGGCTGCACACCATCCTGTTCTACCGGGAGCTCGGCTTCTCCCTCGATGACATCGCGACCATCCTGGCCGATCCGGCCGCCGGTCCGGGCGCCCATCTGCGACGGCAGCGGGAGCTCCTGACCGAGCGGATCAACCGGCTCACCGCGATGGTCGCCGCCGTGGACAAGGAATTGGAGGCCTACACCATGGGTATTTCCCTGACGCCCGAGGAGAAGTTAGAGATCTTCGGGCCGAACTACAGCGAGGACTACGAGACCGAGGCACACCAACGCTGGGGCGACACCGACGCCTGGAAGCAGTCCCAGCAGCGGACGTCGACGTTCACCAAGCAGCAGTGGATCGAGATCAAGGCGGCCGGTGACGAGCTCAACCGTCGTCTGGCCGAGGCGATGACCAGCGGCGCCGCCCCGGACAGCCCCGCGGCCATGGACCTGGCCGAGGAGCACCGGCGCTCGATCGAAACGTTCTACGACTGCGGGTACCAGATGCACCGCGGGATCGGCGACATGTACGCCGCCGACGAGCGGTTCACCCGCACCTACGAGGACGTCGCCCCCGGGCTGGCCCAGTGGCTCCGGGACGCGATCCACGCCAACGCCGACCGGGCCGAGGCCCGCTGAAGCTGAAGCTGAGGCTGAGCAGCCGGTGGCAGCGGCTGTTTCGGCCGGGCGTAGGGCTGGCGCGCTGATCCAAGGTTCCCCGAGCCGGACATTTCCGGCGCGGAATCGGCACTTCGATCAGCGCGCCGGCTGGGGCCGGCGGCCGGGGCACCAGTCCGCGGCGCGGGCCGGCCAGGCGGGGCGCGCCCAGTTGTCCACAGGACTTGTCCCCAGCCGGCGGGGATCGTCCCCGATCCTCGCCGGCCGTGCGCCAGGCTCGTCCGATGCGCCGGCCCACCGACCTTCCTCCTGACGTTCGGCACCTGTTGGCCGTCGGCGACGACCTGGTCCGGCGCCGCGACCTGCTCGCACTGGGGGTCCCGCGGAGCAAGCTGACCCGGCTGGTGCGGCAGGAGTCGTTGGCGTCACTGGCCAACGGTGTCTACGCCGACCCGGCCACCGTCGCCGCGCTCGGCCCCTGGCCCTTGCTGCGGCTGCGCACCCGGGCGCTGTTGATGGTCAGCCCACCGAACACCTACGCCGCCGACTGGTCGGCGGTCGTCGTGCACGACCTGCCCACCGCCGGCGAGCCGCCGGCCGTGCCCAGCGTGCTCCGCCCGCGATCGTGTCGCAGCGGGTCGAACCGAACCATCAACGGCCGCACCCGGTTCGCCGCGGTTCCCGACACCTGGCTCGGCGACCACCACGGGGTCGCCTCGGTTCAACCGGCCTTCGCCGCCGTCGACATCGGCCGCCGGGCCGGTCGGCTGGCTTCCCTGATCGTGGCCGACGCGGTCGCCGCTCGGGACCACGGCCGGGACTCTTTGATCGCCGCCCTGCAGGACATCGACGGCTGGTCGGGGGCCGGGCGGGCGTCGTGGGCGGTGCGGCACTGCGATCCCGACGTGGAGTCCCCGTTGGAATCGGCCGGCCGGCTGGCCTTCATCCGGGGAGGGCTGCCACCGGCGCGGACCAACGAGTGGGTGGGCGAGCATCTCCCGGTCTTCCGACTGGACCACTACTGGCCGGAGCAACGGGTCGGCGCCGAGGCCGACGGTCTGCGGAAGTACCTGAGCGACCCGGCCGCGACGATCCGTCAGGAGAAGGAACGCGAATGGCGGCTGCAGCGGATGGGTATCCGGGTGATCCGGTACGGCTGGGCCGTGGCGGTGGGCTCGCCGGACCTGCTGGCCCATCGGGTGCGGGAGCTGCTGGCGGCCCCGCCGCTACCCCCCGGTCAGCTGCTGACCTGGTCCAACCGCGACGGGCGAGCCCTTCGCGGCCTGGGTCGTCCGGCCTGAGCCGCCGGGCCCGAGCAGGTTGACCCGAGCCGCTTGGTCGCGCTGATCCAAGGACCACCAATTCGGGCGAAACGGGCGACAAATCAGTACTTGGATCAGCGCGGCGCCCCATCAGCGACGCGAGGTCCGGACCTACGGGGCCTTGGCCGCCACCGGATCGCGGTTGAGCAGCTCCTGCAGCACCGCCGGGTCCTGCATCTCCATCCAGGCGATGACGTCCTGGTAGGTGGCGCAGTAGACGTCGGGCTGGCCGCACTTTTCCTTCATGAAGTCCATGGCCGGCGGGTTGAAGGAGTCGCCGTTCCACTTGTTGAAGTGGTTGGCGATCAGGATCGGCGCCCGGTTGCCGTTGTACGCCTGGTCGAACATGTACTCGTAGGTGCCCTTGACGATCGAGCGCAGCTCGGGCGCGGTGTCGGGCTCGTCCTTGGCGCCGTTGAACTTGGCCCAGAAGTTGTAGTCCATCGCCGTCGTCATGCCGTCGAAGCCGGGCGAATAGACCTGGGGCATGTAGAACTCCCAGATGCCGTCGACCTTCTGCGGCCAGTAGATGCCGTTGCGCGGCGCCGGCATCGACGAGTCGTAGGTCATCCCGTGCGCCTTCCAGGCCGGGATCAGGGTCTTGAGCGAGCCGGTCAGGCAGGGGGTGCGGCCACCCTTGATCGACTCCGGCGGCACCGTCAGGTCGGGCGCGTCGGTGTAACCGTTGATCTCTTTCCAGTTCTTCACGAAGCCGAAGAACTGGTCCAGCTCGTCGTTCCAGTCGGCCGTCGTCCACTGGTTGCCGCCCGGCGGGGCGTCATCGCAGAAGTGCCCGTTGTAGTGGGTGCCGATCTCATGGCCCTTGGCGTAGGCCGTGTTCAGGTCGTTGACCTCGGTGACGATCTCGGACTCAGGGCCGCCGTAGCCGATGGCCGCCTTGCCGGTGGCGTGACCCGGGCCGGTGTAGGCGCCGGCGTTCTTGCCGGCGTCGCCGAGCAGGTAGATCCCGGACAGGAAGCCGGTGAAGCGGGAGTTGGTCTGGTCGGCCACCGCCATGAACTCGTTCCACCGCTGGTGCGAGCCGGCGCCGTCGAACGAGAAGATGATGAACTGCGGCGGAGTGTCGCCCGGCTCCAGTTTGGTCATCGGCACGTTCGTCGGCGGCCGTTCGGACGGGACCGACACCACCGGAACGGTGGGTGCGTCGGTGTCCTCGGCGAACACGTCGACCGACGTGCTGGTCGCCGTGGCCGACGATGCCGTCGCCACCTCACTGTTGCCCTGGTAGATCAGGACCCCGGTCACCGCGGCCAGGGCCACCACGACCCCGACGACCAGCAAACGCGAACGCATGCACCCCTCGATTCGACTCAACCGTGCAGCGTGGTCCGGCGGCGAGGCCGGGCGGCCGACCGGACCCGGTCGGCGAGCTGCACCGACTCAGGACGTCCGGCGGTGGGCCCGGGTTGCCGACGCGCGACGCTGCCCGGGTTCGAGGGTGCCACGCGGACGGGCCCGCCCCGGGGACGTCGGGGCGGGTGTCCGGCGGAAGATCCGGTCAGCCGGTGGGGCCGGGACCGCCGGTGGGCGGCGGGACGATGGCCGAGGTCGGGACCGTCGAGGGATCGACGTCGATGGTGGACGGCGCCGTCGAGGCCGACGGGTCGACCAGCACGTCGTGGCAGGCGTTGACGCCGCCGTTGCGGCCCAGGGTGAACCACTGCACCCGCTGGAAGGCGTCCCCGTGGTCGGCGGTCATCGTCCACGGCATCTGGTCGGACAGCGCGCTGAGCGAGGTCACCAGCTCCTGCTCGTCACCCGCGTCGAACTCCAACGTGCCGTCGGCGACCGCCCCGTACAGCGCCGCGGCGCCCAGGCAGTCGGCCTGCAGTTCCTGGGCCTGGGCCACCAGGCTGCTGTCCAGCCGGGCCTGGATGGCATGACCCCACTCGTGGGCGATCACCAGGTAGACCCACGAGTCGCCGATCTGATCGGCCCCGTTGACCAGCAGGCTGGCGTCCCAGGCGACCGAGTCGTTGTCCGGGCAGTAGAAGGCGTTGTAGGCCTCCAGCGGTTCCCCGCCGCACTGCGGTGCGGTGTCCGGGTCGGTGCCGTCGTACAGGCCGACGACCGTGGGCGGGGTGTAGGTGCCGGTGTAGAAGTCCGACCAGTGGGCGGTCCAGTAGCCGTCGACGACGGTCTGCGCGCCGTCGATGTCGCCCTTGAGCTCCTCGATGGTGACCCCGCTGTCCAGCGTCAGGTCGGTGGCCGTCGCGGTGGACCGGCTCGTCGTCGGGGTCGTCCGCGGACTCGAGCTGGACGACTTGGTCGTGGTGGTGGCGGTGCTGGTCGTGGGGCCGGCGGCGCCCTGGCCCACCGCCGCCGTGCCGGTGACCCCGCCACAGGCGGCCAGCACGAACACCAGACCGGACGCGGCGGCGGCCGTGACGGCCGTCCTGACCGATATACGCATGATTTCCTCCAGCGAGCTGATCATTTGAGCGGCCGGTCACCCGTTCGGCGGTCGGCACGCCCACCCAGGAGCACCGCCGCCGCCGCGGCGATACCCCCGGGTTTCGACCGGTTCGGAAATTCTTGGCGCCTACAGCTGCTTGATCAGTTCCCGCTTGAGGATCTTGCCGCTGGGGCCCAGCGGCAACGTCTCGACGAACTCGACCCGCCGGGGCACCTTGTGCCGGCCCAACTTCTCCCGGGACCAGGTCATCAGGGTGTCGGCGTCCAGGTCCTGTCCCTCCGGCGAGCGCACGACGACGGCGCAGATCTCCTCACCGTGGGTGGCGTCGGGCACCCCGACGACGGCGACCTGGGCGATCCCGGGGTGGCTGGCCAGCACCTCCTCCACCTCGCGCGGGTAGACGTTGAACCCGCCGCGGATGATCAGGTCCTTCTTCCGGTCGACGATCGAGAGGAACCCGTCGGCGTCCTTGACCCCCAGATCGCCGCTGCGGAACCAGCCGTCGACCACGGCGGCCGCGGTGGCCTGCGGGTTGTTCAGATAGCCGGCGAAGATGTTGTGGCCGCGCAGCACCACCTCGCCGACCTCGCCCTGCGGCAGCAGCGCGATCCGGTCCTCGATCGCCGGGTCGGCGATCTCCGCTTCGGTGCCCCAGATCGCGCGGCCGACCGTGCCCGGCTTGCGGCCGAACACGGCCTGGTTGAAGGTGGCCACCGGCGAGGTCTCGGACAGCCCGTACCCCTCGTAGATGTCGGCCTCGAACACCCGCTTGAACGCGTCGATGACGGCCACCGGCAGGCTCGCCCCGCCGGAGACCGCCCGCCGCAGCACCGGCCGACGCTCGTCCTCCCGGGCGGCGGCCAGCAGGCCGATGTACATGGTGGGCACGCCCATGAACACGTTCACGCTCTCGCCCACGATCAGCTCGAGTGCGGCCGCCCCGTCGAAGCGCGGCAGCAGCACCAACGTGCTGCCCGCGTAGAAGCCGGCGTTCATCGAGCAGGTCTGGCCGAACGAGTGGAAAAGGGGTAGGCAGCCCAGGATCACGTCCTCGGGCGTCAGATCCAGCACGGTCGTCGCGCTGATCATGGCGTTCATCGCCATGTTCAGCTGGGTGAGCACCGCACCCTTGGGCGAGCCGGTGGTGCCCGAGGTGTACAGGATCACCGCTTCGTCCGACGGTTCGCGCTGGACGTAGGTGCGGATCGGCTCGACGTCGGCGGCCAGCAGGTCCAGCCGGTCGACGCCCTCGGGCCCGCCGAGCACCGCCAGCACCGGCACCCCGGCCTGCTCCGCCCCGGGCAGCCCCTGCGCCAGCAGCGGCCCGGCGGCGACCAGCAGCGAGGCCTGGGAGTCGGTCAGCACGAAACCGATCTCCCGGGCGACCAGCAGCGCGTGCACCGGCACGACGACGGCGCCCAGGGACAGCACGGCGTAGTAGACCCGGGGAAAGTCGGGCACGTTCGGCAACAGGAGGGCCACCCGGTCGCCCGGGCCGACGCCGCGCTCGCGCAGCACCGCGGCGTACCGGCGAGACTCCTGCCACAGGGTGGCGTACCCGATCCGTTGCGGCCCCATCACCACCGCGTCCCGATCGGGGTAGCGCGACGCGGATTCGGACAGGATGGCCGCCAAGCTCAGGCTCATGCCGTCACCCCCTGCGGGGCGCTCGCGCGCTCCACGCCCCTTCCGGGTGCGACGGCGCGGACTCGATGATTCGCTCGCTGGCGCTCGCTCATGCCGTCGCCCCCTGCGGGGCGTTCGCGCGCTCCACGCCCCTTCCGGGTGCGACGGCGCGGACTCGATGATTCGCTCGCTGGCGCTCGCTCATGCCGTAGGGACCTTTCGTGATCAGGTCCGACGGGCACCGTTGCCCGCCGGCCACAGCGGCGACCGGGGGGTCGGCCCCGACCCGAGCACCTGGCGACCACTGTGTCTCATCCAGGTTACTGGCCGGTAAACCTTCGCCGCGTCCCCCGAATGAGGCGCTCGTCGCCCCGCCCGTGGACAGGAGCATTCCGTCCGACCAGTAATCTCGTCAGCAACGAGCGCCACCTCGACGCGCCGGCAGTCGGCCATCTCGGCCCTGCCTGGCCGATTGCCACCCTGACGAACGAGAGGCGAATACCGCGATGACCAAGGCCACCGACGCCGCCCCGACCCCGGCGAACCCGCCCGGATCCGCCGAGGCGACGGGCACCATCCAGTTCATGCCGCCGACCGAGGCCACGCTCGAGGCGCCGGCCACCGGCTCCCTGGAGTACGGCGGGCAGAAGCTGGACCTGAAGGTGATCCCGGCCACCGAGGGCGCCTCCGGCATGGAGATCTCCAAGCTGCTGACCACCCTGGGTGTCATCACCCTGGATCCGGGGTTCACCAACACCGGATCGACCACGTCCAAGATCACCTACATCGACGGTGACGTCGGCATCCTGCGCTACCGCGGGTACCCGATCGAGCAGCTGGCCGAGCACTCCACGTTCCTGGAGACCAGCTACCTGCTCATCCACGGTGAGCTGCCCACGACCGCGGAGCTGGACTCGTTCACCAAGCGGATCAGCCGGCACACCATGCTGCACGAGGATCTCAAGCGGTTCTTCGACGGCTTCCCCCGGGACGCGCACCCGATGCCGGTGCTTTCCAGCGCGGTCAGCGCGCTGTCGACGTTCTACCAGGACTCGCTGGACCCGTTCAATCCCGAGCAGGTCGAGCTGTCCACCGTGCGGCTGCTGGCCAAGCTGCCCACCATCGCCGCGTACGCCTACCGCAAGTCGGTCGGCCACCCGTTCCTGTACCCGGACAACTCGTTGAGCCTGGTCGAGAACTTCCTGCGGATGTCGTTCGGCTTCCCGGCCGAGCCGTACGAGGTCGATCCCAAGCTGACCAAGGCGCTCGACCAGCTGCTGATCCTGCACGCAGACCACGAGCAGAACTGCTCCACCTCGACCGTGCGGCTGGTCGGCTCGTCCAACGCCAACCTGTTCGCCTCCGTCTCGGCCGGCATCAACGCCCTGTTCGGCCCGCTGCACGGCGGCGCCAACCAGGCCGTGCTGGAGATGCTGGAGGGCATCAAGAAGGACGGCGGTGACGTCGGCCACTTCGTCAAGCGGGTCAAGGATCGCGAGCCCGGCGTCAAGCTGATGGGCTTCGGGCACCGGGTCTACAAGAACTACGACCCGCGTGCGGCCCTGGTCAAGGCCACCGCCGACGAGGTGCTGGCCTCCCTGGGCGCCCAGGACCAGCTGCTCGACCTGGCCAAGCAGCTGGAAGAGGTGGCGTTGTCCGACGACTACTTCATCTCCCGCAAGCTGTACCCGAACGTGGACTTCTACACCGGCCTGATCTACAAGGCGATGGGCTTCCCGACCCGGATGTTCACCGTGCTGTTCGCGCTGGGCCGGCTGCCCGGCTGGATCGCCCAGTGGCGCGAGATGATCAACGACCCGGCCACCAAGATCGGCCGCCCGCGGCAGGTCTACACCGGGTACACCGAGCGGGACTACATCCCCACCGAGCAGCGCTGACCGTCAGCCGCTGATCCGAACGACCCCGGTGCCCGTCCGGACCGTCCCCGACCTCACGGTTTGGGGCCGGACCCGGGCGGGCACGGTCGTGCCATGACCTCGACCAGCCTGCTCTGGTTCCGCCGCGACCTGCGGTTGGGCGACCACCCGGCGTTGGCCGCCGCCGCCGACCACAACCACCGTGTGCTGGGGGTTTTCGTCGCCGACGACGTGCCCCTGGACGCCTCCGGCTCGCCCCGGCGGGCCGTGCTGGCCCGGACCCTGGCCGCCCTGGCGCAGGCCATGGACGGTCGGCTGCTCATCGCCCACGGGCGCCCGCGGTCGGTGCTGCCCCGGCTGGCCCGGGCGGTGGACGCGGACGTCGTGCACGTCTCGGCCGATTACGGGCCGTACGGGCGGCGGCGGGACGAGCAGGTGCAGCGGGCCCTGCAGGATGCCGGCGTCGAGTGGGTGGCCACCGGCTCGCCCTACGCGGTGGCCCCCGGGCGCGTGCGCAAGAGCAACGGCGAGCGGTACGCGGTGTTCACGCCCTTCTACCGGGGCTGGACCGACCACGGGTGGCGCAAGCCCGCCCGGTCCGGGTCCGGGGTCGACTGGGTCGACCCGGGCGAGGTCGACGGGATCACTGCCCACGACCCGCAGGAGTACGCCCGCACGGTGCCGGCCGGCATGTCGTTGCCGGAGGTGGGCGAGCAGGCCGCGCTCGATGGCTGGCGCACCTTCCGGGACGAGGCCCTGGACGACTACGACGGCGACCGGGACCGCCCGGATCGCCCTGGCACCAGCCACATGTCGGTGTACCTGAAGTGGGGCTCGATCCATCCGCGCACCCTGCTGGCCGATCTGGCCGGCCGCCGCTCGACTGGCGCGGCCAGCTACCGGCGCGAGCTGGCCTGGCGGGAGTTCTACGCGGACAGCGTCTTTCATCTGCCCGAGTCGGTCTGGACCTCGGTGGACCCGGTGATCGACCGGATGGCCTGGGATTCCGGCCAGCCGGCCGAGGAACGCTTCGAGGCGTGGCGGGCCGGGCGGACCGGCTACCCGTTCATCGATGCCGGGATGCGTCAGCTGCTGGCCGAGGGCTGGATGCACAACCGCCTGCGGATGGCCACCGCCTCGTTCCTGATCAAGGACCTGCACCTGCCCTGGCAGCGCGGCGCCGAGCACTTCCTGGAGCACCTGGTGGACGGCGACTACGCGTCGAACAATCACGGCTGGCAGTGGGTGGCCGGATCGGGCGCCCAGGCGGCGCCGTTCTTCCGCATCTTCAACCCGCTCACCCAGGGCGAGAAGTTCGACCCGTCAGGGGATTTCGTCCGCCGGTACATTCCCGAACTACGGGACGTGCCGGGTCGCAAGGTGCACCGGCCGTGGGAGCTGGACGGCGGGGTCCCCGCCGGCTACCCGGAGCCGATCGTCGATCACGCCGACGAGCGGGCCGAGGCCCTGCGCCGCTGGCAGCAGCGCGGCTGACGCCCCGCTCCCCCGCCCCCGGCCTCCCTCGTGGTGTTGATCATGGGAGGAATGCCGTTATCCGGGACGGATAACGGCATTCCTCCCATGATCAACTGCAGGTCGGGGGTCGGCGGGGGTCCCCGCCGACGGCGCGGGACAGGGCCCGGCCGAACTGCAGCAGGCGCTGCATCTGGGCCAGCCCGCCGTCGGTCACCGACTTGGAGAACCGGTAGGTCTCCACGTACTGCAGGGTGCGCGTCTGGTTGGCCTCGGCGAGTTCGGTCACCGACTTCTCCGGGGTCTGCGTGGACAGGTACAGCTGCACCGCGTTCATCGACCGCGACCCGTCGGGCTCGGTGCGGAACCGGTGCCGCAGGCCCTGGTCGACCACCGCGGTCAGCGGGACGGTCCGCAGGGAGGAGGCGAACATCAGATCGTCCGGGCGGTCGTCGTCGACCTCATCGTCGCCGTGCCACAGGATCAGCCGCCGCCCGTCGGTGACTGCCACCTCCTGCCACAACGCCTCGCCCCAGGGCTGCGCACTGGTCACCAGCTCGCAGGTGAAGGAGAGCACGTCGGCCGGGTCGAGCACGCCGGACAGCTCCTCCAGGGCGACGTCGGGATCGCGGAGGTAGGCGCGGACCGCGTCGTCCAGTTGTGCGTACGGAGCCCAGTCCTGCGGGACGTGGGGACGCGGAGCGATCATCGGACCTCCTCACCGCAGATTGTGCCCGAGCCGGGTCGGCCCGGCGCAGCCCGGCCCGGGCCGCGCCGGTCAGTCATGTCGGCGGGTGTCGTAGCGCACCAGGGACCGGCCGAGGGTGGCCGCCAGCAGGGTCAGCACGATGGTCGCGATCCCGCCCGCGACCACGGCGAACGTGGTCGAGGTGGCCGCGGCGACCAACCCGTGCACGAAGTCGGCGACCCGGGGCCCGCCGGCCACCACCACGGTGAACACCCCCTGCATCCGGCCGCGCATCTCGTCGGTGGCGTTGACCTGCAGGATCGTCGATCGGTAGACCGCGCTGACCAGGTCGGCCCAGCCACCGACGGCCAAGTAGATCGCGGCCAGCCAGAGGATCGAGGTGGTGCCGTACAGGGCCATCGACGCGCCCCACACCACGATGGCGGCGATGATCGCAATGCCCTGGCGGTGCACCCGGTGGATCCAGCCGCCGGTCAGGCCACCGATCAGCGCGCCGACGGCCAGCGCGGCGTTGAGCACGCCCAGTTCGAAGCCTCCGCCGACGGCGCCGCCGAAGGTCTCCTGGGCCATCTGCGGGAACAGCGCGCGGGGCATGCCGCAGACCATCGCGATGATGTCCACCACGAAGGTCATCAGCAGCAGCGGCTTGAGCCGCAGGTAGGCCAGGCCGTCGATCACCTTGGCCCGGCCGCGCCGCTCCCCCAGCGGCGGCACCGGCGGCAGCTTGATCACCGCGTACAGGATGCCGACCAGGGTCAACGCGTCCAGGAAGTACAGCCAGGGCACCCCGATGATCGGAATCAGCATGCCCACCAGCAAGGGGCCGACGATGACGCCGATGCTGAACACGGTCATGCCCAGCGCGTTGGCCGACGGCACCAGCTCGGCCGGCACGATCCGCGGGATGATCGCGCTGCGGGTCGGCTGGTTCACGGCGAAGAAGCCCTGCTGGACGGCCAGCAGGGCGAACACCGTCCACACCGACTCGTTGCCGATCAGCGCGGCCAGCCACAGGCCGATGCTGGTCACCGCGATCCCGACCGAGGTCACCATCAGCAGCTTGCGCCGGTCGTAGGTGTCCGCGATCGCGCCGCCGAGCAGCCCGAAGACGACCAGCGGGACCAATGCGACCAGCGAGGCAATGCCGACCCAGGCCGAGCTGCCGGTCAGGTCGAACACCTGCTGCTGCACCGCGACGGTGGTCACCATGGCCCCGACCACGGTGAAGACCTGACCCAGGAACAGCCGCCGGTAGGCCGGGATGGACAGCGGCCGCAGGTCCGGTCCGATCCGTCGCCAGTTCCGGTTCGGCCGATCGGTCACCGCGTCGGCAGCGGGTTCGGAGGCGGACGCCGTCCGCGCGTCGACGTCGGGGGCGGGGTCCGGGTTCGGCGGCCCGGCGGTCATGCCGTCACGGAGCGAGCCGCTCGATCACCCAGTCACCGGCGCTGTCCCGGCGGTACCGCAGCCGATCGTGCAGCCGGGCCCGCCGCCCCTGCCAGAACTCCACCGTCTCCGGCACGATCCGCCAACCACCCCAGAAGTCCGGCAGCGGAACGGGATTCGTCGCGTCCATGACCGGGTCGGCGCCGCCGAAGCGCTGCGCCACCTCGTCCTGCAGCGATTCCAGCGCGGCCCGGTCGGGCAGCACGGTCGACTGCGGGCTGGCCCACGCGCCCAGCCGGGAGCCACGCGGCCGGGTCGCCCAGTAGGCCTGGGCCAGCTCATCGGACACCCGCTGCACCGCCCCGCGCACGTGCACCTGGCGTTGCAACCCGATCCACGGGAAGGTCGCCGCGGCCCACGGGTTGGCCTGCAGGTCGCGACTCTTGTCCGAGCCCAGGTTGGTGTAGAACACGACGCCGTCGGCGTCCACGCCCTTGCACAGCACGGTCCGGCTGGCCACCTGGCCGGTCGGCGCGGCCGTGGCCACCACCATCGCGTTGGGCTCGGGCAGTTCGGCGGTGATCGCGTCCTGCAGCCACCGGTCGAACTGGGTCACCCAGTCGGCGGCCAGATCCTCCTCGGCCAGCCCGGCCAGCGAGTACTCCGCCCGCATCGCGGCCATCCTGGTCACGCCCTGCTCCATGCCCATCCCACGCCCCGTCCCAGGCCTGATCGCAGGCCCCTTGCCGTTCGTCGTACTCGTCCGCCCGGCTCGCTGCGGCCCGGCCAACCCGATCAGACGCTACGCCGCGTGCTGACGGCGCCCTCGGGACCGATCCAGAAGGTAAAGGCGTGACCAAGACCACCTTTCCGGCCCTGGTTCTTTCGCACCCTGCGCGGGCATTGTGAACTGACGGCGACGCTCACCCTCGCCCCCGCTCGTATTCGGCCCCCTTCAGCCGGAATTCGGCGGGACCCCGGCTTTCCCGCTCGACCCATCCCCGGCGCATCGTCGCTCCGGTTCACCCTCGGCGTGGAGGTACAGATGGCAACCAACGGCTCCGACTTCGTTCCCGGCCTGGAGGGCGTGGTCGCGTTCCACACCGCCATCGCCGAACCCGACCGGGACGGCGGGTCGCTGCGCTACCGCGGCGTCGACATCGAGGGTCTGGTCGGCCGGGTCGGCTTCGAGGACGCCTGGGCGTTGCTGGTCGACGACGAGTTCGGCGCCCGGCTGCCGGTGGAGACCGCCGGCCCGGCGTTCCGCTCCGGCGACGTCCGGGTGGACGTGCAGGCCAGCCTGCCGCTGCTGGCCCCGGCCCGCGGGTTCGGTCCGCTGCTGGACATCACCGACGAGCAGGCCCGCGACCACCTGGCCCAGACCACGGCCGCGGTGCTGTCCTACGCGGCCCATTCGGCCCGGGGCGAGCGCCCGGCGGTCTCCGCCCGTGACCTGGAATCGTGTTCGACCGTCGTCGAGCGCTTCGTCACCGCCTGGACCGGCGAGGCAAACCCGTTGCAGGTCAAGGCGTTGGACGCCTACTGGGTCTCGGCCGCCGAGCACGGGATGAACGCCTCCACCTTCACCGCCCGGGTGGTCGCCTCCACCGGTGCGGACGTACCGGCCAGCATCACCGGGGCGATCGGCTCGATGTCCGGGCCGCTGCACGGCGGGGCCCCGGCCCGGGTGCTGCCCATGGTCAAGGAGGTCGAGGCCAGCGGTGACCCGCACGGCCTGGTCACCCGAATCCTGGACAACCACGAGCGGTTGATGGGCTTCGGACACCGCGTCTACCGGGCCGAGGACCCTCGCGCCCGCGTGTTGCGCCGGACCTGCCGCGAGCTGGACGCACCCCGCTACGAGGCGGCCGCCGCGCTGGAGCAGGCCGCCCTGGCGATCCTGCGCGAGCGCCGCCCGGACCGGGCGATCGAGACCAACGTGGAGTTCTGGGCCGCGGTCATCCTGGACTTCGCCGGGGTGCCGGCGGCGATGATGCCGGCCATGTTCACCTGCGCCCGCACCGCCGGCTGGAGCGCGCACATCCTGGAGCAGAAGCGGCTGGGCCGGCTGGTCCGCCCGTCCGCGGTCTACGACGGGCACGGCCCACGGGGCGTCGACGCGGTCGCCGGCGTCCCGGCCCTGGCCGCCGCGGTCTGAGCCCGACCCACCGCCGGCGGCAAATCCGCTCCGCCGGCGATGGCAAGATTGGGGCCGACTCGGCCGCCGGTCAGCTCAGGCCCGGTCGAGAGTCCGAATTGTCACGCAAGGAGACAGCGCCGCCATGGCCGACAGCAGCACCATCGTCCTGCCCGCCGATCTGAAGCCGGCCGACGGCCGGTTCGGCTGCGGCCCGTCCAAGATCCGCCCGGAGGCGCTGGCCGCGCTGGCCGGCTCCGGTACGTCGGTGCTGGGCACCTCCCACCGGCAGGCGCCGGTGAAGAACCTGGTCAAGCGGGTCCGCGCGGGCGTGGCCGACCTGTTCGCGCTGCCTGAGGGCTACCAGGTCATCCTGGGCAACGGCGGCACCACCGCGTTCTGGGACGCCGCCGCCCTTGGCCTGGTCCGCAACCGGGCCCAGCACCTGACCTACGGCGAGTTCTCCAGCAAGTTCGCCACCGTCACCCGGCAGGCGCCGTTTCTGGCCGACCCGGTCGTCGTCTCGGCCGACCCGGGCGATGCCCCCGACAGCGTCGCCCACCCGGACGTGGACGTCTACGCCTGGGCGCACAACGAGACCTCGACCGGGGTGGCCGTGCCGGTGCGCCGGCCGGCCGGCGCCACCGACGACCAACTGGTGCTGATCGACGCGACGTCCGGCGCGGGCGGCCTGCCGGTGGACATCGCCGAGACCGACGTCTACTACTTCGCCCCGCAGAAGGTGTTCGCCTCCGACGGTGGCCTGTGGATCGCGATCGCCTCCCCCGCCGCGCTGGACCGGATCGCCGAGATCGCGGCCACCGACCGGTGGATCCCCGAGTTCCTGTCCATCGCCACCGCGCTGGACAACTCGACCAAGGACCAGACCCTGAACACCCCGGCGGTGGCCACCCTGTTCCTGCTGGCCGACCAGCTGGACTGGCTCAACGGCCAGGGCGGCCTGGACTGGGCGACCAAGCGCACCGAGGACTCCTCCTCGCGGCTCTACGAGTGGGCCCAGGCGCGGGAGTACACGACCCCGTTCGTGGCCCGGCCCGAGCTGCGCTCGCAGGTCGTCGGCACCATCGACTTCGCCGAGTCGGTCGATGCGTCCGCGGTGGCGAAGGTGTTGCGGGCCAACGGGATCGTCGACACCGAGCCCTACCGCAAGCTCGGTCGCAACCAGCTGCGGATCGGCATGTTCCCGGCCGTCGAGCCGGCCGACGTGTCCGCGCTGACCGCCTGCGTCGACTACGTGGTCGAGCGCCTGTAGGGCGTCTGTAAGGACCCGCTCGCGCACCGGTCGGCGCGCCTGGGCGGGCCGGCCGGTGACGCGCGATACGGTCGCCCGGACGCTTGAAAAGTGCTGCGGGGAGGAGAACACCGATGCGCGCGCTTCGGGTGCTGGGACTGGCCGAGGACGGCGAGAACCTGCTTTGTGAAGACACGGTGACCGGCGAGGTCTTCTCGCTGCGCTCCGACGAACGGTTGCGGGCCGCGGTTCGCGGCGAGCTCCGGGGTACCGGTCAGCGGTCGGTGGAGACCGACCCGCAGCTGCGCCCCCGCGAGATCCAGGCGCGCATCCGGGCCGGCAAGACGATGGCCGAGGTGGCCGCCGAGGCCGTCACCAGCGTCTCCCGCATCGAGAGCTACGCCTACCCGGTGATGCTCGAGCGAGCCAGCATGGCCGACAAGGCGCGCGCCGCGCACCCGATGGTGGACGGCAACCCCACCCGAAAGACGCTCGAAGAGATCGTCACGGCCACCCTGCGCCAGCGCGGGCACGCCGAGGGCATGCGCTGGGACGCCTTCCGTCCCGACGACGGCGGCTGGCTGGTCGTCGTGCACTGGCACGCCGGACGCAGCGACAACCACGCGACGTGGGAGGTGCACACCGGACCGCGCACCACCACCCTGCGCGCCGCCGACGACGCCGCCCGCGAACTGCTCGATCCCTCGCCCCGCCCGCTGCGCACCATCGCCGAACCCACCGCCGGCGCCGCGCTGGCCGACAGCAGCGCGTTCGACGCGCTCTTCGGTGAGCCGGTGCGATCGGCCGTCGCCGGCACCGGCGGTGCCGGTCCGATGGGCCCGGCCGCCGGTGATGTCCGCGCACCCGAGACGAGCCGGCACCCCGCCGGGACCCGTCGCTCGCCCGATTCGGCTCCGGCTCCGAGCCCGGCCGGGTCGGCGTCGCCCGTGGCCACCCCGGCGCCGGCGGCCAAGCCGGTCGTTCCGCCGGCTGCCACCGCCCCGGTGCCGCCGCCCGCGCACCGCGAACCGGAACCACAGCCGGCCCGCCGGCCCGCGGAGATGACCGGGACCGACCAGGCGGCCCGGCCGGTGCGCCGCGGTCAGCGTCCGGTCATGCCGGGCTGGGAGGACGTCCTGCTGGGTGGTCCGTCCAGCAAGTCCTGAGGTGAGCCGGTCGACCGCGCCCGCGCGGTCGACCGCAACCCACGCCACCCGGGTTCGACCAGCCCGAGCACCAGCACCCCCAGGGTGACCAGCACGGCCAGGAACTCGGCGAACGCGACCAGCGGCAGCGCCACCGGCGTCCGGTTCCACAGGAACGGCGCGTAGCTGAGCACCGAGCACAGGTTCACCACGAGAGCGACCGGCCAGAACCGGCGCACGTGGAATGCGGCCAGGACGGTCAGCACGTCGGCGAGATAGAAGTAGCGTTCGTGCATCTCGGGCAGGAAGAACGGGACGGCCAGCACCAGCGCGGCGGCCAGCAGGACGATCTGACCGGTGGACAACGGCCCGGCCCGCCAGGCCAGCCAGGTCGCGCCGATCAGGATCGCCGCGGCGCAAGCGGCCCCGAGGATCACCCACCCGGTCGAGCCGTTCACCCACTGATACAGGGTCGGTGCGTTCTTGGTCCAGGTGCCCAGCCCGGTCGACTGGGTGGACAGCCCGCCCCCACCGCTGCGGCCGGCCGCGCCACCCGTGCCGCCGGTGCTGATCTGGTTCGGGTAGACCATCAGCAGGCTGCTCAGGCTCCGCCCGGCCAGCCACGCGGGCACCAGCATGGCCGCGAAGGCGGCCGGGATGGCAAGCACGGCCACCAGCCGCTGGCGGTTCACCAGCATCATGATCAGCAGCACCGGCAGGAAGAACACGGCCTGCAGCTTGAATGACAGCGCCAGCCCGAAGAACAGGCACGCCCACCAGGGGCGGGCTCGCAGCAAGAAGTACAGGCTGCCCAGGACGAACGCCGCGTAGATCGAGTCGCACTGGCCCCACACGCCGCTGTTGATCAGCACCGATGGTGTGAACAGCACGACGGCAAAGGCGAGCACCGCCGTCCAGGAGCCGAACGAGCGCCGGACGATGAGGCCGGCGAAGCCGGCCAGCACCAGGTCGAACATGACCGAGATCAGCTTGATGGCCACGATCTTGGGCAGCGGCAGGTAGGTCGCCGCCGCCAGCAGGTACAGGTAGGGCGGGTTGTAGTTGCCGATCTCGCGGCCGACCGCGGCGAACCCGCCCCCGTTGGCCAGCGCGTCGTACCAGGGGCTCAGGAAGACCCGGTAGTCGCTGTTGACCTCGTTCACGAACAGCAGCCGGACCGCCACCGCGGCCACCGCGGTCAGCGCGATGACGCCCGGCAGGAGCAGCCGGGGCCGGGTCGAGGCGGCCGGCGGCGGCGCGGGGGCACGGAGCGGCACGGGATGCTCCCAGGGTTGGCCGCCGTCCGGGCGGAGGTGGTTGCTGACCCGGCCATGCTCGAGCGGCAGGCTGTGACCGGGCCAAGAGTCCGCTGGGAGAAGCCCGACGGCAGACCGCCGGATCACGCCCACAGCTGGGGGCGTGATCCGGCGGTCCGGATCGGTCGGGCGTCCACACTCGGCGCGAGCGGGCGCTCGACGGGGGCCAGTCGGTCAGCTGGACGGCGGGCGGCCCATCAGGTGGCCACACATGCGATTGTGACCGGCCTCACACGGTACTCCCAGGTGCCTGGGGTGCTCAACTGTCCTCGCTCCGTCATCCCCGCTCCTCGATCTCATCCGGCCGTTCCGCCCGGCCGCAGGGGCCCGCCGGGAGAGCTGAACGGGCACGGGCCGCTCCGGACGACCCGGTCCCCCGCCCCGAAAACCGAGTGTCACTGTCGGACCCCGGACGTAACGTGGCGGTCGCCATGGCGCAGACGTCCACCGGGAACCCCACCGGAACCATTCGCACCGACCACCGGCCCACCGAGCCGGGGCCGGGCGCGGCCGCGCACGTGCCGGCGGTGGCCAGCCTGCGCCGGCTGCTGCCCTACGCCCGCCCGGCGGTCCCGGCACTGCTGCTCAGCGCCCTCGCGGCGCTGGTCGCCACCCTGTGCGGGGTCGCGTTTCCGCTGGTCATCCAGGACATCATCGACGGCCCGATCACCGAGGGGAACCTGTCCGGGCTGTGGGCGCCCGGGGCGGTCCTGCTCGGGTTGGGGGTCGCCGAGGCGGCGTTGTTCTGGGCCCGACGGATGCTGTCCGCCCGGCCGACGATGCGGGTCGAGGCCGGCATGCGGGCGGCCATCTACGAGCACCTGCAGCGGCTGCCGGTGGCCTTCCACGATCGGTGGCCGGCCGGTCAGCTGATGTCCCGGGCGGTGGCCGATCTGGCCACCATCCGCCGGTTCCTGGCCTTCGGGCTGGTGTTCCTGTTCGTCAACCTGGCCACCTTCGTGGTCGGCGTGATCATCCTGCTCGTGTTGAGCCCGCCCCTGGGCGCGATCGTCGCGGTGATGGCGGTGCCGTTGGTCGGGCTCTGCTTCTTCTACGAGACCCGCTATCAGGTGCTGGCCCGGCGCAGCCAGGACCAGGTCGGCGACCTGGCCACCATGGTCGAGGAGTCGGTGCTGGGCATCCGCATCCTCAAGGCCTTCGGCCGCAGTGGACACCTGGCCCGCCGGTTCGCCCGTGAGGCCGCCCAGCTGCGCTCGACCGAGATGACCAAGGCCGGCGTGGTGTCCAAGCTCTGGGCGTCGGTCATCGTCGTGCCCGAGCTCGCCTTCGGTCTGGCCCTGTTCCTGGGCATCGGCCAGGTCGCCTCCGGCGCCCTGACGGCCGGCACCCTCGTCGCCTTCTTCGGCGTCGCCCTGAGCCTGCGCTGGCCGATCGATTCGATCGGCTGGTTGCTGGCCATGACCAACGACGCGGCCAGCGCGACCGAGCGGTACTTCGAGGTGATGAGCGCCCCGGTGAGCATCACCTCCCCGGCGCAGCCGGACCGCTCGCAGGCGGCGCGCCGCGGCCACCTGCGGTTCGAGTCGGTGCGGTTCCGGTTCGCCGACACCCCGCCGGAGCGGGGCGATCTGCTGCGCGGGGTCGACCTGGACATCCGGCCCGGCGAGACGGTGGCGCTGGTCGGCGCGACCGGGTCGGGCAAGACCACGCTGACCGCCCTGGTGAACCGGCTCTATGACGTCACCGGCGGCCGGATCACCCTGGACGGTACCGACATCCGGGCGATGGAGCTGGCCGACCTGCGCCGCCGGATCGCGATCGCCTTCGAGGAGCCGACGCTGTTCTCGGCCTCCGTCCGGGAGAACGTGCTGCTGGGGTTCCCCGACGGCACCGACGAGGACGTCTGGGCGGCCCTGCAGCTGGCCCAGGCCGACTTCGTGGCCGAGCTGCCCTGGGGCCTGGATACGCGGATCGGTGAGCAGGGTCTGTCGTTGTCGGGTGGACAACGACAGCGGCTGGCCCTGGCCCGGGCGGTGATCGGGCGGCCCGAGGTGCTGGTACTGGACGACCCGCTGTCCGCGTTGGACATCCACACCGAGGCCAAGGTCGAGCAGGCGCTGCGTTCGGTGCTGTCCGCGACGACCGCGCTGGTGGTCGCGCACCGGGCATCCACCGTCCTGCTCGCCGACCGGGTCGCGCTGCTGGCCCAGGGCCGGATCGCCGCCATCGGACGGCACACCCAGTTGCTGGCCGACCGGCCGGACTACCGGGACCTGCTGACCAGCGCGGCCGTCAGTGACCCTGTCCCGACGGCCGCCGATGGCCCGGTCGCCCGGTCGACGCTCCGGCGGGAGGGACCTCGATGACCAGCACCCCCCTGCCCGATCTGGCTCCGGATGCCGACGATGCCTGGCGCGGGGTCGCCGCGGAGGACACCGACGACGTCTCGACCGGCACCGGGGTGCGATTGCGCGCCCGATCCCGCCATCTGCTCCGGTCGCTGATTCGGCCGTACCGGTGGTGGGCCGCCCTGGCCGGCCTGGTCGTGGTGCTCAGCGAGCTGGCCTACCTGGTCGGCCCGCTCGCCGTCGCCTACGGCCTGGACACCGCGGTGCCCGCCCTGGCCGCCGGTGACGGCGGGCCACTGGTCACGGCCACCCTGGCCTACCTGGCCGCCGGGATCGTCAACGCCGCCGGCAAGGCCCTGTTCGTCCGGCTGTCCGCCCGGGTCACCCAGGCGGTGCTGCTGGAGCTGCGCGGGCGGGTCTTCACCCACGCCCAGTCGCTGAGCCTGGCCTTTCACGAGCAGTACACCTCGGGTCGGCTGATCTCCCGGTTGACCAGCGACCTGGACGCCCTGGGCGAGCTGGCCGGCGAGGGGTTGGAGGGGCTGATCTCCGGCGTCCTGTCCGTCGTCGCGATCAGCGTCACCCTGCTGGTCCTGGACGTGGACCTGGCCCTGGTGGCGCTGGCCGCGTTCATCCCGATCCTGCTGGCCACGCGGTGGTTCCAGCGCCGGTCCCGGTGGATCTACCGGCGGACCCGCCGGCTGATCGCGGCCGTCATCGTTCAGTTCACCGAGACCATGAACGGGCTGCGGGCCGTGGTCTCGTTTCGCCGCGAGGACCGCAATCGGGACATCTTCGGGGCCCTGAACGACGAGAACGCGCAGGCCAACGGGGACGGCCTGGTCGCGCTGGCGGTCTACACGCCGACCGTGCGGCTGCTGGGCAATCTCAGCCTGGTCGCCACCATGGTGCTGGGCGCCGTCCAGGTCATCGACGGCACGCTGGAGATCGGCGTGCTGGCCGCCTTCCTGCTGTACGTGCGGCGGATGTACGACCCGCTGGACGAGCTGGCCATGTTCTACAACGCCTACCAGGGTGCAATCGCCGCGCTGGAGAAGATCTCCGGCCTGCTCGAGGAGGTCCCGGGGGTGCCGGAACCGGCCTCGGCGCAGCCGCTGCCCGAGCGGATCGCCGGTGATGTCCGGTTCGCCGACGTCGCCTTCGCCTACACCCCCGAGGTACCCGTGCTGGCCCCGCTGGACCTGCACATCCCGGCCGGCCAGACCGTCGCGGTGGTCGGCGCAACCGGCGCCGGCAAGTCGACCCTGGCCAAGCTGCTGGCCCGGTTCTACGACCCGTCCGTGGGCACCGTGCTGCTCGACGACGTCGACGTGGCCACGGTGGCCGCCGCGGATCTGCGCCGGGGCGTGATCATGGTGACCCAGGAGTCCTTCCTGTTCTCCGGGTCGGTGGCCGACAACATCGCGCTGGGCCGGCCGACGGCGACCCGGGCCCAGATCGAGGCGGCCGCCGATGCGATCGGCGCCGGCGAGTTCATCCGGTCCCTGCCCGAGGGGTTCGACACCGATGTGCGCAAACGCGGCGGCCGGCTCTCGGCCGGTCAGCGGCAGCTGGTGGCGTTCGCCCGGGCATTCCTGGCCGACCCGGCCGTGCTGATCCTGGATGAGGCGACCGCCTCGCTGGATCTACCGGCCGAGCGCGCGGTGCAGCGGGCCCTGGGCACGGTGCTCGACCGGCGCACCGCGGTGATCATCGCGCACCGGCTGTCCACGGTGGCCATCGCCGACCGGGTGCTGGTGCTGGACGGCGGCCGGATCGTCGAGGACGGTTCGCCGGCGGACCTGCTCGCCGGCACCGGCGCCTTCGCCACCCTGCACGCGGCCTGGCGCGACTCCCTGGTCTGAACCGGCGTACCGCCACGGCCGGGGGGTATCAGCCCGTCTGGGCCGTGGCCGCGGCGGCCACCTCGACGCGGGAGCGCAGCCCGGTCTTGTCCAGGATGTGCGAGACGTGTGACTGCACCGTGCGCGGCGAGACGAACAGCCGGGCCGCGATCTCCCGGTTGGTCAACCCTTCGCAGATCAGGTCCGTGATCCGCCGTTCGGTGGCGGTCAGGGCGGCCCACCCGTCGGCGCGGGTGCGATGCGCCTGGCGCGATCCCCGTCGCACCCCCAGGCGACGCAACCGGGCGAGCAGCCGGTCGCGGTCGACGGTGGCCCGCACCCGCTCGTACCCGGCGAGGGCTTCCTCCATCGCGGCGACCGCGCGGGCCCGATCACCGTGGGCCGCAGCCGCGCAGGCCAGCTCCTCCTGCGTGAGCAGCACCCGGTTGGTCAGTCCCCGGTCGCGAAACGCCCGGTCAGCGCGCTCGAGGTCGGCCAGGTCCGAGCGCACCGCACCGCGGATGAACTCCAGGACGCCGGGCGGGCGATGTCGGGGGTCTAGCCGCCGCACGTCCTCGACGACCTGCTCGACCAGCGCGGGCCGGTGGGCGATGAGCCCCAGCCGCACGATGTCGATCGCGAACTCGGCGCCCCCGAACCCGGGACGGGTCCGGGCGCGGGTCCAGTACGCCTCGCCCAGGGCCGCCGCGTGCTCGATCGCGCCCTCGGCCTCCAGGATCGACATCTCGGCCACGTCCATGTCGCCGCGGCCGAACTGATCGGGGAGCCGGCGGGCCCGGAACTCGGCCAACCGTCGGCGGGCCGCCCGCAGGTGGCCGCGACGGGCGTCCAGATCGATCCGGACACCGACCGCGATCGAGGTCCATCCGGTTCCGGTTTCCTCCGCCACCTCCAAGGCCGCGTCGGATTCGGCGACCGCGCCGTCCCAGTCACCGGCCGCCCAGGCGGCCCCGGCGGCGACGAAGCCGAGGAACGGCGCCACCCACGGCCGTTGCGTGCGTGCCACGGCGGCACGGGCCCGCTCGACCTCCTGCACAGCCGCGGCCGGCCCCTGCACGTCCAGCCGGAACAGCGCGGGCCACACGTTCGAGGTGCCCGGGCCCAACTCGCCGGCCGGTGCGGGGCCGGGCGACGTCGTCGCGAGCGCCAACGCGCGGTTCGCGTCGCCCTGCACGTAGGCCAGCACCGACGCCGTCATCACCAGCGTCGCGGCCGCCGCCTGGTCGTCCGCGGCCAGCGCCTGGGCCCGCAGGGCGTCCAGGTCGGCGAGCCGGTCGAAGCGCCCGCCGAGCAGCAACAACCACTGCCGCTGGGCCTCCAGGCTCCGGCGCACCGGCGGCGGCAGCTGTTCGATGGACAGGGTCCGGCCCATGCTGTCCAGGGCGCCGTCCACGTCGGCGCGGTTGATCTGTGAGGTGATCAGGACCCGTTGCAACCCGGCGGCGACCGCCGGGTCCCGTACCTCGCCGATGCGTTCGCGCACCAGGCGCTCCGCGGCCGCCCCGCGGCCGGTACGGAACAGCTCGTCGGCCCGCTGCAGCAGCACCCGCTCGGCCGCCGGGTCGTCCCGGGTGGTCAGCCCGTCGGCCAGGGCCAGCAGGTCGACCGCGACCTGGGGGGCGAATGTCCCGCTCGCCGCCACGGCCGCATTCAACGCGGCCAACAGGTCCTTCCCGTCGGCGTCCCGGTCTCGATCGGACGTCGCCTGCAACAGGTGCTCGGCAATCAGGGCCGGGTCGGCCCCGCGGCCGGTCAGCACGGCCGCGACCCGCCGGTGCAGGCGGCGTCGGTCGGCCTCGGCGGCGCCCTCGTAGGCCACCTCGCGGTACAGGTCGTGCACGAAGTCGACCGTGCCGTCGAGCCTGCCGTCGACCGCATCGATTTCCGAGAGCACCAGCGCGACCCCCGCGCGCACGGTCTGGTCCACGGCCGGGGCCAACGCCTGCGGTGTGCTGTACAGCAGATCGGCGAGATCGCCGAGCCGGGCCGCGGTCCCCCAGACCGCCAGCGCGGTGAGCAGTTCGGTGCCGGTCTCGTCCACGCCGGCCAGGTGGGTACGGATCAACGAGTCCAGGGCGGTCCCGCGCATGCTCACGCCGGGCGCGATGTCGACCGCGTCCCGGCCGGCCGGCTGGAGCCGGTCGCCGCGTTGCAGCTCACGGATCAACTCGGTGAGGAACAGCGGGTTGCCCCCCGCCCCGTCCAGCACGCGGCGCAGCCGGGGCCCCGGCCACCGGCCGAGACGGTCCCGGACCAGCCCTTCGGCCATCATCGGGTCCATCGGCGGCAACTCGACACTGGTCTCGACTTGGCGGACCAGCAGCTCCAGCTGCTCCGGCCAGGGGGTCGGCCGGGTGGACAGCACGACGGTCAGCGGCAGGGACCGGCCGGCCCAGACCATCCGGCGCAGGCCGGCCAGGGAGGCGGCGTCGGCGTGGTGCGCGTCGTCCACCCACACGACCACCGGCCCGGCCGCGCACAGCTCGTCCACCCGGTCGAGCACGGTGTCCGCGGGGTCGTCACCGGACGGCACCGGCCCGGTGAGCTGGCCGAGGACCGCGAAGGGCTCGTGGCGCCGGCGCTCGTCCCCGACCGCCCGCAGCGTCGTCACCGCCGTGGGCGTGGGTGGCGAGGCCGGGTGGGTGACGTCGTCGAGCAGGGACCGGATCAGAGAGGACTTGCCGATGCCGACGGGTCCCCGCACGCACAGGCTGGTCCCGACCCGGTCCGCGGTCGCCAGGCCGATCCGGGATCGCAGCAGCTCAACGACGGCAGCCCGATCCGGCGTACCCCCGCCGCCGCCATCGAGTCGCGCCATCACCCGGCAGAATAATGGGTGATGCGCGCCGCCCGGGCCCGGCGAAGCGGACCGGGCCCGTTAGGTGCGACCGGTCACCCGGTCGGCCCTGCGGGCGCCGTCGTTGCGGCCGGCGCCTGGGTACCCCGGACCTGCGCGCGGACCTTGTCCGGGTAGCCGATCGTGAACTTCACCATGGCCACGATGACGACGATCGGGATCACCCAGTTCAACAGCAACTCGCCGGTACCGGCACTGCCGAGTCCGTCGCTGTAGAGGTCCAGGGCGGCCACCATCAGGCTGCAGATGCCCATCACGACGATGGCCACGCCCCACGCCGCGCTGAGCACCCGGTTGATCTTGTTGAACGTCGGCGAGCCCCAGTAGGCCTGCGGCGTCGACTGCCGGGCGAAACGCTCGGTGAACGGTGCGAACGGCACCAGGGCCAGGATGAACAGGCCCAGGAACAGGCCGACCCCGGGCACCGCCCACTGGTAAAGCCAGGCATCGACGTCGGGGCCGCCGACGAACCCGACGACGGTGATCGCCCCCAGCGGCAGCAGCATGCCCACGTTGAGCACCGACGGTGGCCACACCGACTTCTGCGCGACCATCGTGCCGAGCACGAGCAGCACGCCGATCAGCCCGCTCCAGGCGACCGAATCGGCGGCGATGCGGTGGGACAGGAACGAGAAGGCGATCCACGGAATGAATCCCAGGATCAGGGGAAGCGGCTTCATGGCAGCACCTTTCGGACGGGGAGCGATCGGGTGAACGGATGGGCGCCGACGCGGTCGGCGCGGATCAGCGCGAGCGGGCGGTGAGCCGGTCGGCGAGCCAGTCGAGCATCGGCTTGTTGGTCAGCTGCCGGCCCAGCGGCTCGCAGTGCCAGTTGGCACCCTCGTCGGCCGTGCCGGCCAGGAGCTGCTTCTCGCCGGTCAGCGCGTCGTACAGCTGCTGGCTCTGACCCGGCCAGAACTGCTCGTCCGCGGGATCGGTGATCAACAACGGCGTCCGGATCTGGCCCACCACACCCCTCAGGTCGTAGGCCATCACCTCGGTGAAGACGTCGAAGGGGTCTTCGGCCAGGCCGTACGGCCGGGCCCGGAACAGGAAGGTCCGCTCGGCGTCCGGATCCGCGGACATCTGGGCCATATACCCGTTGAAGGTGTCCTTGTCACCGCTGCGCAGCAGGCCCACCAGCTCGGGCGGGAGGTGTCCCAGCCAGGACGTCGAGACGTCCATCACCCCGGGGTCGGCGACCGCGGCGACCAGCCGGTGCTCGAAGGCCAGGGCCCGCGGGAGCCAGTAGCCGGCCTGGCTCACGCCGTATCCGACGAGGGTGTCGGCCTCCACGTCCGCCCGGCCGACCAGCGCGTCGATCACCGGGGTCAGCACCGCTTCCCAGTCCGGCCGGAACGGGATGCCCCGCTCGAACAGCATCGACTGCTGACCGGGCCCGTCGTAGAGGAACACGTTCCAGCCCCGGGCCAGGGCCTCGGCGGCGCCGTTGGCGACCAGCGCCGTCCGGGACCCGTCGCTCCCGTTCGTCATGACCAGGGTGGTCCGCCGCGCGCCGGAGGCGTCCGGACGCAGCAGCCAGCCCGGCAGGGTCGTGCCCGCATAGGGCACATCGACCCGGACATGGGCGCCGGCCGATGCGTCGATCCACGCCTGCCAGCAGTGCTCGGACGCGGCGAACGTCGGCCCGAGCACCGACTGGTCGGCCAGCCCGTCCAGGGCCCCCAGCGCGACGGCGAAGTAGTCGGCCGCGGCCAGGTACGCCCAGCCGGCCGTGGCCGGGTGACCGGCGGCGGTGGCCGCGTCCGCCCGGGCCTGCAGGTCGCGGGCGGTGGCCGACCACTCGTCGAACCAGGCCTGCGGACCGCCGCCGCCGATCCGGTCCAGCGTGGCCAGCACCAGTCCGACGTCCCCGACGCCGGTCGCCGCCCGACCCAGCGCGCAGCGCGCCTCGAAGTCGAACCCCGCGTCCGCGCTGAAGGCGCCCGCCGCTGTCCAGTTCATGTCCCGCTCCCCCGGTTGTTCTGCCCGGTTGTCCGGCCTGGTCGTCTGTGGCCGATCCGGGTCTGTGGAACGGCACGGATCGATCCTGTCCCCGCCGGTGACCGGAGACATCCGCACAGTGGCGGATATCGGCGGCGCGGACCGGGTGGACCCGACTCGGCGGTGCGCCTGGGCCGCGGGTTACTGCACGAGCAGCGCGGCGATCCATCCGCCGACAACACCGACCGCGGCGCCGGCGGCGAACCACCGCAGCACGGGCAGGTTCCGGGACAGCCACATCGCGGGCACCAACCCGCCCGCCACCACCAGGTTGAGTACGACGGCCAGCAGCGGGCGGTCGGCCAGCCCGGCGGACAGCACCCAGATCGCGACGCCGGCCAGCACCGCGGCGAACGCGGCCAGCGGCAGACCGGTCGCCCAGGGCGTCGGTTCGGCGGCTTCGCGCCACTGGGTCACCCAGGCCCACTCCGCCGGCTCGTCGTCCGCATCGCGCTGGTCCCCGGCCTCGTCGTCGTTCGACCCGGCGCGGTCCGGCACTGCGGCCCGCGCGCCCGTAGGGTCCGGCGAGTCGGGCTCGACCTCGACGTCGGGCGTGCGGTCGGCGACGACATCCGCGTCGCCGACGACGCGCAACCGGGACCGACGAGCCTCGCTATCGACCGCACGGTCGGTCTCGGCACTGGCAGGCTCGGCGCCGGCCTGCGCGGTGCGGGCGACCGGGGTGGGCTCCGGGCGATCGGTCACCGGGGCACCCGCACCGGGGCGGCTGTCGAACTGCGCACCGGCCCAGTGTGCCGCACCGCCGGGGTCAATCGGGGTCCGGATCGGTCAGCGCGGCGAAGGCGATGGCCGCGGCGGTGGCCACGTTGAGCGAATCGATCCCCCGGTGCATCGGGATGCGGACGCGCAGGTCCGCCGCCGCCATCGCCGCGTCGGTCAGGCCCGGCCCTTCCGAGCCGACCAGCAGCGCGACCCGACCCGACACCCGGGTGTCGGCCAGCCGGCACTCCCCGGCCGGCGTCAGTGCGATCAGCTGGAACCCGTTGCGCCGCAGCAGGTCCACTCCTTCGTCGAGCCACGGCAACGGCGCGAACGGGACGTGCAGCACGGTGCCCATGGACACCCGCACGCTGCGCCGGTAGAGCGGATCGGCGCAACCGTCGGCCAGCAGGACGGCCCCGATGCCCAGTCCCGCGGCATTGCGGAAGATCGACCCGAGGTTCTCGTGATCGCCGACCCCTTCGAGCACGGCCACCGAGCGCGCTCCGGCCAGCAGGTCGGCGGCGGGCGGGTGCGCGACCCGGTCCGCGGTGGCCAACACGCCACGATTGAGATGAAATCCGATGACCTGGGCCATCAATTCGGCGTCGACCACGTAATAGGGCACATCCACGTCGGCCAGGTCGTCGGCCAATTCCTCGAATCGGCGGGCGACCCCGATCAGCGCCCGCACCGGATAGGTCGAGGCCAGCAGCCGGCGCACCACCACCGTGCCCTCGGCGATCACCAATCCCCGGCCGCCGGGGCGGTCCGGCCGCCGGTCCGCCCGCTTCAGGTCGCGGAAATCGGCCAGCCGCGGATCGTCGGCATCGCGCACCTCGATGCGCGTACTCATGCCCCGGCCGCCGCGTCGGGGCGATGCTCGATGTTCACCTGGCCGACCTCCCGGCGATCATCCTGCCGGGTCCCCGGACCGGCCCCGGCACCGGGCGCAATCCCGTTGCCGGACGGGCGATCCCGCTGGACGGAAGCGGGTCGATGAGCCATCGTGGGTGCTTGTGTCACCCGTGACCGATCTCACAAAGTGTGATCGTCGTCACAGAAATGACGGAATCGTTAGCCGGTTAGCTACCTCGCTGCTAACTTGCGGATCGGAGTTAACCGGGAGTCACCGATCAACGCCCACGGGGCGAGGAGACGCAATGCGCAGCACCGGAACGGCACCGCCGCCGTCACCACGGTCGGCCCTCGTGTGCGTCCTCGCCACCGGCCGGCCGGAGATTCGTCCGGTGCTGGTCGACCCGGCCGTTTCTACCCGATTGTGAATCCCTCGTCACACTGTGAGCTGCGCACAAAGGCCCTGACCAGGCCCAATCGCGCATAGGCTGGAATTAATGAACCATTCATGGTCCGAGTCGATGTCACTCGGAGAGATGATTCGCCGGCAACGAGAAATGGCCTCGCTGCCGATGCGACAACTGGCGGCAATGGCCGGGATCTCCAATCCCTACCTGTCGCAGATCGAACGGGGCCTGCGGGATCCGTCCGATCAGGTACTCAATGCCATCGCCGACTCGCTGCAGATGTCCGCCGATTCGTTGCGCCCGCCGGCTCCCGAGCCGGACCTGGACAACGACCCGCCCCCGGTGGTCAGCGCGATCCGGTCCGACCCCGACCTGACCGGCCAGCAGCGCAAGGCGCTCGAGGAGTCCTACCTGGCCTTCCGCCAGGTGACCCTCGAACGCCGCCGCCGCGGTCGGCGCAACGGAGTCGCCGCGCCGGTCGATAGCCACGGCGATGCCGAGATCGACATCCCCACCCATGCCCTGCCCACCACCACCGCCGATCGAGGAGATGCCCGATGACCACTGCGGAGACCAAGCCGCTGGACCTTTCCTGGGACGAGGTGGGACCCAAGCCGCGGCCGGAGCCGACCGTGGAGGCCTCCGCGTGGGATGAGCTGGACAAGCGGGTGCGGGCCAGCATCTCGGAGGTGCTCAACCGGGCCGAGAAGCAGTTCTCCACCACCCCGCTGGGTCGCATGGACGCGGTCGCCGCGATCCCCGCCTTCACCCGCACCGCGATGGCCCTGGCCAGCGAGCCCAACCTCGCGCTGCAGGTCGGCACCCGGTACGTCACCGGCATCCTGCGGGCCTGGGCCACCGCCGGTGCGCGGTCGGTCGGCGCCAAGGTCGACGGCCCGATCGAGGAGAAGAAGGACAAGCGGTTCGCCGACCCGACCTGGAAGGACAACGCCGCGTTCTGGCTGCTCCGGCAGGAGTACGAACTGTGGGAGCAGGCGCTGGAGGACCTGGTCGAAAGCGCCCCGATCAGTGACGAACTGCGGGTCAAGGTCTCGTTCCTGACCCAGGCCATCACCGACGCCATGTCTCCGACCAACTCGTTCCTGACCAACCCGGATGCCGTCCGCCGGGCCGTCGAGACCGGTGGCGTGTCGGTCTACAAGGGTGCGCAGAACTTCCTGCACGACCTGGCCGAGAACAACGGGATGCCCCAGCAGTACCAGAAGGGCGTCTACGAGGTCGGCCAGAACCTGGCCGTCACCCCCGGCAAGGTGGTCTTCCGCAACGAGCTGATGGAGCTGATCCAGTACAGCCCGACCACCGAGCAGGTGTACGAGATTCCCCTGCTGTTCAGCCCGCCGTGGATCAACAAGTACTACATCATGGATCTCTCGCCGGGCCGCAGCCTGGTCCAGTGGGCGGTCGACCACGGCCACACCGTGTTCCTGATCAGCTACCGGAACCCGGACGAGTCGATGCGCTCGGTCGGCATGAACGACTACCTGCTCGACGGGCCGATCACCGCGCTGGACGTGATCCGGGACATCACCGGCCAGGAGAAGTGCAACCTGCTGGGTCTGTGTCTGGGCGGCACCCTGACCATGATCTCGCTGACCTACCTGGATGCCATCGGCAAGGATCGGATCAACAGCGCGACGTTCCTGAACACGCTGACCGACTTCTCCCAGCCGGGCGCCCTGGGCGTGTTCACCGACGAGGTGAGCGTGACCAAGCTCGAGGAGCAGATGAACCAGACCGGGTTCCTGCCGGCCGACAACATGGCCAAGACGTTCAACCTGATGCGCGGGAACGACCTCATCTGGCACTACGTGGTCAACAACTGGATGAAGGGCGAGCAGCCGCCGGCCTTCGACCTGCTCACCTGGAACGCGGACTCCACCCGGATGCCCGCCGTCATGCACGCGTTCTACCTGCGCTCCTGCTATCTGAAGAATCAGCTGGCCAAGGGTGTGATGGAGATCGCCGGTGAGACGCTGAACATGAAATCGGTCGATCAGGACCTTTACTTCCTGGCCGCCGAGCAGGACCACATCGCGCCCTGGCGCAGCTCGTACAAGGGCGCGCTGATCCCGACCGGCAACGTCCGGTTCGTGCTGTCCAACTCCGGCCACATCGCCGGGATCGTCAACCCGCCCAACCCCAAGTCCAAGCATTGGGCCGCTGACCTGGACGAACTCCCGGAGAACCCGGACGAGTGGCTGGCCTCGGCCACCATGAAGCCGATCACCTGGTGGGAGGACTGGGCCACCTGGATCTCCGAGCGGGCCGGCAAGAAGATCGCGCCGCCGCCGATGGGTGGCGACACGCACCCTCCGTTGGAGGATGCGCCCGGGTCCTACGTGTTCGGCAAGTAGCCGTTCGCCAAGCCCTTCCGTGGGCCGGGGCGATATTCTCAGGCCCGCCGTCCTTTCGTTTCCCGACTCAGAAAGTCAGGTATCACGCACGTGTCTGCGAAGTACAGCGTCTCCAAGGCGATCATCACCGGCGGGGCCCAGGGTCTGGGTGCCGTGATCGGTGAGCGTCTCGCGAGCGAGGGGATCTCCGTCAGCCTGCTCGACATGAACGAGACCGGCGCCAAGGAGACCGCCGAGAAGCTCACGGCGTCGACCGGGACCCCGGTGTACGGCTTCAAGTGTGACGTCACCGACCGGGCCCAGCTGCGCGAGGCGTGGCAGGCCGCCGCCGACGCCATGGGTGGCCTGGACACCTACATCGGCAACGCCGGCATCACCCGCGACAAGATGTTCCACAAGCTGACCGACGACGACTGGGACCTGGTCATCAAGGTCAACCTGACCGGCGTGTTCGAGGGCCTGCGGGCGTCGGCCCCGTGGCTGCGCACCGAGGGCGCCGGCCGCGTCGTGCTGATCTCGTCCGTGGTCGCCAAGATGGGCAACCTGGGCCAGATGAACTACATCGCGGCCAAGGCCGGCGTCGTCGGTCTGGTCCGCTCCGGCGCGACCGAGCTCGCCCGGTTCGGCACCACCGTCAACGGCATCCGCCCCGGCTTCATCGAGACCGCGATGACCAAGGCCATGCCCGAGGCCGCGCAGGCCAAGATGGCCGAGAACCCGCTGGGCCGGGCCGGCCAGCCGGAGGACATCGCCGGCGCCGTCGCGTACCTGTGTTCCGATGACGCCGCGTTCGTCACCGGCCACATCGTCGACGTCAACGGTGGCCTGGACATGTAGTCCCCGCACCCCGACGAAGGCCCCGCACATCCGTGCGGGGCCTTTGTCGTTCCCGGTCGGCCACGCCGGCCTCGCGCCTGCGCACACCACCCCGCGCCTGACCCGCGCCGTCCCCCCCCGCGACGCCCACCCCGCGCCGTCCCCCCCGCGACGCCCACCCCGCGCCGACTTGCCACAAACGCACCGCAGAACCGCCTGCAGCGGTGCGTTTGTGGCAAGTCGGGGGTACCGGTGGCCTCGCCAATGTGGACAACTCCGAACGGCGTGACGTCAGGCATCAGGATGAACCCATGCCTGCCCGTCAGCCGATCCCCGACTGGCTTCGCGCCCAGCCCTTTGCCTCGTTCGACCATCCGCTCGGCCGCCGCCGCATGGCCGGGCCCGAGTTCGTGCCGGTCTTTCATGGTGTCCGCGCCGTCGCCGGTGGACCCGGGGACTGGCGGGGGCTGCCCGACGAGGAGGCGCTGCGGGTCCGCTGCCAGGCCCTGCTGCTGGTCGCCGGCCACGGCACGTTCTTCGGTGGCCTGACCGCGGCCCGGTTGTGGGGCCTGCCGCTGCCCCACCGATGGACCGCCGATGAGCCGCTCCACACCCTGACCTGGTATCCGGATCAGGCCACCAACCGGGCCGGGGTCATCGGCCGGCAGATCAACGACTGGAACGCCCACCGGGTCGAGGTGCTCGGATTGCCGACGGTGGACCTGCCCACGTTGTTCTGCCATCTCGGGATGCTGTTGAGCCTGCCGGATCTGGTTGCCGTCGGGGATGCGATGGTCCGCGCCCCCGCGGCGGAGGGCTCGGCGGCGGCGCCTGCGCTCGTCGGCCTGCAGCAGCTGCACGAACGGGTCTCGCGGTACCGGGTGCGCGGCAAGCGCAATGCGCTGGCCGCAGTGACACTCGTCCGGCTGGGCGCCGAGTCGCGGCCGGAGTCCCTGCTGCGACTCTTGATCGTCGACGCCGGACTCCCCGAGCCCGAGCTCAATGTCGTCGTGGGCGGGGAGCACGGCGAATTCCTGGCTCGGGTCGACATGCTCTTTCGGGCCTACCGGGTGGTCGTGGAATACGACGGCGATCAGCACCGCACCGACCAGCGGCAGTTCGACCGCGACCTGGGACGGCTGGACGACCTGGCCGCCCAGGGCTGGCGGGTGGTCCGGATCGGCGCGAGGTCGCTGTTCCGCGACCCCCAGGACGCGGTGAACCGGATTCGCCGGGCCCTCGTCGCCGGCGGCTGGACGCCCTGATCACCCCCGCCCGACCCGCAACCGGACCCGCCCAGCCCTCGACTTGCCTCATCCGCACCGCTGACGCGCGCGCAGCGGTGCGTCTGAGGCAAGTCGGCGCCAGATGGGGCGGGCGGACGCGGGCGGGCACAGGTACGGGCGGGCGCGGCGGGGCGCCGGCCGGAGCCGGTCGGCGCCCCGCCGCGTGCCGGTTAGCTGAAGGCGGTGGCGGCCGAATCCGAGCCGGTCTCGCCCGGATCGGACCGGACCGCCTCGACGATGGCCACCTCTTCGGTGCCGGAGACCACGACGGACGGGTCGATGGTCATGATCGTGTAGCCACCGACCGACCCGGCGCCGAAGCCCGGCGCGAAGATCTTGGTCGGCTTGCTGATCACGCCGTCGGCGACCGCGTCGGCGATGGCGATCGGGATGCTGGCCGACGAGGTGTTGCCGGCCCGCTCGATGTCGAAGTAGATCAGGTCGGGCGACAGGCCCGCCTTCTCCGCGAGCTGGATGACCATCGTCTTGTTGGCCTGGTGCGGCACGACCAGCTCGACCATGTCCCAGGCGGATGCCTTCTCGCCCAACGGGTCGGCCGTGTTCTCCAGCTCGTTGATCATCTGGGCCAGGTACCGGCCGGCCAGCGCCTTGACCTCGGGCCCGAACACGGTGATGTTGTTGTCGAACGCCGCGTTCGGCCAGATGATCGAGTTGACCTGGCTGACCGGTCCACCGGCGTAGGAGTTCATCAGGTCGATGTCGGTGTCCTCGCCCTCCGCGGCCGGCGCGATGACGAACGCCGCGGCGCCGTCACCGAAGATCATCCGGGACGGCCGGACGGTGCCGATCTTGTCGGAGAACTTCTCGCCGCAGACGAGCAGCACCGGTCGCTGCACCTCCTGCAGCAACCGGATGGCCTCGGACAGGCCGTAGGGCAGCCCGGCGCAGGCGGCGGTGATGTCGGCCGACATGTGGGTCTGGTGCATGCCCAGCTGGCCGGAGAGCCAGGTGCCCATCGACGGCATCGCCCGCGGGTTGGTGCAGGAGCAGAAGATGACCGCGCCGATCTCCTCGGGCTGCCGGCCGGACCGCTGCAGGGCGGCCTTGGCCGCGTCCAGGGACAGCTCGTCCAGGCCCCGCTTGGAGTACATGCGGGTCTCGATGCCGGTCTTGTAGCTGATCTCGTCGGCCGTCATCGGCGACCAGCAGTACGCCGTATTGCGGATGAGATCGTCATTGGAGCAGAGGATCTCACCACGGACGACGGCCAGCGCCTCGATCTTGGGCAGCACCTTGAACTGCTTGCGGATGTCGATCGCCGGGTACGGCCGGATCGGCTCCTTGGTGACGATCTCCGGCTGCACCGAGGCGACCCGGGGGCCGATGTTCGCCCGCGGTGCACCCTTGACCGCGTCCAGGAACCGCTCGACCTCGCTGTTCTTGGGCTTGAGGACGACCACGACATCGTCGGGCTGGAGTTCGCTCAGAGTGGCCAGCCGCACCGCGGAGCGGTCCCACAGGTACTGGTTGTGCAGCACCATCGACCAGCGCCGCAACGCTTCGAGCTCGGCGACCTCCTCCTGGGCGTCGACGATGTCGGCGAAGGAGAAGGCCGGGTAGTCCGGGTCGAAGTCGCCCAGCACCCAGGTCAGCTGGCTCGGATCGGCCAGCGCCTCGGACACGGTCGGCTGCACCGCGACCAGTGCGCTCGCATGGTGCAACCGGTTGCTGAAGATGTCGAACAGGGTGTCCCAGATCTTCTGCTCCGTCTCGGTGTCACCGGCCGACGGGAGGTCGGTCCAGGCCTGCGCGACGGCGCCGACCTTGGACTCCTTGTCCTGCCACGGCACCACGACCGGCAGGAAGACGTTGCCGCGGTTGCGCGGCACGTCCCGCCAGCGGGTCGGCACCTTCTCGTACATGGTCATGGCGAACCGGTTGACCCAGAACAGGTTCAGCGCCACGTCCCGCATGAGGTGGGTGCGGTCCTTGTAGTGGCTGTTCGCGATCCGCTCGCCGATCTCGGTGCCCGACGGCGCCTTGGTCTCGAAGTCCCGGCGAATGACCTGGTCGAGCTGCTTCTCGGTCTCGATCACCGAGAAATCGAGATCGGGAATGAAGTTGGACGGGAAGACCAACCGATCATGGCGATTGATGACGAACGGCTGCATGCCGCGCTCCTTTGCCGCTGACTACTACCTGACGAACATGTCGGTGCAGTTCCCGGTCACCGGAAACCCGACGCCCATCCTCCCGCAACGCGTCCGGGAGCGCTCGTACACCGACGGCCCCCCGGACGTGACGGAGCACGTCACATTCGGTGACTGAGCGGAGCGGACGCCGCTGGGCCAGAATCGGCGCAACCGTTGCCCGGGTCGCACGCGCCAAGGATGGACATCGATGACCGCCTCCGCACAGGCCGCCGGTACCGCCGGATTCGGATCCAAGCTGGCCGGTCGGGTCGCCCTGGTGACCGGCGGCACCCGCGGCATCGGCGCGGCGATCAGCCGCAGCCTGGCCAACCAGGGCGCCACTGTCGCCGCCGGCTACGGCCGGGACGCCGAGCACGCCCAGGAGTTCCTGGCCCAGATCCGGGCCGAGGGGGTCAACGGTTCCATCCACCAGGGCAACATCGGCGTCGGTGACGACTGCCGGCGGGTGGTCCGGGAGGTCGTCGAGCAGCACGGCTCGCTGGACATCCTGATCAACAACGCCGGCATCACCATCGACAGGACGGTGTTGAACCTGACCGACTCGGACTGGGAGAAGGTGCTGGCGGTCAACCTCTCCGGGGCCTTCTTCCTGTCCCAGGAAGCGCTCAAGGGCATGGTCGAGCGGGGTACCGGCCGGATCATCAACGTCTCCTCGATCATCGGCGAGGTCGGCAACATCGGGCAGGCCAACTACGCCGCGTCCAAGTCCGGCCTGTTCGGCCTGACCAAGACGTTGGCCCGGGAGGCCGCCTTCATGCTGCACAAGTCCGGCAAGCTGGAGGGCAACCCGATCGGCATCACGGTCAACACGATCACCCCCGGCTACGTGGAGACCGAGATGATCGGCACGGTGCCGCAGAAGGTGATCGACGCGATCAAGGACAAGATCCCGATGCGCCGCTTCGCCCGGCCCGAGGAGATCGCCCGGGTGGTGCACTTCCTGGCCGCCGACACCTCCGGTTACATCACCGGTCAGGTGTGGGGCGTCAACGGCGGCATGGACATGTGAGACCCGCCGGTCAGCCGACGGGCTGACCCTCGGCCTGATCCGCGGTCTCGTCGATGCTCTCGTCGTCGGCCACGCCGTCGACGGGCGCGGCCAGCCGGTCGAGCAGCCCGCTGGCCCGGGCCAGCAGCTGCCGATCCTCCTCGCCCAACGCGGCCAGCTGGCGGACCAACCACAGCTCGCGGGCCCGGATGTGCTCGCGCAGCCGCCGGTCGCCCTCGTCGGTGATGGTGACCAGCACCTGCCGTCCGTCCTTGGGGTTGTCGGTGCGCCGGATCAGGCCCAGCGCCTCCAGACCGGTCAGCACCCGGGTGATCGACGGTGGCCGGACCTGCTCCTTGGCGGCCAGGTCGCCCGCGGTCAGCGGGCCCTCCCGCCAGATCACGCTCAAGGCGGACAACTGGGTCAGGGTCAGACCCTCGGTGGGTGCCTCCTGACGCAGCCGGCGCGTCAGCCGATGAACGGCGAGGCGCAGCTCGCTGGCGAGTGCATCGACGTCCGGCACGTCGGCCAGCGTAACCCACCGTGGTCGCAGATGGGGCCAACTGGGACGTTCCGGACAAAATCTACGAGGTCGACGTCCTCGCGTACCGGCCGACGCTCGTAGGCTCGGCGGGTGACATCCGAACGATCGGCGCCTGCCCCCGCCCCCTACCAACCGCCGGCGCTGCCGCCGGTGACGACGGGGGTCTGGCACGTCGCGGTGCCCGGCACGATCATCTGGCTGGTCGCCTTCGTGGTGCTGCTGTTCTTCATCCCGCAGCTGCAGAGCAACGACGCCATGATCTGGCTGTGGACCTGTCTGGCCGGCTTCCTCACCGGCCTGCTCGGCCTGTCGGTCTACGGCTGGCAGCGGCGGGCGGCCCGGCTGGGCAAGCGGTCGGCCAATCAGATGGCCCTGGACGAGAAGTTCTGAGCCGATCGGCCGACCCAGGCTGACCAACTCGGCGCCGAACCGGACATCTCAGGCGCGAATTCGCCGAGATGATCAGCCCGGCCGACCGGGGGAATCGGCTCCGGCCTCAGCCAGGGCGGCGCCGTCCTGGGCCGCGGAGGCCACCGCCAGCGCCCGGGACGACCAGCGGCCGGCGGCCCAGGCGGCCACCCGGCCCAGTGACTCGCTGGACCCGTCGCTGAAGTAGCGACCGGCCTCGCCCCACCAGCGCACCGGCGTCGCCTCGTGCTCGGCCACACTCACCCGGACGGCGTCGGCCACCGTCAGCGAGACCGCCTCGGGGTCCAGGCCGACGGCCTGCGCGGCCCGGGCCCAGCGGCCGAGCGCCGCCGCCGGGGCCGGGCCGGACGTACGAACCGTGCCGGGCCCCAGCGCGGACACCAGCGGCAGGTCCAGGACCCGGGCGACAGCCTGCGGATGGGCGCCACCAGGCACCAGCCGGCCGGCGTCGACGACCTGCACCCACCACGGCTCGTCCAGCACACTGGCCAGCTGCGCGTCGACGACGGCGCCGGTGACCGTGCGCACCCCGTCGGGCAGATCGACCTCGCGCTCGCCCAGGGCCGCCACCACCGCTGCGGTCAGGCCCGGCACCTGGGCCGCGGCGATCGTCCGGCCCGGGTCGGCCAACCGCTCCAGAAGGTCATCGGGGTCCTGCGCGGCGACGGTGGCCAGCTCGGTGCGCACGCCGATCCAGCGGGCCAGCCCGGCGTCGAGTCCGGCGGGCGCCGCGTCGTACAGGCCGGCCAGGTCGGTGGCCGAGGCCAGCCGCCACTGGTCGGGCGGGCGGCCGTCGACCAGGGCATGACGGCTGATCCACCAGCCGCTGTAGGACGGTCCGGCCGCGGTGGGCGCCAGGCATTCCCGGGCCCGCCGGTCGGCGGCGATCAGCGCCAGCGCCTGTGGCCACCGGTCCTCGTCGATCAGGTCCAGATCGGCCAGCGCACGGAAGGCGCCGTCGGTCGAACCGGCCTGCGCCCACTCGTCCAGGTCCGGCAACCGGTCGGCCAGCGCGTCCGGCACCGGCTCGGTGACCGTGACGACCGGAATCCCGTCCCGCACACCGGCCCGGACCAGCAGATCCCGCCCGTACCGGTCCAGCCACCAGTTCCCCACGACCACCTGGTCGACGTCGGGCTCGAGCAGCTCGGCGAACGGGGCCCCGGGCACCAGCAGCTCGGTCGCCGGCCAGGGGTTGCCGTCCTCGTCGGTCACCACCAGATCGGCCAGCAGGGCGGCCCTGGGCTCGCCGCCGGCCGCCAGCAGATCCAGCACGACGCCGGCCACCGACCGCACCTCGTCGGGGTCCGGGTCGACGTCCTCCAGCTCCCGACGGAGCTCGCCGACCCGGTCGGCCAGCGCCGGGTCGGCCAGCACCGCGGACGGGCCGGCCGGTGCGGCGCCCAGCCGGGTCAGCAGCGGGTGGGCGGCGTCCGGGTGCACCACCCGCAGGTCCTGCACCACCTCCCCGAGCCGGCGGGCCAGGTCGCCGCCGATGCCGCTGGCGCCGTCCGAGAGCTCGGTGAGCACCAGGCACCCGCGGGCGCCGACGGCGCGCCGGCCCCCGACCAGGGGGACCGGGATATCGGCCAGGTCGTCGGGACGGGGGCGGGGATCGGCCGCGGCCGCGGCCCGGTAGATCTCCCGCCAGAACGCCGGCGGCCGGTCGAGACCGGCCAGGGCCGCACTGACCTGGGACCAGGTCAGGGTCGCCGTGCCCAGCGGGCGGAGCCCGGCCAGCGCGGCCGGCGGCAACGGCGGCAGCAGGCCGGGGACGGCCTGCCCGATCGCGGCCGCCCCGTCGGCGTCCACCCCGGGCAGGACGCACGCCTGGCCCGGGGTGACCAGGTCACCGGCCGCGGTATGCAGCAGCGGCGTGGCCTCGGCCCGGCGCACGATCGCGGCGCGCAGGGCGGCGTCCACCGGGCCGGCCGGGAAACCGGCGGTCGGCAGCAGCCGCCACCGCTGCGCCGGGTCCTGGGCCTGGACCAAGTCGAGGTAGGCGTCGGCCGCCCGTTCCAGCAGGTAGTCGCACAGCGGTCCGGGGGCCAGCCGGCGCCGGGTGTCGTCGACCGGCAGAGTGGCGACCAGCCGGGCCGGCAGCGACAGCGGCTCGTCGGTCGGGGTCGGCGCGCCGATGCAGGACCCGCCGGCGTCGGTGCCGGACAGCACGTCGAGCGGGTCGGGGGTCGGTCCGTCCAGCGGCCGGATCCAGTGCACCGACCAGCGGGTCCGGCCCCGCTGTTCGACCGGCCGGCCGGCCAGCAGCGCGGCCGGCACCTCGCCGGAGCGGGTGATCACCCGGTAGCCGGTGCGGCGGCCGCCGTCATCGATGACGACCGTGCCGTCGGGGCCGGCGGACCGGGTGACGACCCGGTCGGGCAGATCGATCTCGTTCAGGTCGGGCAACGCCCACAGCAGATCCGGGGCGGTGTCCGGGTCGGCCAGCAGGGCGCCGACCTCGGCCCGGGCCGGTCCGGTCAGCGGCAGTCGCACCTCGGTGCTGAATCCGGGGGGCGGCGGTTCCTGCTCCGGGTCGGCCGGCCAGGGCAGGCGCAGGACGGGCACGTGCCCGCCGCGTCGCTCCAGCTCGGCGTCCAAGTGGGCGGACAGTCCGCGGACCGCGTCCCGGGTGGCCTCCGCATCGAACCGGATCCCGCCGGTCGTGGAGATCACCCGGGGCGCCTGCGTCCAGCTGAGCACCGCGGTGAAGCCGACCCCGAAGAAGCCGATCGAACCGGCGCTGTCCCGCTTGGCCGACGCGCGCAGCGACGCCAGCCCGGCCACCCCCGCCGCGGTCAGCGGGGCGCCGGTATTGGCCACCCGCAGCTCGCCGTCGATCAGCCGGATCCGCAGCCGGGCCGGAACGTCGGCGTCCCGGGCGGCGTCGACGCCGTTGGCGGCCAGCTCGACCAGCGCCCGGCCGGCGTACCCACCGGCGGCCAGCAGATCCTCGGCGTTCGCGTCCTCCCGGAAGCGGGCGCCGGACGCGGCCCACCCGGCCAGCACGACCCGGCGCAGCCCGGCCGTGTCGAACGGGTCGGGGAGATCGGTCGGATCGGGGTGGGTCACCGGGTGCTGGTCAGGAACCGGCGGCGGGCGGTTCGGCCGGCTCGAGGACGACGGCGTCCGCGGAGTGCACCGTGACCTCCGAAGACTCGACCGTCTCCGCGCTGGCCGGCCCCTCTGTGGCCGGCTCCGCGGTGGCCGGTTCCACGGAGGCGGTCTCGACGAAGGCCGGCTCCGCGATGACGGTCTCGACGGCCTCGACGACCTCGACGAGCTCGACTGCGGCCGACTCCTCGACGGCAGTCCCGGCGTCGACCTCGTCGGTCACAACCTCGGCGGTGACCTCGACGGTGCTGCCCTCGACGGTGCTGTCCTCGGCGGTGCTGTCCTCGGCGGTGCTGCCCTCGGCGGTGCTGTCCTCGGCCGGCTCGACGGTCGTCGCCTCCGGGGCCGCTGGCGCTTCCTCGACGCCCGGCCGGGCGTGCACCTCCAGGGTCAGCTCGTCCATCACCACGGCCGTGGTCGCCGAGATCATCGGCGCATCGACGACGGTCTCCGAGTGGGCGCCGCACCCGTAGGCGGCATCGACCACCCGGCCGTCGGCCGGCGAGAACTCGTTGGTGCAGGCACCGAACGCCTGCCCGAGCAGTCCCTCCAGGCGGATGTAGAAGCCGCAGGTACCGCAGGCCGCCGGGGCCTGCTGGGCCATCGGCTCACCCGGGCCGAACGGCCCGTCGTGCCACCGTGTGGCGGCGTCGTCGCGGCCGAGCCGGCCGAGCACCCGGACCCGCCCGAAGCCGAATTCGTACTCGACCTCGCGCACGGCCGGATCGTCCGAGTCGAGATAGCCGGGCACCAGCCGGTCGTCCTCCGGCGTGGTCGGCAGCAGGTCGCCGACGCCCAGATCGCCCGCGCGAACCCGCTGATCCCAGGGCACCCAGGCCGGCGCCAGCAGCGCGCCCTCGCCCGGCAGCAGCACGACCTCGCTGATCGTCGGATGGGTGGCCTCGACCACCGCGATCGTCACCAGCCAGTACCAGCCGCGGTAGCCGCGGTCGGTCGTGGCGAACGACGCGCTGGTGGCCACGGCGTCCTCGGCCCGGGCCCCGAGGTAGTCCCCGACCGCGGCCTCGATGCCGGCCTCCTCGACGGCGGCGGCGCGGGCCATCGCGATCAGCTCGTCGGACAGCACCACGACAGCGTTCGGCTCCCCCGATTCGCCGGCCGGGGCGCCGGCATCCGTCGCGCTGTCGCCAACAGCCACTTCTTCCACAGCCACAAAGCTCACACCGGTCATGATGCCGCAAGCGAGGGCAGCACCGGCACCACGTACCGGTACCGGATACCGAACGAACGACCGGGCCAGGTCCGGGCCCGGCGGGACCGGTGGTGTCGGGGGAATGCGGCAGGATGAATGGGTGCCCTCCTCCGACCACGATCCCCGCTGGGAAGCCCCCGCTTCCCCGCCGGATCCATGGCCGGACGTACCCCCGGCGGCCCCCGGGGCGGTCGGCGAGCAGCCGACCACCCAGCTGCCCCGGCACCCCAATCCGGGGGCCTATCCGTATCCCTACCCGGCCCCCGGTCCAGCCCCGAGCCAGCCCGCCCCGCAGCAACCACCGAGTCCGCCGGCGGCCGGTTGGCCCTCCGGCGCGCCGGCCGGACCGGCGGGCACCGGGGACGCCGTCGCCGGCCAGGCTCCGGCGGATCGGTACCGGCCGGCTCCCCGGGGCAGCCACCTGCCGCCGTACCAAGGTCCGTTCACGCCGCCGGGCGGGCCGAAGACCCCGGACACCGCAGGGCCGGCCGACGCCACCATGCCGGCCGACGGCGCCGGACGCGGGCGGCGGCCCAGCGGGCCCAAGAAGCTGACGGTGACCCGGGTGGCGGCGTTCCGCAGCCGGGAACTGACCACCAAGGGCGTGCAGATCTTCCAACGCGCGGCCACCGCGGACGGCGCCGACCGCTCCGGCCTGACCTCGCTGACCTACGCGGTGATGGGCAACTACGCGGTCGACGCGGCCCTGGCGGTCGCGCTGGCCAACACGCTGTTCTTCGCCGCGGCCAAGGCCGAGTCCAGCGGCAAGGTGCTGCTCTACCTGTTGATCACGGTGGCCCCGTTCGCGGTGATCGCGCCGCTGATCGGCCCGGCCCTGGACCGGCTGCAGCACGGCCGGCGCATCGCCCTGGCCGCGTCCAGCTTCGCCCGGGCGGTGCTGGCCATCGTGATGGCCGTCAACTTCGACTCCTGGATCCTCTACCCGTGCGCGCTGGGCATGCTGGTGCTGTCCAAGTCGTTCGGGGTGCTCAAGGCGGCGGTCACTCCCCGGGTGCTGCCGCCGGACATCACGCTGGTCAAGACGAACTCCCGGCTCACCGTGTTTGGCCTGCTGGCCGGCGGTGTGGCCGGTGCGCTGGCGGCCGCGCTGTCCTGGGCCTTCGGCAGCACCGGCGCGCTGATCTTCACCGCGATCCTGAGCGTGGTCGGCGGCTGGTTGTGCCTGCGGATCCCGGCCTGGGTGGAATCGACCGCGGGCGAGGTGCCGGTCGACGGGGTCAGGGCGCGGACCCGGCGCGCGTTCCCGCTGTCGATCACGACGACGCTGTGGGCCAACGGCAGCATCCGGGTGGAGACGGGCTTTCTGGCCCTGTTCATCGCGTTCGTGATCAAGAGCGAGTACGCCGACGCGAGCGCGTTCACCCAGCTGCTGCTGCTGGGCGTGGTCGGCGTCGCCGCCGGCCTCGGCGGATTCCTGGGCAACGCCATCGGCGCGCGCCTGCCGCTGAGCAAACCGGACCTGGTCTCCATCGGCTCGCTGGCCGCCGTGCTGCTGTCCACGGTGATCGCCGCGCTGATCCCGGGCCTGACCACCGCGGCCATCGTCGGGCTGGTCGGATCCACCGCGTCCTCGTTGGCCAAGGTCTGCCTGGACTCGGTCATCCAGCACGAACTGCCCGAGGCCAGCCGGGCCTCCGCTTTCGGGGTGAGCGAGACAGCCCTGCAGCTGTCCTGGGTGTTCGGCGGGGTGGTGGGCCTGCTGCTGGGCGGGGTCTGGACCTTCGGCCACGACAGCGTGTACACGATCGGCTTCACCGTGGTCACCGTGTTCCTGGCCGTCGGCCTGACCCAGAGCTGGCTGTTGCGCAAGGGCCGCTCCCTGTTCCCGTGGCTGCGGGCACCCAAGCGCAGCGGCAAGTCCCGCAAGACCGCCGCCGACACCACCGCGACGATGCCGGCCCCGAAGGATGCGACGTCACGGTGGTCCCCGCCGCCCCCCGCCTTCGGGCAGCCGCCGTGGGCCACCGGTCCCCGGCCGGCCGGGTCGGCGCCCGCGGGCCCGGCCGGATACCCGGCCGCTCCGGGACCGGCTCCCGCATCGCCCTACGGGTCCCCCGGCTACCCGCCGCCCGGCTGGGTGTCACCGTCGAACCCGCCGGCGAACCAGCCCGGTCCAACGTCGCAGCCGCCCACCGCCTACGGTCATGGCGCCCCGCACCCGACCGCCGATCAGCCCCGTCCGGCCCCCCGCGACGCCGGGTCCACACCGAGGAAGACCAGGGATCCGTGACCGACCTTCGACCGCTGCGAACCGAGACCGAGCGCGCCGGACGGCGCCCGCGCCGCTGGCTCGTCCTGGTGGGCGGGGTCGGGCTCACCCTGGCCCTGACCGCCTGCACCGCACCGCTGCCGGACGTCACCTTTTACGGCAACCGCGCCGCGGTCAGCTCCGGACCGACCCGCTGGTGCACGCTGGACTACACGGCCCAGACGGTCAACTGCACCGAGACCCCGGCCGACCAGGCCCCGCGGCTGAGCCTTCGGCCCGGCCAGCCGGTGCAGATCAACGTGCCCTCGGCGGTCGCCGACCAGCCGTGGACGGTCTACTTCGGCTACATCAACGAGGCCGGCGAGTTGCAGACCGGGCGCAGCGAGATCTTCAGCGACGGCCGGCTGGCGTACACCCTGCACCCGTTCAACGAGACCGACCAGTTCGTCTACGTCGAGGTCCGCAGCGGATTCGAGCTGACCCCGGGCACCGCCGGGGGGGTCGAGTACGCCTCGACCCAGGGCTGGTCATTGCGGGTCGATCCGGCCGCGCCGGCCGCCGGCACGAACGAGTGAGCCGAGGGTCCCGACGGGGACCCCCGGCTCAACCCGGAATGAGATCGGTCAGGCGTCGAAGTCGTTGGCCACGGCCCGCAGGACCTGGGCGATCCGGCCACCCAGCGCCCGGTCCGGGTACCGGCCGCGACGCAGGTCGGGCAGCGCCTTGGACTCCAGGAGCTTGATCATGTCGTCGACCAGGCCGTGCAGCTCCTCGGCCGGCCGGCGGGTCGCCGCCACCACCGAGGGCGGCGCCTGGAGCACCTTGACCTGCAGCGCCTGCGGGCCGCGACGGCCGTCGGCGACCCCGAACTCGACCTTCTGCCCCGGCTTGAGGGTCGCCACTCCCGCCGGCAACGCCGACGAACGCACGTGCACGTCGTCCCCGCCGCCGTCCTGCGCGATGAAACCGAAACCCTTGTCGGCGTCGTACCACTTGATCTTGCCGCTCGGCACCCAACTCACCTGTCCTGATCGGGGGCGAAGACCGCCCGGGTGCCACATCCCCTGAGAAAAGCACCGAACTGCCAGCTTACCGGCGCGCCGAGGGTGCCCGATCCCACGCAGGGTGCCCGGTCCCACACACCGCGGCCGGGGTGCGGGACGGACCCGCGGCCCTATTCTGGGTGCCATGCCATCTTCGTCGGGGGTCCGGACGTCCTCGCTGCTCGTGCGCCTGGGCGTCGGCTGCTTCGCGCTCGGGCTGATCGCCATCGCGGTCGTCTTCGGGTTGTTCGCCACCGGCGCCCACGACCTGCCGCTGTGGCTGAACCTGGCCGCCATGCTCGCCCCGGTCGGCTTCGGCCTCGCCCTGATCGGCCTGTTCCGGCAGGCGCGCCGGCCCCGGCGCGGCCCGGTCGCGGCGGCCGCGGCGGAACCGGCGGCCCGGTGACCGCCGGCCCCGGGCCGATGGTGGTCCAGGTCGCCCAGCACGTGGCCGACCTCGACCGGGCCACCGCGTTCTACACCGAGACCCTCGGCCTGCCGCTGATCGCCCGGTTCGGCCCGTTGGTCTTCGTCGACCTCGGCGGCACCCGGCTGCTGCTGGACGAGTCCGCGCCGCCGGCCCTGCTCTACCTGCGGCTGGACGGGCTCGACCGGCAGATCGCGCACCTGCGCCAGGCCGGGGTGGAGATCGTCGCCGAGCCGCACGACATCTTCACCGACGACGACGCGGTGTTCGGCGGGCAGTGGAAGGTCGAATCGCAGGCCTTCATCCGTGACTCCGAGGGCAACCTGCTCGGGCTGGTCGGCCACCGCGGCTGACGGGTCCCGCGCGCTCGGACCGGGGTTCGGATCGAACCCGACCGGCCTAGTGCACCGTGGCCACCAGGTAGGACGACAGCCAGGCCGGGAACCGGGAGAGGTCGGGCAACACCACGTCCGCACCGGACGCGGCCAGGTCCTCGGCACTGTTCGGCCCGGTGGCCACCGCCACTGCCATCGCGTCGGCCGCCCGGGCCGCGGTCACGTCACCGATGTGATCGCCCACGTACACCTCGGCGCCCAGCTCCCGCAGCGCGGGCGCCTTGCCGGTGCTCCACACGTCGCCGACCACCGCGGCGACCTCGATGCCCAGGGCGTCCAGGTGGCTGACCGCGTTGGCCGCGAACTTGCCGGTGACGACGACGGACCGGCCGCCCCGCTCGGCCACCGCCCGGACTGCGGCCATCGCCCCCGGCAGCGCCACCGTCCGGGGGACGGCGAGCTCGGGGGTCAATTCGCGGTAGCGGCGCACCAGGTGGGCCACCGTCGCGTTGTCGAGGCGGTAGCGGGCCAGCTCCTGCTGCAGCGGCGGGCCCAGGCGGGTGACGAAAGCACGTCCGTCGAGCGGGATCCCGGTCTCGGCGGCCAGCACGTCGAACACTTCGACGATCCCCGGCCGCGGGTCGATCAGCGTCATGTCCAGGTCGAAACCGACGGTGAAGCTCATGCCGGCCGCCCGTGCACCGCGACCCCGGGAAGGTCTGCGTGGTGTCGGTGCTGTCGTCGGTCGGCCTGGCTCACCGGATGAGGGTAAAGGCCCCATCGTCCGATCACGGGCGCTCGGTGCACCCTGAGGCCGGACGGTGATACAGATGTTACGCGGGGTCAGATGACGGTCGGGCGCGTCGAGGCCGTCGTTACGATGAACCGATGCCCCGACGGCCCGCGCCCGCCGAGCCGTCGTTGCGGCGGCTGCGCCTGGCCTGTGTCGCCGCGCTGGTCGCGTTCGTCCTGATCATCGCGGTCATCACCATGTGGCCCGGCCCCCCGGCGCCCGGCGGTCAGAGCTGGCTGCGGGAGTACTTGCAGCGGGCGCACGCGCACGGCCTGCCCCGCTGGATCTCCTTCGGCAAGATCGAGTTCGCCTCCAACATCGTGATGTTCGTCCCACTCGGGCTGTGCGGCGCCCTGGCCCTGGCCCGGCACCGCTGGCTCGTCGTCCCGGCCGCGGCGCTGGCCTCGGCCGCCATCGAGACCATCCAGCTCGTGGCCCTGCCGGCGCGCTACGCGACGGTGCGCGACGTCGTGGCCAACACGACCGGCGCGCTGATCGGCTACCTGCTGGCCCTGGCCACCCTGGCCTACCTGCGCCGGCGGGCCCGCGCCCGATCGAGTGTGCAGCAACCGCCCTTATCCGCGCCGATAGGGACCGTTTCTGCACACCCGACCGCCGGACACCCGACCGCTGGACGCCCGACAGGGCCGACGCGGCCCCGCTGACCCCTACCAGACCGGGGAGATCACCCGGAACGGATCCTCGGTGTGCCCGATCAGGTCGGCCACCGAGTTCAGGATCAGGGTCGGCCGGAACGGGTACTCGGCGACGGTCTCCATGGTCGAGATGCCGGTCATCACCAGCACCGTCGGCATGCCCGACTCCAGGCCGGCGATCACGTCCGTGTCCATCCGGTCGCCGATCATCAGGGTGCTCTCGGAGTGGGCGCCGATCGCGCGCATCGCCGAGCGCATCATCAGCGGGTTCGGCTTGCCGACGAAGTACGGCGTCCGGCCGGTCGCCTTCTCGATCAGCGCGGCCACCGCCCCGGCCGCCGGCAGCACGCCGGCCCGGCTCGGGCCGGTCGGATCAGGGTTGGTGGACACGAACCGGGAGCCGCCCAGGATCAGCCGGATCGCGGTGGTGATCGCCTCGAACGAGTAGGTCCGGGTCTCCCCCAGCACCACGTAGTCCGGGCTGCGGTCGGTGAGCACGTAGCCGGCCTCGTGCATCGCGGTGGTCAGCCCGACCTCGCCGATGACGAACGCGCTGCCGCCGGGCCGCTGATTGTGCAGGAACTGGGCGGTGGCCAGGGCCGAGGTCCAGATCCGCTCCTCGGGGATGTTCAGGCCGCTGGCCAGCAGCCGGGCCCGCAGGTCGCGCCGGGTGTAGATGGGGTTGTTGGTGACGACGATGAAGTTGGCGTTGCGCTCGGTCAGCTCCGAGATGAAGGCGTCGGCCCCGGGGATCGCATGCTCCTCGTGGACCAGGACGCCGTCCATATCCATCAAGTAGGACCAGTCCGTGGGAATCTGGGTGTCAGTCACGCGCTCCATGATTGCGTGCGACGGGGCTTTGCACACAACTGGGCGCACCTGACGGACCGACCGAGCCGGCGCGACCATCGGTGAGAGGGGCTCGATGACGCAGGCCGACCCGGACGTCACACCGTCGCTGCGCGCCGTCTTGGAGACGGTCGGCGCCATCGCCGCCGACCTCGACCTGGACGTGACCCTGCAGCGCATCATCGACGCCGCCGCCGAACTGGCCCGGGCCCGGTACGGCGCCCTGGGGGTGCTGGAGGAGTCGACCGGGGCGCCGCTGTTGCGCGAATTCGTCACCCACGGCATCAGCCCGACCGAACGGGCCCTGATCGGCGACCCGCCGGTCGGGCACGGCGTGCTGGGCCTGCTGATCGACAACCCCGAGCCGGTGCGGATCGACGACCTGGCCAGCCACCCGCTGTCCTCCGGTTTCCCGGCCAACCATCCCGCGATGACGACCTTCCTGGGCGCCCCGATCCGGATCGGCAACCGGGTCTTCGGCAACCTGTACCTGACCGAGCGGGCCGGTGGCGGTCCCTTCACCGACGACGACACCGAGCTGGTGGTCGCCTTCGCCGCGGCCGCCGGAGTGATCATCGAGAACGCCCGGCTCTACGAGCGGCTGTCCCGCCGGCGGCGCTGGTTGGAGGCCGCCGCCGAGGTCAGCCGCATTGTGCTGGGCAACCAGGACCGCCGATCGACCGATGTGGCAACCCGGCTGGCCCTGTCGGCCGGAGAGGCGGACGGCGCGGTGATGTTGCTGGACGCCCACGGCGTCATCGCCCCCGGCGCCCAGGACGGCGGCCTGCGGGTGGCGGCCACCGCCGGCGCCCCGATCGAGGACCCGTTGGCCGATCCGCGCGCCGAGCAGGTCTGGCGCACCGGGGAACCGGTGCCGCCGCGGCGCACCGGGGACCTGATGGTTCGCTTCGGCAGCACCAGCCGGATCAACGGGGTGCTCTGGCTGCACTGGTCGCCCGAGCGGATCGACCGGGTGCACGACTCCACGATCGAATCGGCCCAGGCCTTCGCCGACCAGATGGCCCTGATCCTGGAAGTCGCGGTGGCCCAGGACGACCGGGCCCGGCTGGCCGTGTTCGAGGACCGCGACCGGATCGGCCGCGACCTGCACGACCTGGTCATCCAGCGGCTCTTCGCGGTCGGCCTGACCCTGGAGAACACCGCCCGGATCGCCGGCCCGGGACGGATCGCGGACCGGGTCGACGCGGCCGTGGACCAGCTGGACCAGACCATCAAGGACATCCGTCGGACCATCTTCGAGCTGGCCAACCCGGATCGCCCGGACGACCTGTACGACGACGTGCAGATCGCCGTCGGCGACATGCTGCCCTCGTTGGGCTTCCGGCCGTCGGTCACCCTGAACGGGCCGCTCAACAGCGCGGTCCCCGAGCAGGTGCGCACCCACCTGCTGGCCGTGCTGCGGGAGGCGTTGTCCAACGTCGGCCGGCACGCCCGGGCCAGCAGCGCCACCGTGACGCTGTCGGTGGACAACGCGCCGGAGCCCAGCGTCGAGCTGGTCGTGGAGGACGACGGCCGCGGCCTCGAGGCCGCACTCGACGGCACCCTGGCCGGCAACGGCCTGCCCAACATGCTGGCCCGGGCGGACGCATTGGGCGGCACCTGCACGCTGGGGCGGGGCGAGACCGGCGGAACGAGGGTGGTCTGGCGGGTCCCGCTGCGCTGACGCGCGGCCGAGGGCCGGTCCTGATCAGATGGGCCTAGTCGGGCAGGTGGTGCTTGGCCGCGAACAGCGCGGCCTGGGTGCGCCGCTGCAGACCGAGCTTGGCCAGCAGGCTGGAGACGTAGTTCTTGACCGTCTTCTCGGCCAGGAACATGGCCTCGGCGATCTGCCGGTTGGTCATCCCCTCGCCGATCAGGGCCAGCACCCGTCGTTCCTGCTCGGTCAGCGGAGCCAGGGCCGGGTCCAGCTCCGGACCCTTGCGCACCCGCTCCAGCACCCGAGCGGTGACCGCCGGGTCGAGCAGGGACTGCCCGGCGGCGACCCGGCGCACCGAGTCCACCAGGTCGCTGCCGCGGATCTGTTTGAGCACGTAGCCGGCGGCGCCGGCCATGATGGCGGCGAACAGGGCCTCGTCGTCGTCGAAGGAGGTCAGGATCAGGGCGCGGATCTCGGGGTTGCGCGAGCGCACTTCCCGGCACACGTCGATCCCGGACCCGTCGGGCAGCCGGCCGTCCAGCACGGCGACCTGCGGCCGCAGCGCCGGGATCTGCGCCAACGCGTGGGAGACCGAGCCCGATTCGCCGATGACCTCGATGTCGCCGTCGCTTTCCAGCAGGTCCTTCAGACCCAGCCGGACGATCTCGTGGTCGTCGAGCAGGTAGACGGTGATCTTCCCCCCGCTGGGCGCGGGTGCGGGCGTGCCCACGGCGTAGTCCCCTGTCACGTTGTCCCCTGTCATCGTCTCGCTCGTCCCGTCCTACCGTACGGACATGACGGACTCCCGCCGCCCCCACGAGGAGGGGCGGCGGGAGTCCGGTTGATCTACGCGGGTTTGTCCGCGATCAAGTGCTCAGCGCAGCCAAGCCTGGCCACCGGTCACGCGTGCCCACCACGGCGCGATCCCGAAGTAGCGTCCGGCTCCGATGACTGCCAGCACGATCAGCACCAGCGCGTAGATCAAGTGATAGTCCATGAACGGGTTCGTCGAACCGCTGGCCTCACCCGACGAGGTGAACTGAGCGAACGGCCATTCGGCCGCCCACATCAGGAGCATCATCAGGGACCCGGCGACCGCCGAGATGTTCATGAACACGCCCAACATGACGGCCAGGCCGACACCCAGCAGTCCCAGCATGAACAGCGTGTCCGCCCACCAGGTGCCCGCGATCGAGTTGTACGCGGACTGGAACGGACCGATGTCGACATTGGACAGGAAGCCCTTGGTCGGAGAGCCACCGTTGATCCAGGCCCGAGCACCCGGGGTGGCGTAGCCCAACCCGAAGAGCTTGTCCAGGAAAGCCCACAGGAACACGAACCCGATGGACAGACGCAGCAGCGCGATCGCGATGGCGCCGCCTGAGGTGATGGTGACGGGCGTGGCCTCGGTTCCCAGGACCGGGGCGTGGCCAGTGGTGCCAGCGGCCATGATGGTCATCTCCTTGTGACTGCCGATCCCGACGCGGTCTCGGACATCTCCAATGGTCGTCATCGGTCGGGCACAGCACCCGGGCCGAAGGTCCTGATCTGACGGGACGTTGGCGTCATCCTTGATCTCGACCGGTCCCGACGGGCCTCGAACTGCCCCCGCGGAGCCGACGCCGTACCTTGACCGCATGACGATGCGGTTCGGAGTCTTCATCCCCCAGGGCTGGCGTTTCGATCTGGTCGGCATCGAGCCGGCCGAGCAGTGGGCGGTCATGTCCCGCCTGGCCCAACGGGCCGAAGCCGGTCCCTGGGAGTCGCTCTGGGTCTACGACCACTTCCACACCACGCCCATCCCGTCGCAGGAGCCCACGCACGAGGCGTGGACGCTGATGGCGGCGTTCGCGGCCAGCACATCGCGGATCCGGCTGGGTCAGATGTGCACCTGCATGTCGTACCGGAACCCGGCGTACCTGGCCAAGGTGGCGGCCACGGTGGACATTGTCTCCGGTGGCCGGGTCGAGATGGGCATCGGCGGCGGCTGGTACGAGCACGAATGGCGGGCCTACGGCTACGGCTTCCCGCCGGCCCGGGAGCGGCTGCGGGCCCTGGACGAGGGCGTGCAGATCATGCGGCAGGCCTGGCGGGACGGGGTGGCCACGCTCGACGGCCGGATCTACCAGGTGGACGGGGCCATCGTGCGGCCCCTTCCCCTGCAGGAGGGCGGGATCCCGCTGTGGATCGCCGGCGGCGGCGAGCAGGTGACCCTACGGATCGCGGCCCAGTACGCGCAGTACACCAATTTCGACGGCACCCCCGAGGGCTTCGCGCACAAGTCGCAGGTCCTGGCCGAGCACTGCCGCCGGCTGGGCCGCGACTACGACGAGATCACCCGCTCGGCCAACTACAACGTGATCATCGGCCGCGACGAGCGTGAGGTGGCCGACAAGCTCGATCGGTTGCAGGAGCGCTATACCGCGCTGATGGGCGAGCAGAAGGCGGCCGCGCAACTCGGTGCGTTCCGCGGCATGCCCGGGGTGGGCACGCCGGAACAGATCGTGGCCAACCTCTCGGCCCTGAACAAGGCCGGCATGACCTACGCCATCACCTATTTCCCCGAGCTGGCCGACGACACCTCGAGTCTGGAGCTGTTCGAGTCCGAGGTCGTCCCGGCGCTGGTCTGACCGCCTGATGACGGCGCCCTGGGGGTCGTTCACGCCCGACAGCGCGCTGCGGCCGGGTCGTTTCGACCCGGCCGCGCTGATCGTGGTCGGGCTGGTGCGGGGAGCGGCCCCGGTCCTGTTCGTGCTCGGCGTGATGAACGGGCTGCTCACGGTCGGCAACCACCTCGAGTCGTTGCCCGCGATCGCCACGCCGATGCAGGCTTTTCGCGCGCTGCTTTCGCCGTTCGCGCCGGCCGCCGTCGCGGTGCTGCTGCGGTTCGGTGGCGGCCTGCTGGCCTTGGCGTTGGCCTACCCGCTGAGCCGGCAGGTCACCGGATCGGTCATCGGCCCGGACATCGTCAAACGGCCGCTGCGGGTCTGGCAGGACCGGCTGCACCTGGTCCGTGCCTACCGGTCGATGCGCTGGACCTCGCCGGTGCGCACCCAGGCCATCGTGCGGCTCGGCCGCACCGGGTACGTGCTGCCCTGGGTGGGCACGATCCTGACGATCCAGTTCTGGGTGTCGCTGGTCGCGCTGCTGGTGGTCTCGTACCTGCTGGTGCGGGGCGGTGGGTGATCTCAGCCGGCGCGCCCGGTCAGGATCTGGGCCACCTGCTCGATCGCCGCCGCCTCGGCCAGGGTGATGACCTCGTCCGTATCCCGGTCCGGGGCCGCTTGGCCACGCCGATGGCCACGTCGACCAGCCAGGCCCGAACCTGCTCGGCCTGGTCCGCGGGCAACCGGTCGAGCAGGGGCAGCACGCCGCGCAACTGCTCCTCACCGACCGACCGGAGCCGGTCGGCCTCGTCGGCGCCCACGCTGGGCACGCCCGATCGGCCGGCGATCAGCTTGCGTCGGGTGGCGGCCAGCAGCTCGGTGGCCGGCCCGGCCGTGACCGGGGCCGCCCCGCCCCGCATGGCCACCACCTGCCTGAGCAACCCGAGGGTGGAGGCATGGTGGGCCGACCACACGCAGTAGGTGGCCCCCATCGCCGCCCGCGCGACCAGGGTGACGTCCTCGCGTGCGGGCATGCCCTCATCGTGTCATTCAGATGCCCAGCAACTTCGCCTTGGCCGCGGCAAATTCGTCGTCGGACAGGATGCCCTGCTCCTTGAGGCTGGCCAGCCGCTGGATCTCGTCGGCGATGTTCGACCCGCCGGCCGGGGCCGCGGCCGGCGGAGCCGGCTGCTGGTACTGGGGTTGCTGGTATTGGGGCTGCTGGTACTGGGGCGGCTGCTGGTACTGCGGGTCCTGGTACTGGGGCTGCTGCTCCGGCGCGCTCTGCTGCTGCTGCTCGTACTCCTGCGCCTCCGCCTTCTGGTTCCAGCGGTTCACCTGGCGGCGCGACACCCGGTTGGACACCGCGGTCGCCGTCCCGGCCACCACCGCGGTCCGGGCCATCATCCCGAGCAATCCCATGGCCGGGCCCTCAGCTCTCGGCGCCGGACAGCGCGGCCAGCACGGCCTCGCGGGGCACCCGCGCCTGGTCCAGCACGACCGCACCGGAACCCTCGAGGGCACTGACAAACGGCGCCGCCCAGGTGTTCTCCCAGCAGATCACGGCGATGGAGGAATTCGGCTCGAGCACGTCGGTGAGCTCGGCGACGTCCTCGGCGTCCAGCAGGCCGCCGGGCACGTCGCCGTCGATGCTGGTGAACAGGGGGCCGTACTTCTCGGTGATCCCGGCCAGCTCCAGCGACCCGACCTCACCGTCGGCGGTGCGGTAGGCGAACAGCAGGTCCAGCACCCGAATGGTGCCGGAGGAGATGAGCTGCTCCAGGGCCGGCAGGATCGCGCCGTTGAACTCGTTCCCGGGGAAGGCGACTTCCAGCACGTCGACCGGTCCGATATCCATTCCCTGCTCCTTCGTTGATCACCCACGCACCGGCGGACACCGGTGGGTCCCCAGATCTCACCGAAGGTGACCGGTCCGGGCATCGTCCGATCAGGATGAGCCGCCGGTCCCCGCGGCGGGCACCGGCCGGTCAGGCGACGAGTTCGAACCGCATCCCCAGGGCCACCGCGTGCGCGCGGTCGTTGGCCCCGAGCTTGCGGAACAGCCGGCGAGCATGCGTCTTGACCGTGTCCTCGGAGACGAACAGCTGCTTGGCGATCTCGAGATTGGAGAACCCGTCGGTCATTCCACGCAGGATCTGCAATTCACGGTCGGTCACCGCCAGGGACGGTCGATGCTCGATCGGGCGCCCGTCCCACCCGGTGCGCCGGCTGCGGGACGAGCCGTTGAGCGCGGTGTCGCCGTTCTGCTCGAGGATGACGAAACCACGGGCCCCCGCGGCGATCGCGGCGCTCAACGCGGCCGGATCCATCCGCGTTCCGACGGCCACGACCCGGGCGGACGGGCAGACGCGGTGCAGCCGTTCGATGACCGCGATCGCCGGACCGGCCGGGTTGCGCACGGCCACGAAAACGATGTCCGGCGCCCGGGCGACGAACAGTTCCAGCAGGTCATCGGCGTCCTCGGCCAGGTCGAGGCAGGCCCCGGGGACCGACTTGGCGACAATCTGGGCGATCGATTTGGCCAGCCCCGACTCGTCCCAGAGCAGAGCCCGGTCGACCGGCCGCCAGCGCGGTCCGACCGTTGCAACATTGCTCATTTGGCCCCCTCAGCACCACCGAACGGCACCCGAACAGCCCGACTGTTCACGTGAACGCCGTGACTACAGAGAGTAGACCACTCTTACGTTCTGCAATCAACTCGACGCGGACGGTGATGTCACCCTGCTGGCATGAGGAGCCCCCGAGCGGGCTGTGCTTAGATCGAACGGCCGCGTGAGCCGGATTTCGGCTCCGTCCGCTCCCGACGCCGAGGTCGGGTCGTGCTCGCCCGTCACTCGCTCGATGCACGGTCGTTCCTCGGCACCGGTCCCTGTTTGTCGACCGCTCCAGGAGGAGACCATGTCCGAGCTGATCGTCATCGGTTACGACAACCACGACCAGGCCACCGAGGCCTACAACGAGGTCCTGTCGATGCAGGGCGACTTCGTCGTCGAACTGCAGGGACTCGCCATCGTCAACGTGGACGCCGAAGGCAAGAGCCACGTCGAGACCCCGCAGAAGATCGTCGGCATGAGCGCCGCCTCCGGCGCGCTGTGGGGCATGCTGATCGGCCTGCTGTTCTTCGTCCCGTTCTTCGGCCTCGCCCTCGGCGGCCTGATGGGCGCCCTGTTCGGCAAGCTCGGCAAGTCCGGCATCAACGACGAGTTCCGCTCGCAGGTCAACTCGTTGCTCGAGCCGGGCAACGCGGCGGTGGTGATCATGGCCTCGAAGATCACCGACGACAAGTTCGCCGACCGGATGAGCAAGTACGGCGGCAAGCTGCTCAAGACCTCGCTGTCCGAGGAGGACGAGAAGGAACTCGCCCACGAACTGGGCGAGGCCGGGGTGCCCAGCACCACCGCCTGAACCGACCCGATCGACCGTTTCGCCGATGGACCGGCGACCGTGGCCCGCGCCCGGTCGGCCGGTCCATCGTCGTTTCCCGGCCGGTCGTTGGTTCCCCGCCCCGGTCGGGCCCTGGCTAGTACCGCGAACCAGCGGCACACTGGCCGGGTGCCACCGATGTCGCTGCCGGGCCGGGTCGTCCCCGCCGCGCCCCGGCCGGCCGAGTTCGCCCGCGGCGCCCGGTCGCAGCGATCGACCACCGAGCAGCGGCAGGCCGCCGGCCGGGCCGCCCGGACGATCATGCCGTTGGCCGACCACGCCGACCTGGGTCCCGGTGACCGGGACCCGGTCGCGCTGCTGGAGGAGCAGGCGGCCACCCGGGTTCAGCGGCTGATCCCCATCCGGTACGGGCGCATGCTGGCCAGCCCGCTGACCTTCCTGCGCGGCGCGGCCCGGCTGATGGCCGTCGACCTGGGCGCCGGTCCCGACTCGGGGCTGCGAGTGCAGCTGTGCGGCGATGCCCACCTGAGCAATTTCGGCTTCTACGCCACTCCGGAACGCCAGCAGGCCTTCGACATCAACGATTTCGACGAGACCCATCCGGGACCGTTCGAATGGGACGTCAAACGGCTCGCGGCCAGTGTCGCGATCGCCACCCTGGTCAACGGCTTCGCCCCGAAGAAGGCCCGCACCGCGGCGCTCGCCGCGGCGGCCGGCTACCGCACCGAGATGAATCGGCTGGCCGGGTTGGGCACCCTGGCGGTCTGGTACGCGCACCAGGACGTCGACGGCATGCTCACCGACATCCGTTCCGAGGCCGGTGATGTCGCCGCCGAGCAGCTGGGTTCGGACGTGGCCAGAGCACGCTTCCACGACAGCAATCACGCCCTGCGCAAGCTGTGCACGACGGTGGAAGGGCAGGTCCAGTTCCGCAACGATCCCCCGCTGATCGTGCCCGCCGAGGAGCTGCTGCCGGCCTGGGGTCAGAACGTCGACGACGCCTACGACCTGGTCGGCCGGCTGGTGCGCGCCTACCGACGCGGGCTGCAAAGCGACCGCCGGTACCTGTTCGATCAGTTCACCGTGGTGCAGCTGGGCTTCAAGCTGGTCGGCGTGGGCAGCGTCGGGACCCGCGCCTACGTGGTGCTGTTGGACGGCAGCGACGCGCAGGACCCGCTGATCCTGCAGGCCAAGGAGGCCCAGCCCTCGGTGCTGGCCGACCAGCGGCCCGCCCCGACCCCGCGGCCGGCCGACGAGGGCAATCGGGTGGTGCACGGTCAGCGGCTGCTGCAGATGACCAGCGACATCTTCCTCGGCGCGGTCCGGGCGACCGGGATCGACGGCGCCCGCCGCGACTACTACGTCCGTCAGCTGCGCGACGGCAAGGGATCGGTGGACGTCGACCGGCTGCGGCCCCGGGCGATGGCGTTCTACGCCCGGGTCTGCGGGCAGACGCTGGCCCGGGCGCACGCGCGGTCCGGGGACCGGGTGGCCATCGCCGGCTACCTCGGCTCCGCGGCGACGTTCGACGAGGCGATCGCCGACTTCGCGCTGGCCTACGCCGATCGCAGCGTGGTCGATCACGCCGCGCTGCGGCAGGCGGCGGCCGACGGGCGAATCGCGGTGCGCGAGGGCGTCTAGGACGCTCCTGAATAACGGTCACTTGTGGGTTCGGGAGTTCGCTTTGGGACAGTGGGAGCGTTCGCGCGTGATCGGGCTGTCAGGCGTGGTCCTGAGTCGTCGCCCGGCCCTGGATGATTCTCCTGACTGATCGGAGGGACGGGCCGTTGCTCACGGCCCGGTGAGGTCTCGTGCCGGCCGGTCAGGCCGGTGCAATGGTCCACGTCCCGCTCACCCGCGTCAGCCCGAGGGTGAGCATTCGCCTGAGGTTGATCGCAGCGGCGCGGTGGTGCCACCAGTGGTCGTTCTTGGCGACGCCGCGGTAGCGGACTTTGCGGTTGCCGCGGACCAGCCAGGAGATCGATCGTTCGACCATCGGCCGGTGCCGTCGGTAGACCTGTTGGAAGTCCTCGGTTTCCGCTTGTCGACGGGCCGCCCTGAGCAGGCTTTCGTACTCGGTCAGCTTCAGCGATCGACCGGCGTCGCTGGTCGTGCATTGGGCCCGGAGCGGGCAGCCGCGGCAAGCCGCTCCGAAGGTGACGGACCATTGCGCGGTGATCGACCGGGTCACCCCGTTCGGGCAGGTGGCCGTCCTGGCCTCGGGGTCGACGGTGAAGTCGTCCAGGGTGAACCCGCCCGGCACGGCCGACCGCAGCGGGAACGGCTTGATCAACGCGATGTGCCCGGCATGGTCCAGTTCGGCCCGCGCGGATCCCGATCCGTACGCCGAATCGGCCAGCACGTGCAGCTTTTCGGTCTCCTGTGCCAGCAAGGTGGGTCCAACCTCGGCGTCGCTGTTGCCGCGTCCGCTGGCCATGGTCACCGCGCAGGCGGTGACCAGACCGGTGTCGGGTTCGACCGCGATGTGTGCCTTGAACCCGTCCTGCCGCCGGTGGACGGTCTTGTGGGCGTGCCGCGCCTCCGGGTCCACGGTGGAGATCACCCGGTCCGGGGCGACCCGCTGCGCGATCCGCCACCGTCCGTCGGTGCCGTCCGAGCCCTCGACCGGTTCCACGTCCTGCCCGGCGACCAACGCCAAGAGGGCGACCGCGTCCGCCGCCTTCGGTCCGAGCTCCTGGTCGGGCAGGTGTCCCAGCACCCGATGCGCGTCGGTGACCAGCGCATCGACAAGGGCCTCGCGGGCCTGCTGATCGTTCCAGGCGATCGCCGGTTTGCCCGGGTCGTCATAGTCGTGAGCCGAGCAGTGCTCGCCGACGACCTCGGCGGCGCCGGGTACCTCGCGGCGGACCCGGCGGATCGCCGCGATCAACTGGGTGACCGTGTCCTGGGTGGCGACCGCGTCGTCCAGGATCGTGGAATCCAACGCTCGCCTGCTCTTTCCAGCCAGCACCCCGGTCTGGTCCACGACCTGGCGGACCGCGTCGAAGATCCGGTTCGGCGACTGCGAAGCGGCCAGCCGACGCCGCCAGTACGTCAATGTCGTGGCATGGAACGCCGCAGCGGTCACCGGTAACCCGCACGCTGCCTTCCACCGCAGATCGAACGTCACCGAGTCCACCGTGTCCGCGTCGGACAGGCCGTGCAGAGCCTGCAGCACAATCACCGACGCCATCACGTCGGCCGGCACTGACGGGCGGCCCCGACCCGACGGAAACAGATCCGCGAACATGCCGTCCGGGAACACCTCCCGACGGTGCGCGGCCAGAAACGCGAACACGCTGCCCGGCTTGAGCAGCCCACCGACTACCGACTCGGCATCCAACAACTCACGCTGATCCCGCGACCGACCCTGCACACCAAGATCATCCCGAACCCACAAGATCAACAGGGGCCGACATACGGATAATTCAGGAGCGTCCTAGATCCGGCCGGCGCCGGGGCCGGCACTTCCACGGACCGGAAGGGCCGGACGGCCGGACGGGCGGGACGCCATGCTGGCGGTCATGAACGGGACCGTCTCGCGCAGCGTGACCGCGAAGGCGCTGGCCGTTCTGGGCACCTTCGACCCCGGCCACACCCGGCGGACGCTGTCCGAGATCGCCACCGCCGCCGAGCTGCCGCCGTCCACCACGCACCGCCTGGTGGCCGAGCTGGTGGCCTGGGAGGGGCTGACCCGCGGCGCCGACGGCCGGTACGAGATCGGGCGCCGGATCTGGCTTCTGGGATCGCTGAGCGCCCTGTCCCGGGAGCTGCGAGCGATCGCCCTGCCGTTCATGCAGGACCTGTCGGCGACCACCGGGGAGAACGTGCACATCGCCGTGCTGGACGGCGACCGGGCCCTGTACATCGACCGCATCTCCGGCCGGCGGGCGGTGCCGGTGGTCAGCCGGCCGGGCGCCCGGCTGCCCCTGCACGCCACCGGCGTGGGCAAGGTGCTGCTGGCCCACGGCGACGACGGGCTGCGCGAGCGCACCCTGCGCAGCCTGCCGCGGCTGACCCCGTTGACCGTCGTCGAGCCCGGGCGGCTGCAGCGCCAGCTCCAGCAGATCCGCGAACGCGGGTACGCCACCACCCACGAGGAGATGACGGCGGGCTCCAGCTCGCTGGCCGTGCCGGTGTTCGACCGGGACGGGCGGGTGGTGGCGGCCCTGGGCCTGGTCACCGCCAGCACCCGGCGGGAGTTGATCCGGCTGGTGCCGGCGGTGCAACTGGCCGGGCGGGGCGTCAGCCGGATGCTGGGTTCGACGCGCTGACCCGGTCGGCGACCGGATGGGTGTGGTGGATGGCCCCGTCGGTGTGCGACAGCGGGCGCCCGGCGCCGTCCCAGCGCCGGGCGACGATCTCGGCGGCGATCGAGACGGCCGTCTCCTCCGGGGTCCGCGCGCCCAGATCCAGCCCGATCGGCGAGGCCAGCCGGTCCAGCTCGGCGCCGGTCAGACCGGCCTCGCGCAGCCGGGCCAGCCGGTCGTCATGGGTGGCCCGCGACCCCATCGCCCCCACGTAGGCGACCGGCAGCCGCAGCGCGTCGACCAGCACCGGCACGTCGAACTTCGGGTCATGGGTGAGCACGCAGATCACCGTCCGCCCGTCCAGCGCCCCGGCCTCGACCTGGGCCCGCAGGTACCGGTGCGGCCAGTCCACGATCACCTCGTCGGCGTCCGGGAACCGGCGGGCGGTGGCGAACACCGGCCGGGCGTCGCAGACGGTCACCCGGTAGCCCAGGAACGAGCCGATCCGGGCGACGGCGGCGGCGAAGTCGATGGCCCCGAAGACCAGCATCCGCGGCGCCGGCGCGAAGGAGGCGACGAAGACCGACAGTCCCTCGCCCCGCCGCTCGCCGTCCGGCCCGTAGGTCAGGGTGGCCGTCCGGCCGCTGGCCAGCAGGCCCCGGGCGTCGTCGCCGACCGCGTCGTCCAGGCGGGCACTGCCCAGGCTGCCGGCCACATCGGTGGTCCAGACCACCAGATGGCGCCCCACCTGGTCCGGCCGGCCGGCCGTCACCGTGGCCAGGGCCACCGGCTCGCCCGACTGGATCGAGGCGGCCAGCGGACCGAAGTCCGGGAAGCCGGTCCGCGACACCGGCTCGACGAACACGTCGATGATCCCGCCGCAGGTCAGGCCGACCGAGAAGGCGTCGTCGTCGGAGACCCCGTACCGCTGCGGCACCGGGACGCCGGAGGCGACCACCGACTGGGCCAACTCGTAGACGGCGCCCTCGACGCAGCCACCGGAGACCGAGCCGACCGCGGTCCCGTCCGGGCCGACGAGCATGGCCGCGCCCGGTGGGCGGGGGGCGGAGCGGAAGGTGCCGGTGACGGTGGCCATTCCGACGGTTTCACCCGCGGACCACCAGCGCAGCAGATCGGCCAACACCTCACGCATGGCGTTCCTCCTTGCACCCCCTCTCCACTATGACTGATCCGGCCGACTTCCTCATTGGCCTGCGCCGACCCGCCGCGGCTACATTGGCCAGGTGACCGCGATCGCCCTGGGCCTGCCCCGTATCGGGGGTGCCATCCCGGCCGTCCCCGACACCAGTCGCCGCGGCCAGTCCCCCCTGCTGATCGACCGGCACGGCCGGCGGGCCCGGGACCTGCGCGTCTCGTTGACCGACCGGTGCAACCTGCGCTGCACCTACTGCATGCCGGCCGAGGGCCTGAACTGGCAGCCGGCCGACGAGTTGCTCTCCGACGACGAACTGGTCCGGGTAATCGCCCTGGCGGTGGAACATCTGGGCATCGAGGAGATCCGGTTCACCGGCGGCGAACCGCTGCTGCGCCGGGGCCTGCCCCAGCTGATCGCCCGGGTGGCCGACCTGCGGCCACGCCCGGAGATCTCGTTGACCACCAACGGCATCGGCCTGCACCGCCGCGCACAGGAGTTCGTCTCGGCCGGCCTGGACCGGATCAACATCTCCCTCGACTCCCTGGACGCGGACACCTTCGAGCGGCTCACCCGGCGGCGCCGGCTGGACGACGTGCTGGCCGCGCTGTCCGCCGCGGCCGCCGCCGGCCTGCAGCCGGTCAAGATCAATTCCGTGCTGCTGCGCGGGGTCAACGAGCACGAGGCGCCGGACCTGCTGCAGTTCAGCCTCGACCACGGCTATCACTTGCGGTTCATCGAGCAAATGCCGCTGGACGCCGGCCACATCTGGTCCCGGGAGCGGATGGTGACCGCCGACGAGATCCTGGACCGGCTGTCGGCCCGGTTCACGCTGACCCCGGACGCCGGTGCCCGCGAGGGCGCCCCGGCCGAACTGTTCCAGGTCGACGGGGGCCCGGCCACCGTCGGCATCATCGCCTCGGTGACCCGGCCGTTCTGCGGCGACTGCGACCGGACCCGGCTCACCGCGGACGGCCAGATCCGCACCTGCCTGTTCTCCCGGGGCGAGACCGACCTGCGGGGCCTGCTGCGCGGCGGCGGGACCGACGAGCAGATCGCCGAGCTGTGGCGGGCCACCACCTGGGGCAAGCTGCCCGGCCACGGCATCGACGATCCGTCGTTCCTGCAGCCCGACCGGCCGATGAGTGCGATCGGTGGCTGACTCCGACACCCGCCGCCTGCAGGTCACCATCCGCTACTTCGCGGCCGCCCGGGCCGCGGCCGGGCTGACCGAGGAGACCCTGCCGGTCGCCGCGTCCGAACCGGACGATCCGGCCGGCCACCTGACCTCGGTCGGTGCGGTGGTCGCCCTGATCGCCGAACGGCACGGGTCCGCGCTGACCCGGGTGCTGCCCCGATGCTCCTACCTGCTCGACGAGGTCGCCGTGCACGGGCCGGCGACGCCGGTGCGCGACGGTCAGGTGCTGGACGTACTGCCGCCGTTCGCCGGGGGCTGACCGGGCCATGACCGGGCCGATGGGGCACTGATCGGGCGATGACGGGCCCGCCCACCCGCCGGGACTGGCGGGACCAGCTCGCCGAGCTGCCGGTGCCGCAGCGGCTGCAGTTGCTGCGCGCCCATTCCGGCTTGCCCGGGCCACGGGCCAACCTCACCCTGCTGGACGCCGCCGCCGACCTGGCCGATCCGGCCTTCGTCGCCGCCCTGCTGGCTGCCGACGACGAGTACCTGACCAGCTGCGGCGCCGCCGGGCTGGGCACGCTGGCCGCCGCGGGGGGCGCCGACCCGCAATGGCCCGCCCGGTTGCACCAGCTGGCCCGGGACGAGCGGTGGCGGGTCCGCGAAGGCGTGGCAATGGCCCTGCAGCGGCTCGGTGATGCCGACCGGGCCGATGGCGGACGCCGGCTGGCCGAGCTGACCGACGCGTGGTCGGCCGAGCCGGATCCGCTGGTCCAGCGGGCCGTGGTGGCCGGTCTCTGCGAGCCGCGCCTGCTGCGGGCACCGGCCGAGGCCGCGCGCGCGATCGAGCTGTGCCGGCGGGCCACCGACCTCCTGGTCCGGCAGGACCCGGCCACCCGCCGGCACCCGGACTGGCGCACCCTGCGTCAGGCCCTGGGTTACTGCTGGAGCGTGGCCGTCGCCGCCGATCCGGCGGCCGGGCGGCCGGCCTTCGCGCGGCTCGCCCAGTCGACCGACGACCCCGACGTGGCCTGGATCGTCCGGACCAACGCAAGCAAGCGACGACTGGCGAAACTGCTGGTCTGAGCACCGTGCGTGACGCTCCGTCGCGCGTGTCCGCTACCGATGCCCGGCACCCGGGGCTACCGTCGTCAGTGGGCTGTGCGCGCAATTCGTGCCCGGCCGATTCATCACCGACCAGGAGGTCCGACCGTGTCCCAACCACCTCCCGGAGGCTCGCAGCCTTCGGGTGACCCGCCAGACGCAGGGGCTCCGTCCGGCTCGTCCGGACCTGGCAGCGACGCCACCGGGCACGGCTCGACCGGCCCGATCCCCACCGCCCCACCGTCGATGGCCAAGAACCCGCCGTCCGGGGCCGATCCGTACGGGCCGCCGGCCGGCTCAACGCCGCCCCCGACCAGCTACCAGCAGGTGCCGCCCGGGTACCAGCAGGGACCGCCGCCCGGCTACCAGCAGGGGCCCCCGCCGGGCTACCAGCCGGGACCGCCCCCCGGGTACCAGCAGGGACCGCCCCCGGGTTACCAGCAGGGACCCCCGCCCGGCTACCAGCAGGGACCGCCGCCGGGCATGCCGCCGGGCCAGCCCGATTACCAGCAGGGACCGCCCCCGGGTTACCAGCAGGGACCCCCGCCGGGGTACCAGCAGGGACCGCCCCCCGGCTACCAACCGGGACCGCCCCCGGGCTACCAGCAGCAGCCCGCCTACGGGCAGCAGCAGCCGGGATACCCGCCGCCGGGCACCTACGGACCGCAGGGGGGCCAGCCCGGCTACGCCGGCGCCTACCCGCCCGCGGGGGGCCCGAAGCCGTCCTTCGACGTCTCCAAGCTGACCATCGCCGGCTGGGGCGTGCTGGGGTCGGCGCTGTTGACCCTGATCGCCAGCTTCTTCCCGTTCTGGTCGGTCACCGGAACCGGCACCATCATCGAGTTCACCGTCTCGTTGAACGGCTGGTCCCTGTGGTGGTGGCTGCCGGTGCTGCTGGCCACGGCCGTGGGCGTCGTCTACGCCCTGCAGCTGTTCGGTGTGCTCAAGCCGAACCAGGTCAAGGGCGACTGGCTGGTCTACGGCGCGGCCGCGTCGTTCGTGCTGATGCTGATCGTGCTGGTGCAGACGTTCCTGTACGGCGGCTCCGCACTCGGCTACACCGGGTACTCGCACGGCCCGAGCTTCGGGGTGTTCATCGCGGTGGTCACCACGGCCGCGCTGACCTACTTCATGGCGCTGGTCGCGCAGTCCGCCGGGGCCAAGCTCCCGTTCAAGGTGCCCGGCCCCGCCTGATCACCTGAGCCCAGATCGCCGGCACACAGATCGCCGGCACACACGAAAGCCGCGACCCCACCCGGGGTCGCGGCTTTCGTCGTCCGGAGGGCGGGCGGGTCGTGACTCAGACGGTGATCCGCCGGATCGTCAGGTACCCGCCGAGCGAGATGCCCACGGCCAGCAGCACCAGCAGCAGGCTGGCCCCCACGATGTTCAGGTCGGCCAGCAGCTGCCCCACCCGTGACCAGGCCTGGCGCCAGGTGACCAGGATCGCGGCGACCACCCCGGCCACGGTCAGGCCGGCGAAGAAGGCCACCGTGCCGATCAGACCGAACCGGCGGTAGATCAACCCGGACCACAGGCCGAACAGGAACACCGCGGTCAGCAGGGCGAAGTTGGTCAGCAGTACCTGGTACCAGGGGCCGTTCAGAATCCAGGGCACCCGGAAGAAGTGCCCGTTCATCCACCAGCCATCGGTGAGGCCCTCGAGCCACCAGAACACGGTCAGCGCGCCGGCGTACAGCGCACACAGCCCGACGACCAGCGCGACGGTGCCCAGGTAGTAGGTCCGCCGGCTGACCCCCAGGGTCAGCGCGAACGGCAGGAACTTGGTCGCCGCCTGGACGCCGATCACGGCCATGAACACGTAGATGGTCAGCAGGGCCCCGGTGTAGAAGCCCTCCTCGGGCGGATCCGGGATGACCGCCCAGATCGCCATGTTCAGGGCGAAGGTCAGGGCCAGGACACCCCAGACCAGCCAGGTGTAGGAGTACCGGTCGACCAGGTGCAGCCGGGCGACCCGGGCGATGGCGGACGTGGTCATGCGCTGATCCTTTCGGTGAGGTCGGCGCCGGCCGGGCCGCCGGCCGTGCGGACCACGAACTCCTGCAGCGAGACGGGCTCGATCTGCAGGTTCATCTCCCGGGCCCGGGCCTGGGCCAGGTCGTCGATCGGGCCACCCACGGTGGCCGAGGCCAGTGAGCCGATGCCCTGCCGGGTGAACACCTCGCGGTGGCGGGTGAACTCCTCGACCGCGCGTGCCGATCCGCTGACGGTCATCGCGCGGCCGCGCAGCTCCTCGCTAGGCGCGTCGACCACGATGCGACCCGCCTTGATCACCACGACGTGTTCGAGCAGGTTGGCGACCTCGTCGATGAGGTGGGTGGACAGCAGGATGGTGCGCGGGTGTTCGGCATAGTCGGCCAGCAGGCGGTCGTAGAAGATCTGCCGGGCCACCGCGTCCAGGCCCAGGTACGGCTCGTCGAACAGGGTGACCTCGGCACGCGAGGCCAGCCCGATGACGATGCCGACGGCCGAGTGCTGGCCGCGGGAGACCTTCTTGATCCGGCGCGCCATGGGTACATCGAAGTCCGCGATGAGCTGGTCGGCCAGCTCGTGGTCCCAGTTCGGGTAGAACCAGGAGGCGGCTTCGATCACCCGCTTGACCTTGATGTCGGGGTAGACCTGGCTCTCCTTGACGAACGACATCGTGCGCAGCACATCGTCGTGCTCGACGGGGTTGCGGCCGTGCACGCGGACGGTGCCGGTGGAGGCGAACTCCTGGCCGGTGATGATGCGCATGAGGGTGGACTTGCCGGCCCCGTTGCGGCCCAGCAGCCCGGTGATGCTGCCGTCGGCGAAGCTCACCGAGACATCGTCCAGGGCGTTGACGCCGCGATAGCGGCGGGAGACGTGATTGAGGACAACAGCGGCGGTCATGATGCCTGCCCTTCGGGGGTGGTCGGAAGCGGTGAGAGGTCCGGGGGGCCGGGCGTCTGGCGGATCAGGTCCACCAGCTCCTCGGCGGTGATGCCGAGCCGGCGGGCCTCGGTGACCAGCGGCTCGATGTACTGCTCGGCGAATTCCTTGCGGCGCAGCTGGATCAGCCGCTCCCGGGCCCCGGAAACGACGAACATCCCGATGCCGCGGCGTTTTTCCAGCACGCCGTCGTCGACCAGGACGTTGATGCCCTTGGCCGCGGTGGCCGGGTTGATCCGGTAGAAGGCGGCGAACTCGTTGGTCGAGGGCACGCGCGCGCCCTCGACCAGCGAGCCTTCGACGATGTCCGCCGCCAGCCGCTGGGCGATCTGCAGGAACAGTGGCGTTCCCTCGTCCAGCACGAGCACCTCCGAAGGCTCCATGGTTGACCACCTCAGTGGTTAGTTACTCCACTAATGTACCCATGGACATGGCTTCGCACAACCCGTTGTCCGGACCCCGGGATCAGTCGAGCGCGCTCAGGATCTCGACCACGGCCGATTCGACGGCCCGCGGCAGGGCCAGGGCATGCAGGTGACCGATTCGCGCCCCAGCCGGTCGATCCGCGGTGACCGCCGCCAGCGCCTGCACCTTGAGTTCGTGGTCGAGCCGGGCCCGATCGAGCCGGTCGAACAATTCCCGGCCCGGATCGGTGACCGGGGCCGCGCCCAGGTCCAGCACCACCGCCTCGCCCGGCGCCGCGGTCACCGGGTCCGAGCCGTCCCCGCCCGGCGAGCGGACGGTCCAGGTCCGGCTCGCCGGCAGCCCGTCCAGTTGCCCCTGGGCCGGGCCGATCGTCACCCGCCCGGTGGCGGCGTCGTAGCGGATCGGCGTGCGGGCCACCCGGCCGGCACCGTCGTCCTCGATCAGCTCGTACCGCCCGTCCGCCCCGGGGACCACCAGCAGCTCCAGCTCGGTCGGGTTGACCGGGTCGTTGTCCGGCACCGCCGCGGCGTCCAGCGGCACGATGGCGCCGGGCGCGGCGAACACCGGGATGTCGGCCAGGGCCCGGTGCACGACCAGCTCCCGGTCGCCCGAATAGCGCCGCCCGCAGGCGATGTCGACCCATTCCCCCGGTGGCAGCCACACGCGGACCGCCCCCAGCCGGCTGATCGGATCGGCCGGGGTAGTGATCGGCGCGACGATCAACTCGGTGCCGAACCGGAACTGATGGGATACCCGGTAGGCGGGCGCGCGGTCCGGCTGCTCCCAGTACATCGGCCGGACCAGCGGGGTGCCCTGCGCGGCCAGGTGATTCATCGTGTGCAGGTACGGGACCAGCCGGTGCCGCAGCCGCAAGGACTGCGTCATCACCGCCGCGGCGTCCGGTTCGAGCGTCCACGGTTCCTTGTGGATGAACGGGTTCGCTCCCGAATGCAACCGCAGGATCGGCGAGAAGACGCCGTACTGCACCCATCTGGCGGTCAGCTCGTCGTCCTTGGCGCCAAACATGTGGCCGCCGATGTCGTGACTCCACCAGCCGTAGCCGATGTTGGCCGCGGTGGCGGTGAACTCGGGCTGGAAGTTCAACGATGCCCAGCTGATCACCGTGTCCCCGGAGAAGCCGACCGGATACCGGTGGCTGCCGGGTCCGGCGTACCGGGAGAAGGTCAACCCGGGCCCGGCCCGGACGCTGTCCAGGAAGTGGAAGTGGTTGAGCATCCAGAGCGGGTCGATACCGATGACGCGCGAGTGCGGCCCGGACTGCCAGTCCAGCCACCAGAAGTCGACGCCCTGCCGCTCCAGATCGCGGTGCAGCACCTCGAGATAGGCGGCCAGGAACTCGCGGTCGGTGACGTCGAAGGCGATCGGCTCCCCCGCCTGCGCGTCGCGACCCAGCGCCGTGGCCATCGCCGGGTAGGCATCCTCGAAGGCGCGGACCCCGTCGGCCGGGTGCACGTTCAACGTGATACGCAACCCGTTGGCGTGCAACCATTCCAGCAGCTGTTCGGGCTCGGGGATGAGCTCCCGGTTCCAGGTGTACCCGGTCCAGCCGGAGCCGTGTGCCGCATCGACATCGACCAGATGCCAATCCATGTCGATGACGGCGACCGAGAACGGCAGGCCCTGCGCGCGGAACCGCTCGATCAGCTCGGAGTAAGCCTGCGCGGTGTACCGGTGATAGCGGCTCCACCAGTTGCCCAGCGCCCACCGCGGCAGCACCGGCGGAGCCCCGCTGACCGCATACAGCGCCCGGACCGCGGCGGCGTAATCGTGCCCGTAGGCGAACAGGTACAGGTCGGTGCGGCCCGGCGGTCGGGGCGCGACCCAGCCGTCCGGTTCCAGCAGCAGGCTGGTCGAGTCGTCCAGCAGGGCGAACCCGAACCGCGAGGCCACCCCGGGTTCGAGCGGGACCCGTCCGTCGGCGTTGTCCAGCGTCCGGGCGGTGCCCCCCAGGTCGGCGGCCGGCTCGCCGTACCGCCAGACCGAGTGGTAGGTGCTGATGTTGCCCCGCACCTGCACGGACAGGCCGCTGGTGGTGAACGGGCCACGGTCGTAGACCAGGTGCAGCCGCTCGGTCACGATCTCCAGCGCGGCGTCGGTCTCGCGAACGGTGAACGCCGGCACCGGCAGGTCCCGGTGCAGCGCGAACGCCGACGCCCGGTCCTCGAACACCCCATCCTCGGCGTACTCCAGGCGCAGCAAACCGTCGGTGAGAACAGTGATCCGGTACCGCGATCCGGCGACGACCGCGCGCGGGTCGGCCAGCGGGGAGACGGGCAGCGGATCGGGCAGGCGGTGGCCGGGCATCGGTTCATCCTGCCCTGCCCTGCCCGCCCGCGGCTGGCCCCCGGCGCGCACCCCCACCCGACCCCCACCTGCCGCCGACCCTGCGCCGACTTGCCTCAGACGCACCGCTGGCACCGGCGCAGCGGTGCGTTTGAGGCAAGTCGGCGCGGGGTGGGGCGGGGCGCGGGGGGTCAGGCGGGCGCGGCGGCGTCCTGCATGGCCTCGGCGGCGTCGACGACCTCGCCCACCTGGTGCTGGAACTGGGTCCGGTACAGCTCGGCGTACAGGCCGCCCTGGGCGACGAGCTCGTCGTGCGTGCCGGTCTGCACCACCCGGCCGGCGTCGACGACGACGATCCGGTCGGCGCTGCGGATGGTGGACAGCCGGTGCGCGATGACCAGCGACGTGCGCCCGCGCAGGGCGGCGGCCAACGCCCGCTGCACCGCCACCTCGGACTCGGAGTCCAGATGCGCGGTCGCCTCGTCCAGGATCACGATCGCCGGCGCCTTGAGCAGCACCCGGGCGATCGCCAGCCGTTGCTTCTCCCCGCCGGAGAGCCGGTGCCCACGGTCACCGACCACGGTGCCAAGCCCCTCAGGCAGCCGCTCGACCAGGTCCCAGATCTGCGCCGCCTGCAGGGCCGCGACCAGTTCGTCGTCGGTCGCCTCCGGTCGCGCGTAGAGCAGGTTGGCCCGGATCGTGTCGTGGAACAGGTGGGCGTCCTGGGCGACGACGCCGATCGCGCCGCGCAACGACGGCAGGGTCACCTCGCGCACGTCGAGGCCGCCGACCAGCACCGCGCCGGTGTCCACGTCGTAGATCCGCGGCACCAGCTGCGAGATGGTGGTCTTGCCCGCGCCCGACGGGCCGACCAGGGCGACCAGTTCCCCGGCCCGGGCGGTGAAGCTGACCCCGTGCAGCACGGGGTGCCGCGGGCTGTGGTCGTTGACGGCCACGTCCTCCAGCGAGGCCAGCGAGACCTCGTCGGCGCCCGGGTAGGCGAAGTGCACGTCCCGGAACTCGATCGACTGGTCGCCCGCCGGCAGCTCGACCGCGTCCGGCTTCTGCGTGATCAGCGGCTTGAGGTCGAGCACCTCGAAGACCCGCTCGAAGGACACCAGCGCGCTCATCACGTCGACCCGCACGTTGGACAGCGCCATCAACGGCCCGTAGAGCCGGCTCAGCAGCAGGGCCAGCGAGACCACCGCGCCCGGCTCCATCGCCCCGTTCAGGGCCAGGGTGCCGCCCAGCCCGTAGGTCAGAGCCTGGGCCAGGGCGGCGACCAGGGTGAGCGCGACGATGAACACCCGCCCGTACATCGCGGTGGTGATGCCGATGTCGCGGACCCGGCCGGAGCGCTCCCGGAACGACTCGGCCTCGACCTCGGGCCGCCCGAACAGCGCGACCAGCAGGGCACCGGAGACGTTGAACCGTTCGGTGGTGGTCGTGTTCATGGAGGCGTTGAGGTTGTAGCCCTCCCGGGTCAGCTGCTGCAGCTTGCGGCCGAACCGGCGGGCCGGCAGCACGAACACCGGCAGCAGGATCAACGAGAGCAGGGTGACCTGCCAGGACAGGGTGAACATCACGGCCGCGGTCAGGATCAGCCCGATCACGTTGGCGACCACCCCGGACAGGGTCGAGGTGAACGCCTGCTGGGCGCCGATGACGTCGTTGTTGAGCCGGCTGACCAGGGCGCCGGTCTGGGTACGGGTGAAGAAGGCCAACGACATCTGCTGGACGTGCTCGAACACCTGGGTGCGCATGTTGAAGATCAGGCCCTCGCCGATCCGCGCGGAGTACCAGCGGGTACCCAGCGAGAGCAGGGCGTCGACCACGGCCAGGGCGCCGATGGTCAGCGCGATCATGACCACCGCGCGCACCGTGCCGTTGCCGCTGATCTGGTTGACCACGTCACCGGCCAGCAGCGGGGTGACCACCCCGATGACCGAGGAGACGACGGTCAGCAGCAGGAAGACCACCAGCTCGCGGCGGAACGGCCGAGCGAAGGAGACCACGCGGCGCAACGTGCCCTTGGCCAGCTTGTGCTGCACCACCGAACTGTCCTGGTGCATGGTGCGCCAGGCACTGGCGCCGCCCATCCGGCCGCCGGGTCTGGTCATGGGCACACTCCTGGGCATCGCACGGTCATCGACAGATCGGGCATCAACACATCACGCTTCAAACCGATACAACCCCGCCGCGGTACCGTCGCCTTCCCTGCGCCTTTGCGCCGACGGCGAACGGAGTGCTCGATGGGTTCGGACCAGCAGGTTGCGGTCGCCGACGGCCGCGTCCTGGGTTACCGCTGGTACGGCGCGGCCACCGGGCCCGTCGTGCTCAACTGCCACGGCGGCTTGGTCAACGGCCTGGACGTCGCTCCGTTCGACGCCGCGGCCGGCAAACTGGGCGTGCGGCTGCTGTCCCCGGACCGGCCGGGTCTGGGCAGCTCGACCGCGGCGCCCGGGCGCACCACCGGCGACTGGGCCACCGACGTCCGTGCCCTGCTGGACGCCCTGCAGATCCAGCGGGTGGCCGTGCTCGGCTGGTCGATGGGCGGTCAGTACGCGCTGGCCTGCGCGGCCCGGCTGCCCGACCGGGTCACCCGCACCGCCGTCGTCGCCGGTTGCCGACCGTTGGACGACGCCGGCGCGTTCGGCGAGCTCAATTCCATGGATCACCGGCTCACCCTGCTGGCCCGGCACCATCCGCAGGTCGCCGGCACCACCTTCCGGGTGCTCGGCGGGGTCGCCCGGCACACCCCCGACGTGTGGGCCCACCTGACCCTGCGGGCCGCGGTGCCCAGCGAGGCGTCCACCCTGGAGGCATTGCCCGACCCGGGCATCGCCTCCGCCGCCGCGGCGGCACTGGAGGGCGGAACGGGGATGGTCGAGGAGTACCGGGCCTGGGTCCGGCCGTGGGGTTTCGAGTTGGCCGAGATCACCGGTCCGGTGACCTTCTGGCACGGGGACGCCGACCAGCTGGTGCCGCCGGCCTGGAGCCGGGCGATGGCCGCCGCGGTGCCGCAGGGCCGCCTGGAACTGATCGCCGGGGCCGGACATTTCCTGGGCTACACCCACACCGCCAACATCCTGCGCGGTCTCACCGGGTGATCGGGGCGGCGGATCCACCCGCCACCGCAGCACCGCCCAGCCGCCGGCGCTGGTACTCCAGCAGGGCCACCATCGACGCCGGGCTCTCGTCCGCGCGCGGCCGGAAGAACATGGCAGCAATCCGTCGCCCGGACACCAAGTGCACGTCGACCATGCTCGTCCCACGTGCCGCGAAATGGTCGATCTGCGACCAGGCCAGCCGGTGCCGCCGGCCGAGCCCGGTTCGCAGGTCGACCCCGGACGGGCGGACCACGATCCGGTTGATCTGGGCCAGGACGGTGTTGGCGATCAGGCCCAGCAGAATGAGCCCGAAGAACGTCGCCACCCAGCCGGACAGGCGGGTATTGGACAGGTTCACCACCCTCAACGGCAGAAGAGCAGCATCAGCAGCAGCTCCCGGCTCCCCCTCGGATTGCGCAGGACGATCAGGTCGCGCTCTTCCCCCATGCCCGGCGCTGTACCCGGACACCGAGCCCGACAATCGGCCGGATCAGCCCTGGGGGATGTCGAACGCCGCCCGCTCGGCGGCCGGCACCAGGTCCTGGTACTCGGCGTGCCGCTGGATGAATCGCTTGACGAACGGGCAGTACGGCAGCACGGCGGCGCCCCGGGTGCGCATCTCGTCCAGGGCGTCCTTGATCAGCCAGGACGCCAGCCCGCGACCGCCGAACTCGTCACCGATCTCGGTGTGCACGAACGAGTAGCGATCCTCGCGCACGCGGTACTCGGTGAAGCCGGCCAGCACGCCGCCGGCATGGATCTCGAACCGGTGCTGCTCGGGGTTGTCGGTGACGGTGATCGCCGCGTCGTCGGTGGAGGTCATCGGGGTCCCTTCTGTTTGCTGGTCACGTCAGGCCGAGCCGACCCATTCGTCGCTGCCGTCGCTGAACACCTGACGCTTCCACACCGGCAACCGGCGCTTCACCTCGTCCACCAGGTCCATGCAGGCCTCGAACGCCTCCCGCCGGTGCGCCCCGGAGGCGGCCGCGGCGAGCGCGATGTCGCCGACCCGCAGCAGGCCGACCCGGTGCGACACGGCGACCGCGATCACCCCCGGCCGGGCGGCGATCTCGGCGGCCACCTCGGCGACGATCGCGGCCGCCGTCGGGTGTTCGTGGTAGTCCAGCTCGGTGACCCCACGCCCGTCGTCGTGGTCACGAACGACGCCGGCGAAGCTGACGGTGGCACCGGCCGCGGGGTCCTGGACGGCGGCGTAGTGCTCGGCCGGGTCCAGCACCTCGCTGGTCACCCGGGTCAGCCCGACCCGGCCGGCCACGGCCCGGCTCACTGGTGCACCATCCTTAGGTCATCAATCCTCGAGGGGTTGGTGATGCGCCCGAGGTGCCGCCCGGTCATCGCCCAGCTCGCTGGACACGGTTGATGTCCACGATGAGATCTGCGAGATCTGGCGGTTCCCCGGGACGTGCCGACCGTCGACAGGGCTGAGCGCCAAAGCTGCGTGCCGCGAGCGCCGATCAGTGAGCGAACCGGCAGACACGTCCCGGCACCATCGGCACCGTACGAGGGCGCCTCCCCACTGGGACTAGCAGCGAGGAGGCTGACGTGAAGTCTGCCAGCAACACCCTGCCCGACCAAGCACCCCAAGACCTGACCGCAGGCCTGGACTGGGCCCGCGACGACCACGCCGTGTCGATCGTCAACGACCGCGGCCGCGAGATTGCCCGGCACACCATCGAGCACACCGCCGCCGGACTGATCGAACTCGTGGCCGTGCTCACCCGCGCCGGCTGCCAGGAGGTCGCGATCGAACGCCCCGACGGGCCCGTGGTCGACGCCCTTCTCGGCGCCGGTGTGACCGTGGTCGTGATCAGCCCGAACCAGGTCAAGAACCTGCGTGGCCGGTACGGCTCGGCCGGCAACAAGGACGACCGGTTCGACGCCTACGTGCTCGCCGACACCCTGCGCACCGACCGGTCCCGGCTGCGGCCACTGGTGCCCGACGCACCGGAAACCGTCGCGCTGCGCCGAATCGTCCGCGCTCGCCGCGATCTGGTCGCCCACCGCGTGGCCCTGGCCAACCAACTGCGCGCCCACCTTCGCCTGGTCTTCCCCGGTGCGGTCGGCCTGTTCCGGCAGATCGACTCGCTGATCACTCTGGCGTTCCTGACCCGTTTCCCGACCCAGGACAAAGCCGACTGGCTCACCCCGACCAGACTCGGCCGGTGGCTGTCCTCGGTCGGCTACTCCGGACGCACCGACCCGGCCGCGTTGCACGCCCATCTGACCGCCGCACCCCGCGGCGCCGCCGGCGACCAGACGGCGTACACCGCGATCACCGCATCCTCCGTTGCCCTGCTCACCGCGATGGTTACCCAGATCAAGGCTCTGGAAGCCCAGATCAGCGCCCAGCTCGACGCGCACGCCGACCAACACATCTTCACCAGCCTGCCCCGCTCGGGCCGCGTCCGGGCCGCCCGGCTGCTCGCCGAGATCGGCGACTGCCGAGCCAAGTTCCCCACCCCGGAAGCGTTGATCTGCCTGGCCGGTGTCGCCCCGTCCACCCGCCAGTCCGGAAAGATCCGCGTCGTGGCGTTCCGATGGGCCTGCGACAAACAACTCCGCGACGCCGTCTGCGACTTCGCCGGCGACTCGATCAAGGCCAATCCCTGGGCAGCCGATCTCTACCGAAGAGCCAGAGCACGAGGTCACGACCACCCCCACGCCGTCCGGGTCCTGGCCCGTGCCTGGCTGACCGTCATCTGGCACTGCTGGCAGGACGGCGTGCGCTACGACCCGGCAGAACACCGGGCCCTGCAACGCCTCCTCAACCAAGATCAAAAAAGGGCGGCTTGACACAGGGCTTCTCATCGGTGGTCCCCGCCGCGGATCTGATCCAGCGCGTGGTCCAGCACCCGGTCCAGCACGACCAGTCCGTCGCGGACCCCGCCGGTCGACCCGGGCAGGTTCACCACCAGGGTGTGGCCGGCCACCCCGGCCAGCCCGCGGGACAGGATCGCCGAGGGCACCTGCTCGCTGCCCTGGGCGCGGATCGCGGCGGCCAGGCCGGGGATCTGCAGGTCCAGCACGGCCGCGGTCTCCTCCGGGGTCGTGTCGGTCGGCGTGATCCCGGTGCCCCCGGAGGTGATCACCAGATCGGCCCCGATCGCGTCCCGCAGCGCCGCCCCCACCTCGGCACCGTCGGCCCGCACCCACGGCCCGGTGACGTCGAAACCTCTTTCGCTCAGCCATGTGTGGATGACCGGGCCGGTCCGGTCCGGGTAGATCCCGGCGGCCGCCCGGGTCGAGGCGATGATCACCACCGCGGTCCGGCTCATCGGTCGCCCGGCCGGGTCCAGGAGCCGGTCTTGCCGCCCTCCTTGCGCTCGACGCGGACCGCGTCGAGCACGGCGGCCGGGTCGACCGCCTTGACCATGTCGTGCAGGGTCAGGCCGGCCACCGCGACGGCGGTCAGCGCCTCCATCTCGACCCCGGTGCGATCGGTGGTCCGGACCCGGGCGGCGATGCGTACCTCGGCCGGCCCGACGTCCAGCTCGACGGTGACCCCAGAGATCGCGATCGGGTGGCACAGCGGGACCAGGTCGGGGGTGCGCTTGGCCGCCATGATGCCGGCGATCCGGGCCGTGGCCAGCGCGTCACCCTTGGGCAGGGCACTCTGCCGCAGCAGGTCGGCCACCTCAGGGGTGGTCCGCAGGACGCCGGTGGCCAGCGCCTCCCGGGCCGAGACGTCTTTGGCCGAGACGTCCACCATGCGGGCGGCGCCGGTGGCATCGACGTGGGTGAGCGTGGGCGGTTCCGGGGCAGGCACGAGGGCGATGGTAACGGGGCCGATCAGGCGGCCGGTCCCATGCGGGCCCGTTGGCAGCAGCCGCGACGGACCAGGGTGACCGGCAGCACGACCTGCCGGGGCAGCCGCTTGTCGGGCTCGTCGATGCGCCGGAACAACCGCTGCGCGGCCTGGTTGCCCAGCTCGGTGGGGTCCTGCTCCACGACCGACACCGGCGGGGTGAGGGCGTCGGCCATCGGGAAGTCGCCGAATCCGAGCACCACGATCTCGCTGCGGCCGGCCGCGTGCAGCTGGCGGACGATCGGCATCGAGCAACTGGGATTGGCCGAGAAGATCGCGGTCGGCGGATCCGGCAGGGCCAGCAGCCGCGGCACCACGGGCACCCGGTGGGCTCCCCAGGACACCAGGAACGGGTCCATGCCCACCCCACCGTCGAACAGGGTCAGCTCGTAGGTGGTGCGACGGCGGGCAGTGGTGGGCACCGTGATCGAGTCGCCGGCGAAGGCGATCCGGCGGTGCCCGTGGTCGAGTAGGTGGGTGATGGCCAGCCGGGTGCCGCCGTTGTCGTCGTGCACCACGTAGGCGGCCGAAAGCTTGCGGGGGCGGCGGTCCAGGAACACCATGCTGGTGCGTTCCCGCCACGGCTTGAGATAGGACTGGTCATCGGCGACGGGGGCAAGCAGCAGCCCGACCACGTTGCGGGCCAGCAGGGCCTCGACCGCCGCCTGCTCGCCGTCCGGGTCCTCGCCCAGGCAGGTCAGGTACATCGCCACGCCGCGGTCCCGGGCGATCCGTTCGACCGCCTCCACCACGTAGCCGAAGAAGCCGGTGACCGCGGGCACCGCGACCCCGATCGCCGCGTCCTGGCCGGAGCGGAAGCTGCGGGCCATCACGTTGGGCACGTACTGCAGCTCGTCGACGGCCTGCAGGACGCGGGCCCGGACGTCGTCGGAGACGTAGCGGTCGTTGTTCATCACCCGGGAAACGGTCTTGGCGCTGACCCCCGCCACCCTGGCCACGTCGCGCATCGTGCTCACCGGCCGAACCTCCCGCGGCGACCCAGCCCGCTGATGCGGCGCTCCCGAACCCAGTGCCGATTGCCGGCCATCCGCCGGCGCTCGTCCGGCGTCAGTATGTCACCGATGACAGGAGCCGGTCTGTCACCGGTGACAGAAATTTGAAAAAGTTCTCTGTCACCGGTGACATAACCGCTCCGGATGCCTTACAGTTCCAACCGTTGAGACCTGCGTCACCGTCGGGGCCCGTCGCCGAATGGGTTCGGTCGCGCCGTCCTGACCATCGAAAGCCCTTCCGGGACAACCTGAATGGGCAGCAGAAGCTCGTTCGCGGACCACCTTTGACGATCCGCGCCTGCCCGAGGAAGGGGACCAGTTGTGAGTACCGAAGCGGCGCCCGCCAGCAAGACGTCGAGTACCCGAGTAGCGGTCCAGAAGTTCGGCACGTTCCTGTCCGGGATGATCATGCCCAATATCGCGGCGTTCATCGCGTGGGGTTTGATCACTGCTCTGTTCATCGAGAAGGGGCCGTTCCCGATCGCGGTGATCGGCGGGTTCGGTGTCGATGCGGACGGGGTGGCCAATCCGGGGTTGGTCGGGCCGATGGTTCGGTACATGTTGCCGATCCTGATCGCCGCGCAGGGCGGCCGGATGATCTACGGGGTGCGTGGCGCGGTGGTCGCGGTCGTCGCGACGATGGGCGTGATCATGTGCACGCCGCAGCCGATGTTCCTCGGCGCGATGGTGATGGGCCCGTTGGCGGCCTGGCTGATGAAGAAGTTGGACTCGGTCTGGGACGGCAAGATCAAGCCCGGTTTCGAGATGCTGGTCAACAACTTCTCCGCGGGTTTCCTGTCCGCCGGGTTGGCCATCGCCAGCTTCTACGTGTTCGGGCCGATCATCGAGGGTCTGTCCTCGGCGTTGGGCACCGGGGTGGACTGGCTGATCTCGCACAGCTTGTTGCCATTGGCCAGTTTGATCATCGAACCGGCCAAGGTGTTGTTCTTGAACAACGCGATCAACCATGGGGTGCTGACCCCGCTGGGCATCAACCAGTCGGCCGAGACCGGGCAGTCGATCCTGTTCCTGCTGGAGGCCAACCCCGGTCCGGGTGTCGGTCTGTTGATCGCGTACTCGATCTTCGGGACCGGCCTGGCCAAGAGCACTGCCCCGGCCGCGGCGATCATCCAGTTCTTCGGTGGGATCCACGAGATCTACTTCCCGTACGTGCTGATGAAGCCGCTGACCCTGATCGCGACGATCGCCGGCGGCATGGTCGGCATCTTGACCCTGACCATCTTCAACGCCGGATTGCGGGCGCCGGCCGCGCCCGGGTCGATCATCGCGGTGTTGATCCAGACACCGGGCAGCAGCCTGGTCGGGGTGTTGTTGTCGGTGACGTTGGCCGCGGTGACCAGTTTCGTGATCGCCTCGATCATCCTCAAGGCCAGTAAGAAGACCGAGGAGAGTGGTGATCTCGCGCAGGCCACGGCCAAGATGGAAGGGATGAAGGGCAAGAAGAGCGCTGTTTCCGGGGTGCTCACCGACATCGAGGCGCAGAAGGAGGAGGCCGACGAGGCCCGCGAGGCCGCGACCCGGTCGGCGCCGATCCACAAGATCGTGTTCGCCTGCGACGCCGGGATGGGTTCGTCCGCGATGGGTGCCTCGGTGCTGCGGAACAAGATCAAGAAGGCCGGGTTCGCCGACATCACCGTGGTCAACGTGGCCATCGCGAACCTGGTCGATGATGTCGATCTGATCGTGACCCATCAGGACCTGACCACCCGGGCTCGGGACAAGGCCCCCCACGCCCAGCACGTCTCGGTGGCCAACTTCATGAACAGCCCCAAGTACGACGAGATCGTCGAGGAACTGCGGACCACCAACGCCGCCGCCTCGAGCTGACCACGCCGCATCCCTGCGCCCGAATCAAGGAGACAACCACGTGAGCGACATCCTGACCGCGTCCCAGATCAAGACCCCCGGCACCGCCACGAACAAGGACGAGGCGATCCGGGAAGCCGGTCAGATCCTGGTCGATTCCGGCGCGGTCGGCCCCGAGTACATCGACGCGATGTTCGAGCGGGAGAAGTCGGTGTCCACCTACATGGGCAACTTCCTGGCCATCCCGCACGGCACCAACGAGGCCAAGGACTCGATCAAGGCCTCCGCCCTGTCGGTGGTGCGCTACGAGAACCCCATCGACTGGGACGGCAACGAGGTCCGCTTCGCCATCGGCATCGCCGGCTACGAGGGCGGCCACCTGGAGATCCTGGGCAAGGTCGCGATCATCTTCTCGGACATGGACGAGGTCGACAAACTCGTCGCCGCCGGATCCAGCCAGGAGATCTTCGACCTGCTCAACGCGGTCAACGAGGACTGACGTCCGACAGCGTGACGCGGGGTTCCGGGGCCGCGTCACGCAGGGTCTGCGCAGGTCGCACCGTCATCCCGACGGCGCGGCCTGCGCAGTTCCGTCTGTCCGGCCGCTGCCGCGGACGATCAGCGGTGGTCCACGTCGCGGCCGCTGGCCAGGTCGCCGCATTCGACCGGCCCCGGTGGACGGTCCTGGAAGTAGCGGCGGGCCCCCTCATCGGCACTCGCGGTGGCCAGGACCCCGGCCCAGTGGTCCCGGCCGATGAGCACCGGGTGTCCCGGCCGGCCGTGGTACACCGCGCGAAGCAGAACTGACCGCGCCGCCGGGCCGGTGCCGGCGCGATCCCGGATCCGGCCGATGACCGGTGCGCCCACGTCGGGCAGGTCGACCAGCATCACCAGCACCGCGTCGCATTCGTCGCGAGGGTCGAGGTCGCCATCGGCCAGGGCCTGCAGGCCGGCCCGCAGGCTGCTGCCCATGCCCTGCGCGAAGTGCTCGTTGCGCACCGCGATCACGCCGGGGGGCAGGCGGGCGATCACCTCGTCGGCGCGGGCGCCGACCACCACCAGCAGCGGGTCGCAGCCGGCCAGCGCGTCGACGGTGCGGGCCACCCAGGGGCCCTCGCCCGTGTCCACCAGGGCCTTCGGCATCCCGTAGCGGGTGCCGGAGCCGGCCGCCAGCAGCAGGCCGGCGACCCGGGCCGGTGGCTCGTCCGGACGGGTCAGCGGTTGATGACCGTGGTCGGGTGCACGTACGGCGTGTGCCGCAGCGGGAACTCCACGTCGCCGAACGGGGACAACGCGCCCTGCACGTCGGTGTTCAGCTCGGTGACCGGATGCTGGCCGTCGGGCAGCACCGGCCAGGTCGGATCGACGCCCTTACCTCGCTTGGCGGCCACGGGGTCCTCCTAGTTGAGCCGTACGGGTCCGGCTTCGCTCGTCGGCGCAGGTCCGGCGGGCGGTGATCCACCCAGGGACATTCTGGACCACCGCCCCGGAACCGCTCAACCGGGCGGCGGTGCGGTGGCCGTCACGGCTCGGGCCCGGGTCGCGAGTCACTACGGTGGATGCGATGCCCTCGACCCTGGACTGGCTGCGCGCCCGCGACGACCACGAGCTGGTCGCGCTGCTGCGTGCGCGCCCGGACCTGACCGTGCCTGCCCCCAGCGACCTGGTGGTCCTGGCCGGCCGGCTCAACAACGGCCCGTCGGTGTGGCGGGCGATGGAGAGCCTGAACCACTTCCACATCCAGGTGTTGCAGGCCCTGGCGGTGCTGGACGCCGAGAAGCGGGCGGTCCCGCGGACCGTCCTGAGTCAATTCCTCGGGCCGGACGCTCCCGACGAGGCCGTGGACACCGCATTGGCCGAACTGGAGTCGCTGGCCCTGGTCCGCGGCCGGGACCAGGTCGTCATGCCGTCCGCGGTGCTCGCCGTGCTGGGCACCTACCCGGCCGGGCTGGCCGCGCCCGGGTCGTTGTCGGTCGAGCAGGCCGCGGCCGCGGTGGCCGAACTCGACGACGCGGCCCGCTCCATCGTGCAGCGGCTGGCCACCGGGCTGCCGCGGGGCACCACCGATGCGCGCTCCGCGGTGGGCCGGGCGGTCAAGGGTCTGGTCGCGGCCGGCCTGCTGCGCTGGATCGACGCGGACACCGTCGAGCTGCCCCGGGAGGTCGCCCTGGCCGTCCGCGGCGACCAGCCGATCGGGCCGGTCCAGGTGCAGCCGCCGGCCGACGGCGTGGTGGCCCACGGCCGGTCGACCGTGGACGGCACCGCCGCCCTGCAAGCGGTGGCCGCGGTCGACCGGATCCGCGGCCGGCTCGATGCCATCGGGCGCACTCCCCCACCCGCGCTGCGCTCGGGCGGGTTGGGCATCCGCGAGCTGCGGCGGCTGGCCAAACTGACCGGCGACGACGAGCACACCTGCGCGCTGGACGTCGAACTGCTGGCCGCGATGGGCCTGATCATCTCCGACCACCCGCGGAACCGGGCGGTCGAGCTGTGGATGCCGACCTCCGACGCCGACGACTTCCTGGAGCTCAGCGACGAGGCGGCCTGGGCCGAACTGGCCGCGACCTGGGTCGACCTGCGGCGCAACCCGGCCCGAGCCGGCGGCCGCGACTCGATGGACAAGGTGCTCAACGCGTTGTCGCCCGAGCTGTCCTGGATCCGCGGGCCGGTGGACCGGCGGTTCGTGCTGACGATGCTGGCCGAGCTGGCGCCCGGGTCCGGGCTGAGCCCGCAAGGTCTGGCCGACCGGTTCGCCTGGCGCTCGCCGCTGCGGCCGGCCGAGCACCGGGCCGGCGTGCTGGACGCCACCGTCACCGAGGCGACCGCGCTGGGCGTCATCGCCTTCGGGGCGCTGAGCACCGCCGGCCGGGTCCTGCTCGAGCAGACCCCGAAGGACGCCGCGACGGCGCTCGCCGAGGCGTTGCCCGAGCCGGTCGACACCGTGCTGGTGCAGGCCGACCTGACCGTGGTCGCCCCCGGCCGGCTGGTGCCCGAGCTGGCTGCCCGGCTGGCCCAGGTGGCCGACCTGGAATCGGCCGGTTCGGCCACCGTCTACCGGGTCACGCCCCAGTCGGTCCGGCGGGCGTTGGACGCCGGCGTCACCACCGCCGAGGTGCACGAGATGTTCCACAGCCACTCGATGACCGGGGTGCCGCAGGCGCTGGACTACCTGATCGACGACGTCGGCCGGCGGTACGGGACGCTGCGGCTGGGCGGAGCCAGCACCTACCTGCGCAGCGACGACCCGGCCCTGATCGACCAGGCGATCGCCTCCGCGGCGGCGCTGGGCATCGACGTCCGCCGGCTGGCGCCGACGGTGGCGGTGTCGATGGCCGAGCTGCCGGAGCTGATGACGCACCTGCGCTCGGCCGGGCTGGTGCCGGCGGCCGAGGACGGCTCGGGGGCCCTGCTCGACCTGACCGCCCAGCCGCACCGGGTCAAGCAGCAGCGGGTGGCGCTCAAGCACTGGCGCGAGCCACCGAGCGCATCGGCCGAGCAGCTGCTGGCCCTGGTCGATCGGATGCGCAGCGCCGACCGGGAGATCCCGGTGACCGCCGGCGCCGGCGGCGACACCTCCTCGATCCTGGCCGAGCTGCGCAACGCGGCCGCCCACCGGCGCACGGTCTGGATCACCTACGCCGACATGCAGGGGGCCAGCATTCGCTGGCTGGTCGACCCGATCACCGTGTCCCCGGGCAAACTCGTCGGGATCGACCGGCTGCGCGGTGACGTCCGCAACTTCGCCCTGCACCGGATCGTCTCGGTCGCCACCGCCGACGCCACCGACGCCGACGCCGACGCCGACGGTCTGCCGGACCAGCCGGATCCCGACCCGGCGTAGATCCTCGAACCGGTTGACCGCCGGTTCGCGCCCGCGCGTTAGGCGCCCGCGCCGGTTGGGTCGGCACCCGCGCCGGTTCGCTGACCGGAAAATAGGTACGCATGAGGCTGGTGGTGCTGCTGGTGCACATTTTCACGCCTCTGTGGCGTCACCGGAAGGGACAGGGTGACTGATCAAACCCGCGCCCGGGCGGGGGATTCGCCCGGTTCAGCACGGGAAAGATCAGCGAAGCAGCTTGCCGGTTGCCGGTTCGCTGACCGGAAAATAGGTACGCATGAGGCTGGTGGTGCTGCTGGTGCACATTTTCACGCCTCTGTGGCGTCACCGGAAGGGACAGGGTGACTGATCAAACCCGCGCCCAGGCGGGGGATTCGCCCGATCCAGCACGGGAAAGATCCGGAATGTCAAGTGGTGGTTGCAACTGTCAACTCCTGCAGCACTTCTGCTGGGGTTCGGTACCCCAGGACCTTGCGGGGGCGGCTGTTGAGCAGGTCCGCGACGTGATCGAGTTCTTCCTGACTGATCGTGCGGAAGTCGGCGACGCCGCGGGGGAAGTAGTAGCGGATGAGCCGGTTGGTGTTCTCGTTCGTTCCGCGTTGCCAGGGGCTGTACGGGTCGGCGAAGTACACCTTGATGCCCGTGGCGATGGTGAAGTCCACGTGCCGGGCCATCTCCTTGCCCCGATCCCAGGTGAGGCTGCGGTGCAGATCGGCGGGCAACGCGGTGATCTTCGAGGTCAACGATGCGTTGACCGCAGCTGCGGTGCGTCGTCCGCCGGGCAGGCCGCAGATCAGGGTGAACCGGGAGGCCCGTTCGACGACCGTAGCGATCGCCGAGGATTTGCCGACCCCGATCACCAGGTCACCCTCCCAGTGCCCAGGGACCCTGCGGTCATCGGCTTCGGCGGGGCGCTGTGTAATCGGGACGGCATCGGAGATTTTGCCTCGCAACGACTCCGGACGGTCGCGGGTACTTCGCCTGCTCCGTTCGATACGAGCCTCGGTCTGCAGCGCCAGCCGCAGACTGCCGCGGCCGCCGACGTACCACGCGTGATAGATCGTCTCGTGGGACACACGTAAGCCTGGCTCATCGGGATGCTCACGGGCCAACCGGCCCGCGATCTGCTGCGGTGACCACCCCCGCCGCAGATCCGACACCACCCTTTCCCGTAGCGCGGTGCCCGGCGCGAGCTTGCGCGGCTTGGGTCGAGGAGCCCGCGCGCAAGACTGCGAATGAGCCGCATGCGGCCGATACCCGTACGGCGAGGGAAGGCTGTTGCGCTTGATCTCGCGACAGATCGTTGACCGATGCCGACCAAGCTGGCGACCGATCGCCGCCGCCGTCGCGCCGGCCAACAACAGATCGGCCAGCACGATCCGCTCCTCCACCGTCAACCGAGCACCCGGCACAAGATCACTCTCCCCAGCTGTCACACCGACGTTGCAACAGATACTGGAACCCACCATCAGCGAAGCAGCACACCGGACGCTGGTCCGCTGATGAAACCCGCGCCAGACCCGCAGAATCGCCCGGTTCAGCGCGGCAAAGATCAGCGAAGCAGGGTCAGCCGCCGGGGTGACCCAGCACTTGGATTTCCGAGATCGCGGTGAAGTCACGTTCTCCTGGCGCCGAGGTCGCCGTAATCACCACGGTGAGGGAATCGGTGACCACGTCGACCGACTGCATCTGCATGTCCGGGGAGTCGGCCAAGTCCTGGTGGACAGACGTGCCGTTCGCACCGACCCAGTCCACCCCCACCACACGGCGGTTCTGGGCGAACCGGTCAACACCACTGGCCGCATCGACCTTGGCGTACCCCGGCACGATGCCGACCGCGGTCACCCGCACCGGACCGGAGAACGTGAGCAGGATTCGCTGCCCGGTGGCATCGCCGGTGGCCCGCCACGCTGTCTCGAGCACCCCGTCGGCGACGTTGGCCGCCGGGTAACTCACGGTGTTCCCGGCGTCGTCGGTGCCGTCCGGGGCCACCGCACTGGCCTGGGCCGCGACGATCGGAATCAGGACCGCCGGCCCGGCGTCGGCGCTGGCAGAGGGGGCGCCCCCCGTTGACGATGTGATCGGTGAGGCCGCCACCATCGGTCCGCGCTGGCTGGTGGACCCGATTCCGACCAACGCGAAGCCCAGGGCCGTGGTGAGCACGAGCCACGGCGCGAACGCGCGCGCGGCCGCCGGCCAATTGACCACCTGATGGATGTGCAGGAAGGTCGGCCGGGAGTGGAATCCGATGCCGTCCCGTCGCAGGCAGGACAGCTCGTAGACGCACAAGCCGGCAAAGACGAGCCCGCCGCCCAGGCTGAGCAGGGCCAGGCGGGTGTCCATGGAGGTGGTCGCCGTGGACGTCCCGGCGACCCCCTCCACCACCGTCACGGCGGCGACCGCCAGACCGACGAAAGCCGGCAGGAACGGATGGACATCGGCGGCCCGGAACGAATATCGGACACCGAGAATGACCGCCCAGACCGCGGCGGGCCACAACGGCAACGACGCGAAGATCATCAGCAGCAGCACCCAGTTCTGCCGGCCGGGCGCATCCCCGATCAGCGAGCCGAACGCGATCAGGGCGAAGGGGGTGATCAACACGGCCAGCACCGTCAGCCAGGGCCGCGCGGCGGCGACGGCCACGGCGGAACGGTGGCCTGGCCCCGACTTCACGATCAGCAGCACAACGGCCACCGCGAAGCACGGAACGGCGATGACGAATTTGTAGAACGGCGCCAAGACGGCCGAATTCAGCAGGGACGACACGTCGACCTGATCCTGGCCCGCGAGCAGCACCGCGACCAGGGCCAGGTAGCCGAGCCAGGCGCGCCAGGATTGCAGGGTCTCAACCCGAGGATCGCGGTCGGCCTGCGGCGTCAACCAGACGGAGACGCAGGCACACGGAACCACAAATGCCGGCACGACGAAGCGCGCGAACAAGGCAACGATCAGATTCACGGGTCCCCCACCGCAGCCGCTCCCCCGAAACAGTGCGCCGAACCATGCCCGCCCAGGCCGTCGCGGGCAACCGCCAAGCGTGTGGGCAACCGGGTGATCACGGCCGTGCCACGCGCCGCCGCGGGCAAGTCCGCTGATCAAATCCGCGCCAGACCTGCAGAGACGCCCGATTCAGCGCGGCAAAGATCAGCGAAGCAGCACACCGGACGCAGGTCCGCTGATGAAACCCGCGCCAGACCGGCAGAAACGCCCGGTTCAGCGCGGGAAAGATCAGCGAAGCGGCGGGTGGGGTGGGCCCGGGCGACGCCGAACCAGCGCCTCGACCGTCGTCTCCAGCACGGTGACGTCGCGCTCGTCGACGAGCCGGCCCCGGGTGACCACCAGGCCCCGGTCGGGCTTGGTCAGCTCGACCCGCTCGATGATCAGCGACGCGGTGAGCAGACCGGAGCGGACCGGCGCCGGGAACTCGGCGACGACGCGGCGGCCCGCGATCACCGCCCAGTGCCGGTAGGCGCCCAGCACCGAGAGCCGCTGGAAGATCGCCACCGAATGCACCCCGCTGGCGATGACGTCCCCGAAGAAGCCGGCCTGTGCGGCCACTTGGTCGATGTGGAAGACCTGCGGATCCCACTGCTGCGCGAACTCGATGATCTCCTCGACGCCGACCCGGTAGGTGCCCAGGTCGAGCACCGACCCGACGGCCAGGTCCTCCGCGTACCGGGTGTCGACCACACGCTCTCCCTCGCTCCGGCCGGGCCGGCTACGGCAGCCCCAGGCAGATCACTTCCCGGTCGTCGCGGTGCACCAGGGTGTGCAGCGTGCCCGACGGGCAGTCCCGGGAGCTCACGGTATCGCTGAGCACGGCGATCACCCGGAACAGCCCGTTCGGGGTGGTCCCGGTGGCCGACGTCCGGCAGGGGGCCTTGCCGACGTCCTCGGTGGTTCCGGCGTACAGGCAGTCGCCCACGCGGGCCAGGTAGTTCAGGCAGAGCACCGCCTGCTCCCGGGTGACCAGGACGACGTCGGCGGCCGCCGCGTAGCACCGGCTTTCGTCGGTCGTCTGCTCGAACCGGGCGGCGACGACGAACTCGGCGTCGGGGGCCGAGCAGTCCAGGCCGATCGCCGACGTGCCGCCGGCCGAGGTCAGGCAATCACCGGGTTGCAGGGCCGAGGACGACGACTCGGGGGTGCCCGAGGACCACAGGGACGCCGCCACCACGACCAGCGCGACCACACCCAGGCACACGACCATCAGAATCGCCCGGCGCCGGGGCTTGCCGTCGTCGAACGAACCCAGCACGGCCTGCGGGACGGTCGGTGGGCCGGACGAAGCCGGATCGAGCCACGGGTCGGCGGCCGGGACCGAGGCCGGGACCGAGGCCGGATCCGGGGCCTGGTCCGCGGGCCCGCGGCCGATCGGGCGCACCTGCTCGACCGGAACTCCGCCGGGGCCGACGCGCAGGGCGCTCCACCCCGTGCCCGGATCCTGCGGCTGGCCCTGCATGCGGTCCAGCGTCCCACGACTGCGCGGCCGGCACCGGGGCGCCGGATAGCCTGCGGGCATGGGACAACCAACATTGCGACGGCTGGGCCGGTCGGGCCTGGCCGTCTCGGCCACCGGCCTGGGCTGCAACAACGTGGGTCGCCCGAAGACCGCCACCGCGGACCTGGACGGCACCCGGGCGCTGATCGACGCCGCCCTGGACGCCGGGATCACCCTGTTCGACGTCGCCGACATCTACGGCACCCCACCCGGTCGCAGCGAGGAACTGCTGGGGGCCGCGCTGGGCAAGCGGCGGGCGGACGTGGTGGTGGCGACCAAGTTCGGCATGGACATGCACGGGCAGGACGGCCCGGACTTCGACGCCCGCGGCTCCCGCTGGTACGTGCGCCGGGCCGTGGAGAACTCGCTGCGCCGGCTGCAGACCGACTGGATCGACCTGTACCAGCTGCACCAGCCCGACCCGGCCACCCCGATCGGGGAAACCCTGGCCGCGCTGGACGAACTGGTCGCCGAGGGCAAGGTCCGCTACGTGGGGCACTCGAACTTCGCCGGCTGGCAGCTGGCCGACGCCGCCTGGACGGCTCGGGTCGAGCACCGCGTCCCGTTCATCTCGGCGCAGAACGAGTACTCGCTGCTCAACCGGGGTCTGGAGGCCGAGCTGTTGCCGGCCGCCCGGGAGTTCGGGCTGGGGGTGCTGCCGTTCTACCCGCTGGCCAACGGGCTGCTCTCGGGCAAGTACACCCAGGGCCAGGCACCCGAGGGCAGCCGGCTGCAGGCAATCAAACCGCAGCTGCTGCAGACCGCCCCGTGGGAGCGGCTGACCGCGCTGCAGACCTTCGCCGACGAGCGCGGCGTCACCATGCTGCAGGTCGCGTTCGGCTGGCTGCTGGCCCAGGCACCGGTGAGCGCGGTGATCGCCGGGGCGACCACCCCGGAGCAGATCCGGGCGAACGCCGAGGCCGGGTCGGCCTGGACCCCGACCGACGACGACCTGGCCGAGCTGGATCGGATCTGCCCGGCCTGACCGCCGCGCGCCCGGCCGCCGGTCAGCCGGTGGCCGGGCCCAGATCCAGGATGGTCAGCACCGGCTCGCCCTCCTCGTCGGAGGCGGCCAGATCGATCTCCACCGACAGACCCCAGTCATGGTCACCCGCCGGATCGTCGAAGATCTGCCGGACATGCCACTTCTCGGGCATCCGGTCGACCAGTACCAGGCCGGCGGCCCGGGCCGCGGCCCCGATGCCCAGGGCGTCGTACTCGGCCCAGTAGCCGTGCATCGCCGACTCCCAGGAGTCGGCCCGCCAGCCCTGGCTGCCGTGCAGCTCGCCCAGCGTGGCGTAGTCGTCGCGGGCCAGCAGCTCGACCCGGCGGAACAGGGCGTTGCGCACCATGACGGTGAAACCCCGTTCGTTGGCGGAGATTCCGCGGGCGGCCAGCGGTGGCCGGACCTCGGCGCGATGACCGGGCAGGATCAGCTCGTCGACGTCCGGATGGGCCAGCGCCTCCCATTCGTCGAGCAGGCTGGAGTCCACCCCGCGGACGAGTTCGCCCAGCCACGAAGTGATGTCGGTCAGCTCCTCGGTCCGGGCCGCGGTCGGCACGGTGCGGCGCAGCGCCCGGTAGGCGTCGGCGAAGTAGCGCAGCACGACACCTTCGGAGCGGGTCAGGCCGTAGAAGGCGACGTACTCGGAGAACGTCATCGCCCGTTCGTACATGTCGCGGATGACCGACTTGGGTTCCGGCTGGTACTCGGCGACCCACGGCGCCCCCTTGCGGTAGGCCTCGTAGGCGACCTCGATCAGGTCGGCCAACGGCTTGGGATAGTCAACCTCCTCCAGCAGCGCCATCCGGTCGTCGTACTCGATGCCCTCGGCCTTCATCGCCGCCACCGCCTCGCCGCGGGCCTTGAACCGCTGCGCGGACAGCACCGGGCGCGGCCCCTCCAGCGTTGCCTCGATCAGCGAGATCGCATCCAGCGCATAGGTATCGGCCTGCTGGTCGAGGATGTCCAACGCGGCCAGGGCCAGCGGCGAGAGCGGCTGGTCGAGCGCGAAGTCCAGCTGCAGGTCCATGGTCAGCCGGTACCGGCGGCCGGTTGCGTCCGGCTCGGGCAGCCGCTCGACGATCCCGGCCCCGATCAGTGCCTTGCCGATGGCGATGGCCCGCAACGCATGTCGCAGCTGCCGGGCCCGCGGCTCGTGACTGCCCTCGATCAACCGGCGCATCGAGGCGAACGCGTCGCCGGGTCGGGAGACGACGCCCAGCACCATCGCGTGCGAGACCCGGAAATGGGAGGTCAACGGTTCCGGGTCGGCCGCCACCAGCTTGTCGAAGGCGGTCTCGGACCAGCCGACGAACCCCTCCGGCGGCTTGCGCCGCAACACCTTTCGCTTCTTGGCCGGGTCGTTGCCGGCCTTGGCGACGGCCCGCTCGTTCTCGATGACGTGTTCGGGGGCCAGCACCACCACGTCACCGGCCACGTCGAAGCCGGCGCGCCCGGCGCGCCCGGCGATCTGGTGGAACTCGCGGGCCGAGAGCAGCCGGGTGCGCCGGCCGTCGTACTTGCTCAGTGCGGTCATCAGCACCGTGCGGATCGGCACGTTGATGCCCACGCCCAGGGTGTCGGTGCCGCAGATGACCTTGAGCAGGCCGGACTGAGCCAGCTTCTCCACCAGCCGCCGGTACTTGGGCAGCATGCCCGCGTGATGGACCCCGATGCCGTGCCGGACCAGCCGGGACAGGGTCCGGCCGAAGCCCGGGGAGAACCTGAATTCGCCGATGACCTCGGCGATCTCGTCCCGTTCGGCCCGGGTGGCCACGGCGATGCTGGACAGCGCCTGGGCCCGCTCCAACGCCGCGGCCTGGGTGAAGTGCACGATGTAGACCGGCGCCCGCTGGGTCTCCAGCAGGTCCTGCAGGGTCTCGGTGAGCGGGACCAGCGTGTAGGAGAAGTGCAACGGGACCGGGCGGGGCACATCGGTGATCACCGCGGTCGACCGGCCGGTGCGCCGGGTGAGATCGTCGGCGAAGAACTTCACCTCGCCCAGGGTGGCCGACATCAGCACGAACTGGGCCCGGGGCAGCTCCAGCAGCGGGACCTGCCAGGCCCAGCCGCGCTGCGGGTCGCCGTAGTAGTGGAACTCGTCCATCACCACGACCCCGGCGTCGGCGTCCGCACCGCCGCGCAGGGCGACCCCGGCCAGGATCTCGGCGGTGCAGCAGATGATCGGGGCGGCGGCGTTGACGGCCGAGTCGCCGGTGATCATCCCGACCGCGGACGCGCCGAAGATCTCGACCAGGTCGAAGAACTTCTCCGAGACCAGCGCCTTGATCGGCGCGGTGTAATACGAGCGCCGGCCGGTGGCCAGCCCGGTGAACAGCGCGGCGGTGGCGACCAGGCTCTTGCCCGAGCCGGTGGGGGTGCCCAGGATGACATTGGCGTCGGCGACGATCTCCAGCAGCGACTCCTCCTGGTGCGGGTACAACGGCAGCCCCCGCTCGCCGGCCCAGGTCGCGAAGATGTCGAACAGCTCGCCCGGGTCGGGCTGGGTTCCGGTGGGCTGCCAGCCCAGCGGGGTGTCCCAAGAGCTCTCGCCGTCACGCGTCGGGATCAGGTCGGCGAGGGTGGTCATGCGGTCCAGCTTGTCACGAGGCGGCCGCCGGCCGGCCCTCTACCATCGGGGCCACCCGCCCGCCGTTGGAGGCTCGATGGACCCCGCGCCCGTTCGCTCCGCCACCCCCACGGATCGCAACCGCGCTTTGGTGGTGGCCTGGCGGACCCTGATCGCCGGCTTGGCCTGGTGGGGGCTGCTGGCCGCGCTGGGCGGGGAGCTCGGTCAGCTCAAGTACTTCTCGCAGGTCACCACCCTGACCGTGGCGCTGGCCGCGACGGCCGGGGTGATCGGCGGCCTGCTCGCGATCGATAGCCCCGGCTGGCCGCACACCCTGGCCTGGTGCCGGGGCGCGTCCACCACCTACGCGATCGTCACCGCGGTGATCTACCAGACGCTGCTGTCGGGCAACCTGTCGGCGACGTCCAGCCTGCTTGAACACGCCGTGGTGCCGGCCCTGGCCGTCATCGATTGGGTGGTCTTCGGGCCCGGGCCGGCCGGGCGACGGCAGGCCTGGTGGACGGCGCTGACCTGGCTGATCCTGCCGATCTGCTACCTGGGCGTGTACACGCAGGTCCGCGACCGCACCGGCCGGCCGCTCTACCCGTTCCTGGACCCGACCGCCGGCGGCCGGTTCTGGCTGTGGGTCGGCATCATGCTGGCCGTGTTCACCCTGGTCGGGTTCGCCGTGTGGGCGGTGGGCCGGCTACGGTCGCCGGCCCGGTCCACGGCTCCGCGGTGACCCGGGTTCAGTCGCCGGAGACGCCCCAGACCGCGTAGGCAACGGGTACCCCCGCCCGGAACAGTGGCGTGTAGTACCCCGACCCACGCACCGCCGGCACCGCGTCGGGCCCACAGTTGGCCGGGTCCACCGAGCGGAAGAGCTCCTCATCGGGCCGATCGGTGCCGAACATGAGCCGAACCTCGTCCTCGTTCAGACTGATCAGCGTCCCGAAAATGTCGTTGCCGGCCGGCCGGACTCCCGGCGGCGCGACCTGCCAGATGTCCAGGATCGTATGCGTCCCCTCGCAGGCCAGGTCCTCGTCCTGCTCGAAGAGCGCCGACAACTGCTCCATCGTGCTCGGTCGCGGCACCTCCTCGTCGCCCCAGTAGTAGTCGCCGGACGCCAGCACCTCGCGGTGCAACCGGCCCAGCCACACCGTCGGATCCTCCGAGTACGGCGTGACGTAGGACCACCCTGATGCGCCCATCGACGGCCTCCGTTCAGCGGGTGCCGACCATCATGCCGACAGCAGCCGGGGCCGGGTCAGCCGGGCCGCCGCTTCCTGCAACGCGCTCAGGATGGTGGTGCGCTCGTCGTCGGAACCGGTCGGATGCACGATCGACACCCCGAGCCCGAAGGACGGGTTGCCCGAGCCGGACCCCGGGACGAGGACGGCGATGCCGAGCACCGTCGCGTGCACCTCCCCCTCGTCCAGCGCGTACCCGCGCTGCCGGGTGGCGGCCAGCTTGGCCTGCAGCTGGGCGATGGTGCCGGTCGAGCGGTCGGTGAAGCCGACGAACTCGCGCGGGTCCCAGTAGAGCGCGGCCACCCGCTCGGGGGTCAGCTCGGCGAGCAGGATGGTGCCCACGGCCGTCGCCGACGCCGGGTACCGGTCGCCCACGCTCGCCGACAGCGGGAACCGTTCGCGCCCTTCGTGCACGGCCAGGTACAGCACCCGGGCGCCGTCGAGCATGGCGATCTGCACCAGCTGCCGGCGCAGGATCGGGGACTCCTCGCACACCCGGTAGAACTCGCGGATCTGGTCGAACCCGGACAGGTAGGCGCTGCCCAGCTCGACGGTGCGCCGGCCGAGCAGGTACCCGGCCGCGGTGCGGCGGACCAGGCCGCCCTCCTCCAGGGCCGCGCACATGTTGGACACCGAGGACTTGGCCAGGCCCAGACCGCGGGCGATCTCGGACAGCGTCAGGGTCTGGCCCCGCTGCTCGGCCAGCAGGTCCAGGATGCGAATGGCCCGGGTGACCGCCGGGGCCCCACCGGCGCGTTCGGACTCCGGCCCGTCGGGCTTGTCGCTCATGACCGGCCCGATCAGTAGAACTCGACGGTGTTGACCCGGTTGATCAGCTCGCGACCATCCAGGAATCGGGACGCGTTCCGCGCGAAAAGCCTGGCGATGAGCCGATCCTCGGCCGAGTTCAGGGCCGCCGTATGCGGGCTGATCAGCACCTTGGGGTCGGTCCACAACGGGCTGTCGGCGGGCAGCGGTTCGACCGCGAACACGTCGAGCGCGGCGAAACCGATCCGTCCGTCGGCCAGTGCCTGCACCATCGCCGGTTCGTCGATGACGGTGCCCCGGCCGATGCTGACCACGGTGACCCCCGGCTTGACCTTGGCGAACACGTCCCGGCCCAGCAGCCCCTCGGTGGCCGCGGTGCCGGGCAGGCTGACCACGATGCCGTCGACCCCACCCACCACGTCGAGCAGGTCATCCGGATGGATGACGGTGTCCACGCCGGCGACCGGGTCGGGGTGCCGGCTGGTGCCGATCACGGTCGCGCCCAGCGCGCTGAGCTTGGCCGCGGTGGCCCGGCCGATGCTGCCCAGACCGACCAGCAGGATCTTCTGCTGGGACAGCAGGCCCATCTCCCAGCGGCCGGACCACCGCTTGTCCTGCTGCTGCTGGCGCAACCGGGGCAGCGTCTTGGCGCCGGCCAGCAGGCCGAACACGGCGTACTCGGCGAGCGGTTCGGCGTGCACCCCGGCCGAGGTGCTGAACGCGATCCGTTCCAGCGCCTCTCCCGGCAGCCCGGCCGCCTTGACCTGGGCGCCGCCGCCGGCCGGCATGGTGTGTACCCAGCGCAGGCCGGGGTTAGCCGCGACCGTGCGGGCCAGGGCCGGCGGCTTCTCGTCGGGCACGCCGTAGAGCACCTGGGCGGAGTCCACCAGGGCGTCGAACGCGGCCTGCTGCGGCGAGGTGCGGGTGAACGCGGGGTCGCCGCTGTGGTCACCGGGAAAGCGCTGCGGCGCGAGCAGGCTCTGATCACGGATGAAGTCGATGCGGGGTTCGGCCGCCACGATCTCGGCGATCAGCTCTTCGCTGATCGGGGTAGAGGCGACCACGCGGAGCCGAGCCGGCCCGGCGGCCGCGTTCGCTCCGGCGAACGCCGTTCGGGGGGATTCGGTCGATGACGTCATTGGCGTAGCCCTCTCGGTTCTCGATGTCCCGGCAATCGTAGTACTTGTTCAGTTGCTTGAACAGGGTCTTGCCGGTTGAGCGATCACTCCCCTCATTGACAACAGAGCGTGATCCTCGGGCCACCCGTTCAGAGTATTGAACCATCAACCCTGCGATTCGTACTATGAATCTGCTCAGCGGGGATCACCTCGCATACTTTTCCTTCGCATGACGGTGCCGTCCCGACCGGCCGTCCAGGCCCCGGAGCAACGATCGCGAAGCCTCGCCACAGGAGCCGAAGCATGTCCGAGCAACCCTCGTCAGCAGTCCGCGGCAGTGACGATCCCGAGTACGCCGCGAACCTCAAACGCGCCACCCTGGCGGCCTCCGTGGGCTCGGCCCTGGAGTACTACGACTTCGCCCTCTACTCGCTGGCCTCGGCCCTGATCTTCGGGAAGATCTTCTTCCCGGGCCTGGGCGACGCCGCCGGCACCGTGGCCAGCCTGGCCACCCTGGCCATCGGCTTCCTGGCCCGACCGATCGGCGGGCTGTTCTTCGGCACGCTGGGCGACAAGCTGGGGCGCAAGTGGGTCCTGATGATCACCATCGCGCTGATGGGCGGCTCCAGCTTCCTCATCGGCGTGCTGCCGACCGCCGACCAGATCGGCGTCTGGGCGCCGCTGCTGCTGGTCTTCCTGCGCATCTGCCAGGGCTTCGGAGCCGGTGCCGAGCAAGCCGGGGCGACCGTGCTGATGGCCGAGTACTCCCCGGTCCGGCGGCGCGGCTTCTTCTCGGCCCTGCCGTTCGTCGGCATCATGCTCGGCACCCTGCTGGCCTCCGTGGTTTTCGTCGGCCTGGGCCAGGTGCCCCAGGAGGCGCTGCTGAGCTGGGTCTGGCGGATCCCGTTCCTGGCCTCGATCCTGCTGATCGGCGTGGCCGTGCTCATCCGGCTCCGGCTGCAGGAGAGCCCCACCTTCGTCAAGCTCGAGAAGCAGGAACAGGTCGCGCACAACCCGCTGGGCGAGGTGTTCCGGCGCTCGACCCCGAGCGTGCTGCGCGGCATCGGCCTGCGCATGGCCGAGAACGGCGGCTCGTACATCTATCAGACCCTGGCCATCACCTACGTCAGCAAGCTCGGCGTGCAGACCTCGGTCGGGCCGCTGGCCGTGGCCGTCGGCGCGATCCTCGGCCTGGTCACCATCCCGGTGTCCGGAGCCCTGTCGGACAAGTACGGCCGGATGCGGATCTACCGGATCGGCGCCCTGGTGCAGCTGGCCCTGGCCCTGGTCGCCTGGCCGTTGCTGTCCACCGGCAACGCGGTGGTGACCGTCGTCGTCATCGCCATCTCCTACGGCGTGGGCGTCAACATCATGCTGGGCGCCCAGTGCGCCGCCCTGCCCGAACTGTTCGGATCACGGCACCGCTACATCGGCGTGGCGGTGGCCCGCGAGTTCAGCGCGATCATCGCCGGCGGCATCGCGCCGTTCGTCGGGGCCCTGCTGCTCGGCTGGTTCGCCAACTCGTGGATCCCGCTGGCCGTGTACGTGATCGTGCTGACCATGATCACCCTGGTCACCACCTTCTTCACCCCGGAGACCCGGGGCCGGGACCTGACCCTGCTCGGAGACGCGCTCGCCGACAGCAGCCAGGAGATCGCCGCCCGTCCCGCGCCGCAGACCTCCTCCTTCCGCGACCACCACGACACCGAGCGCCCGGTCGCGGTCTGATCCCCGGCCGGCTCGGAAGATCGCAGTACTCGGGAAGAAGCAGAGGAAGCCATGCGCATCGCCCGCATCGCCACGGCCGACGGTCCCCGCTCGGTGCTGGCCGACGGCCCGGACTGGATCGAGATCGCCGACCCGTTCGCCGGCACCCTCAGGCCGACGGGACCCCGGCACCCGGCCGCCACCGCCACGCTGCTGGCCCCGGCCCGGCCACTGGTGGTGCTGGGCATGGCCCACAACGGCGCGCCGGGCGACCGCGACCGGCCGCGTCAGGCCTTCCTCAAGTCGCCCCGGACGGTGGTCGGTCCGGGCGACAGCATCGTGGTGGACGATGATCTCGGCCAGATCAACGTCGAGTGCGAACTTGCCGTGGTCATCCGCCGGCCGTGCCGGCACCTGACCGCCGATCAGGTGCCGGACGCGATCCTGGGCTTCACCGTCGGCAACGACGTCACCGCCGTCGACCAGATCGCCCTGGACGAGAAGCTGACCCAGGCCAAGAACGGCGACGGGTTCACCCCGCTCGGACCGTGGATCGAGACGGACCTGGACAGCAGCGATGTGGCGATGTCCGTCCGGATCAACGGCCGGACCGTCGCCTCGGCCAGCACCCGTCAGCTGGCCTGGGACATCACCGAACAGTTGGTCTACCTCACCCGCTACCTGCCCCTGGGGCCCGGCGACGTGGTGCTGACCGGCGCCCCCGGGACGTTCCACCCGGTCAAGCCGGGGGACCTGGTCGAGGTGGCGCTGGGCGGCATCGGGTCGCTGGCCAATCCGGTCGTCAGCCGACCGCGCACCGGTTGAGGGCACCACCGCGGGGTACCTCCATACTGAGCTGTCCCATCAGCCGTCGTGCCTGGCCGACCGAGATCTCCATTCCTTTCTTGTACGAGCTTGTATAGAGTTGTCTCCACTTGTATAGCAGTTCCGCCCATTGCACCCACCATCGATCCCGAGGTGTCTTCAACTGTGCCCACCACCGAACTCGATTCCGCTGCTGCTGCTGATATCCCTGCGTTGACGACGGCGCATGTGCCCGATGACTGGTCGGAGTTGGACCGGCGGGCGGTGGACACCGCGCGGGTGTTGGCCGCGGACGCGGTGCAGAAGGTCGGCAACGGGCATCCCGGCACGGCGATGTCGTTGGCGCCGACCGCGTATTCGTTGTTCCAGCGGGTCATGCGGCACGATCCCGCGGACCCGCACTGGGTGGGCCGGGACCGGTTCGTGCTGTCCTGCGGTCATTCCTCGTTGACCCTGTACGTGCAGCTGTACCTGGGCGGGTTCGGCCTGGAACTGGCCGACCTGGAAGCGTTGCGGACCTGGGGATCGCTGACCCCGGGGCACCCGGAGTACCACCACACCAAGGGCGTGGAGATCACCACCGGCCCGCTGGGCCAGGGCCTGGCGTCCGCGGTCGGGATGGCCATGGCGGCCCGCCGGGAACGGGGCCTGTTCGATCCGGACGCCCCGGCCGGGCAGTCCCCGTTCGACCATTTCATCTACGTGCTGGCCTCCGACGGTGACATCGAGGAGGGCGTCACGTCCGAGGCGTCCTCGATCGCCGGCCGGCAGCAGCTGGGCAACCTGGTCGTGATCTACGACCACAACGACATCAGCATCGAGGACGACGTCAACATCGCGCTGAGCGAGGACGTCGCCGCCCGCTACGAGGCGTACGGCTGGCATGTGCAGCAGGTCCAGGGCGGGGAGAACGTCACCGGCATCCTCGAGGCGATCGAGAACGCCAAGGCGGTGACCGACCGGCCCTCGTTCATCGAGCTGCGCACGATCATCGCCTACCCGGCGCCGACCCTGATGAACACCGGCAAGGCCCACGGCTCCGCGCTGGGCGCACCCGAGGTCGCCGCGGTCAAAAAGATCCTCGGGTTCGACCCCGACCGCAGCTTCCAGGTCGAACCCGAGGTGATCGCGCACACCCGGGGGCTGCTCGATCGGGGCGCCGCCGCCCGAGCGGACTGGCAGACCGGGTTCGACGCCTGGACGGCCGCCAACCCGCAGCGCAAGGCGTTGTTCGACCGGTTGACCGCCCGCGACCTGCCCGACGGATGGACCAAGGTGCTGCCGTCGTGGGACGTCGACCCCAAGGGCATCGCGACCCGCGCCGCGTCCGGCAAGGTCCTGAGCGCGTTGGGCCCGGTGCTACCCGAACTGTGGGGCGGCTCGGCCGACCTGGCCGAATCCAACAACACCACCATCGAGGGCGCCGACAGCTTCGGCCCGGTCGATGCCGCGACCAAACACTGGAACGCCCAGCCCTACGGGCGGACCCTGCACTTCGGGATCCGGGAACACGCCATGGGCGCGATCCTGTCCGGGATCGTGATGCACGGCCCGACCCGCCCCTACGGCGGCACCTTCCTGCAATTCAGTGATTACATGCGCGGCGCGGTCCGCCTGGCCGCGCTCATGGGCGCCCCCGCGATCTACGTCTGGACCCACGACTCGATCGGCCTGGGCGAGGACGGCCCCACCCACCAGCCGGTGGAACACCTGGCCGCGCTGCGCGCGATCCCCGGCCTGAGCGTGGTCCGCCCGGCCGACGCCAACGAAACCGCCTACGCCTGGCAGGCCGTGCTGGACCGCCAACACGACTGGTTCACCGGCCCGGTCGGGCTGTGCCTGACCCGCCAGGCCGTGCCCGTCCTGGCCGGGACCACCGCCGACGGCGTCGCCAAGGGCGCCTACATCCTGGCCGACTGGGACCCCACCGCCGAACGCAAGGTCATCCTGATGGGCTCGGGCAGCGAGGTCCAACTCGCCGTCGCCGCCCGCGACGCCCTGGCCGCCGACGGCATCAGCGCCCGCGTGGTGTCCGTGCCCTGCCTGGACTGGTTCGAACAACAAGACGCCGCCTACATCGAGTCCGTGCTGCCCACCGCGGTCACCGCCCGGGTCAGCGTGGAAGCCGCCATCGCCCAACCCTGGTGGCGCTGGCTCGGCGCCCACGGCACACCCGTCTCCCTCGAGCACTACGGCGCCTCCGCCGACGCCACCACCCTGTTCACCAAATTCGGCATCACCAGCCAAGCCGTCGCCGACGCCGCCCGCGCCAGCCTGGAGGCGGCCCGGACCAATCAGGGACCCAGCAGCACCCCGAACTCCGCGGCGCTGGATCATGCCGGGGCGGACGACCCGGCTCCCACCAGCAAGTAGCCCGGGCCGAGTGAAGGATCGGCGTCGCGACGCGGCGGCGATCCTTCACTGGCCGGCTCCCGGTCAGCCGCGGGCCAGCACCGACGGCAGCGGCTGCGGACGCGGGGTGGGGTCGGCGTCCCCGTCGTCGTGAATTTCCCTGATCGCCGTGGCGGTTTCGGCGACGATGGCCAGCATGGCCGCCTCCGCTCCCGCCGGGTCGCCGCCCTGGATGCACGAAGCGACCACGCCGTGCAGGCGCACCGCCTCGGGCTCGGCGACATGCGGCATCAACGCGTGCCGGGTCCGCCCGGCCAGCACCTCGGCGACCACGTCGGCCAGGCCGGCCAGCATCGGATTGCCCGCGGCCAGCAGCAGGGTCCGGTGGAAATCGATGTCGTGGCCCAGGTATTCGGCGTGGTCGGCCGCCTTGGCCGTCGCCGACATGCCGATCACCGCGGCGGTGAGCGCCCCGCACTGGGCCGGGGTGGCCCGGGAGGCGGCCAGCCGGGCCGCCAGCGGCTCGATCGCCGACCGCAACTCGGACAGGTACTGCAGGTGGTCGAGCCGGTCCCGGCTGGCCAATCGCCAGCGAATGATGTTGGGATCGAACGGATTCCACTGATCGGGCGGGAGCACGGTGATGCCGACCCGGCGGCGCACGGTGATCAGGCCCATCGATTCGAGCACCCGCACGGCCTCGCGGACCACGGTCCGGGACACCCCCAACTGCTCGGCCGCGTCCTCGGCGACGATCCGGCTGCCCGGCGGCAACGCCCCGGACACGATGTCCCAGCCCCAACGCTGGACGACGGAGTCATGCAACTGCCTCGGTTCGGCGTTCCCATCCAGCATGTGATCAGTATGCCCGGAGGCGTTCATCCGGAGCATCACTACCCCTCCGGACGGTTATTCGTATGTTTTATAGGCTCGATCTCTTGTAAACATGTGCGTTGTCTGTCAGGATTGCTGCATTGAGATGAGGACGCCCTGCGGCCTCCGCACCACCCGGACATGACCTCTCTGCCCGTCCCGACCCTGGAGGCTCGATGATCGCGCCACTGCTCATGGCTGCCCCCGACCCGGTGGTCCCCACCGGATCGGATGCTCAGCTGATCCTGGCCGCGCTCGGCGGCATCGCCCTGATCGTGCTGCTGATCACCTACTTCAAGCTGCACGCGTTCCTCTCGCTGATGATCGGTGCGATCGCGGTGGGCATCGCCGCGGGCATGGGTACCACCGAGGCGGTCACCGCGTTCGCCAAGGGCTTCGGCGACACCATGGGCGGAGTCGGCATTCTCATCGGTCTGGGGGCGATGTACGGCAAGCTGCTGGCCGACTCCGGCGGCGCCGATCGCATCGTCGACACCCTGGTCAACCGGGCCAGCCCCCGCTCCCTGCCGTGGATGATGGCCCTGGTCGGTGCGCTGATCGGGCTGCCCATGTTCTTCGAGGTCGGCCTGGTCCTGCTGATGCCGGTGATCATCCTGGTCGCCCGCCGCTCCGGACAGTCCCTGATGCGGATCGCCATCCCCACCCTGGCCGGCCTGTCGGCGATGCACGGCCTGGTGCCGCCGCACCCCGGTCCCCTGGTCGCCATCAGCGCGCTGGGCGCCAACCTGGGCCTGACGCTGGCCTTGGGCGTCCTGGTCGCCATCCCGACGGTCATCATCGCCGGCCCGGTCTTCAGCACCTTCGCCGCCAAGTGGGCGCCGGTCCCCGTCCCCGACCTGTTCGTCACCGCCGAGGACGAGGGCCAGGACGTGACCAGGCGGCCCCGGCCCAGCTTCGTCGCCGCCCTGATCAGCATCCTGATCCCGGTCGCCCTGATGCTGGCCAGCGCGCTGTGGGACGTCGTCGCCCCCGGTTCGGACTCCGTCGCCCGATCCGTCGTGCACTTCCTGGGTCTGCCGGCCATGGCCCTGCTGATCGCCGTCATTGCCGGCATCTTCATCCTGGGTCGCGGCGGACAGATGAACCGTGAGGCCATCGCCAGCACTTTGGAGACCTCACTGCCCCCGATCGCCGGCATCATCTTCATCGTCGGCGCGGGCGGCGGTTTCAAGCAGGTGCTGATCAGCACCGGCATCGGCCAGGTCATCGCCGACGCGGTGCAGGGGTCGGGCCTGTCCGTGCTCTTCCTGGCCTGGGTTGTGGCCGTGCTGATCCGGGTGGCCACCGGCTCGGCCACCGTCGCCACCGTCACCGCGGCCGGCATCCTGGCCCCGGTCGCCGCCGACCTGACCAGCCCGCACGTGGCCCTGATGGTCCTGGCCATCGGTGCCGGCTCGCTGTTCCTCTCGCACGTCAACGACGCCGGCTTCTGGCTGGTCAAGGGCTACCTGGGCACCAGCATCGGGCAGACGCTCAAGACGTGGACGGTAATGGAATGCTTGATCTCGGTCTGCGGCCTGATCGGCGTCCTGCTGCTGTCGCTGGTGGTGTAGGCGCCATGTCCGTACAAGCAGCGTCCCCCACGATTGGAAAGCAGGGTGGCCCGGTGGTGGTCGAGAAAGAGCAGACGCAGCAACCCGTCCTGGTGATCATGGGCGTGTCCGGTTCCGGAAAGTCCACCGTGGCCGGCATCCTGGCCGGCCAGCTCGGCTGGGATCTGGAGGAGGGCGACGACCTGCACCCGGCGGCCAACGTGGCCAAGATGAGCCAGGGCATCCCGCTCACCGACGACGATCGCTGGCCCTGGTTGGACCGGGTGTCCTCGTGGATCACCGAGCACACCACGGCCGGGATCCCCGGCATCATCACCTGTTCCGCGCTCAAGCGGATCTATCGGGACCGGATGCGCGGCGAGAACGTGGTTTTCGTGCACCTGACCGGGGACAAGGACACCATCGGCCGCCGGATCTCGGCCCGGCAGGACCATTTCATGCCCCCGGCCCTGCTCGACACCCAGATCGCCACCCTGGAACCGCCCGGCCCCGACGAGAACGTGCTCGAGGTCGACCTGGGCCGCAAGCCGGCCGAGGAGGCCGCCGAGATCATCGCGCGGCTCGGCCTGACGCCCGAGTCCGGTTCCAGCGCCCTCGGTTCCGCTCACCCCGGCACCTCGTCGGCCGCGCCGCTGGGCGATCTGTTCAAGCCCTGACCCCACCAAGACTGGAGACTCGATGAGACAGACTGCCCCCGCGAAGGCCGATATCGGTGTGACGGGGTTGGCGGTGATGGGGTCGAACCTGGCCCGGAACTTCGCCCGGAACGGGTTCGTGACGGCGGTGCACAACCGGTCGTATGCCAAGACGGCGGCGTTGATCGAGGAGCACGGCGGGGACGGGGTGTTCGTGCCGTCGGAGTCGGCCGCCGATTTCGTGGCGTCGTTGGCCAAGCCCCGCAAGATCTTGATCATGGTCAAGGCCGGTGAGCCGACCGACGCGGTCATCGAGGAGCTGGCCGCTCTGGTCGAGCCGGACGACATCATCATCGACGGTGGTAACGCCAAGTTCGCCGATACCCGCCGCCGGCAGGCCGCGCTGGCCGAACGCGGCATCCATTTCGTGGGCTGCGGGGTCTCCGGTGGGGAGGAGGGCGCCCTGAACGGGCCCTCGATCATGCCGGGCGGGTCGGCGAAGTCGTACGAGTCGTTGGGTCCGATCCTGGAGAAGATCTCGGCTCAGGTCGACGGGGCGCCGTGTTGCACGCATATCGGCACCGACGGCGCCGGGCATTTCGTGAAGATGGTGCACAACGGTATCGAGTACGCCGACATGCAGTTGATCGCCGAGGCCTACGACCTGCTGCGGCGGGGCGCGGGGCTGTCCCCGGCCGAGATCGGGCAGATCTTCGGCGAGTGGAACAAAGGTGATCTGGATTCGTTCCTGATCGAGATCACCGCGCAGGTCCTGGCCCAGGTCGACGCCGACACGGGCAAGCCGTTCGTGGACGTGGTGGTGGACGCGGCCGGGATGAAGGGCACCGGCACCTGGACCGTGCAGACCGCGCTGGACCTGGGCATCCCCGTCAGCGGGATCGCCGAGGCGGTCTTCGCCCGCGGCCTATCCTCGGCGGCGGCGCAGCGGGCGGCCGCGGCCGGGGTGCTGCCCGGCCCGGACGGCACCTGGCCGATCGCGGATGTGGACGCGTTCGTGGAGGACGTGCGGATCGCCCTGTACGCCTCGAAGATCGTGGCCTACGCGCAGGGGTTGGACGAGATCTTCGCCGGCGCGGCGGAGTACGACTGGGACATCAACGTCGGGGCGGTGGCCCGGATCTGGCGGGGCGGCTGCATCATCCGGGCCAAGTTCCTCAACCGGATCACCGAGGCCTACGACAACACGGCCGTGGACGCCACTCCGGCGTCGCTGCTGCTGGCCCCGTATTTCACCGACGCGATCGCGCACGCCCAGGACTCCTGGCGGCGGGTCGTGGCCGGCGCGGCCACCGCGGGTTTGCCCACCCCCGGGTTCGCCGCCGCCCTGTCCTACTACGACGGCCTGCGCTCCCAGCGGCTGCCGGCCGCGTTGATCCAGGGCCAACGCGACTTCTTCGGCGCCCACACCTACCACCGGGTGGACAAGCCCGGCACCTTCCACACCTTGTGGTCCGGCGACCGCACCGAAACCCAGACCGCCTGAACCCCCAGCCCCCGGCCCCTGGCGGGCTGATCAACGCGGCGCAGAAACGGACAAAGCACCCCCCGAATCGCCGAGATGATCAGCCCGCCGGCGGGGGCCGCCGGATCGGGTGGGCCCGGGCCAGGCTCAGCCCGGGGCCGCCCGACGGGGCGATCAGGCCACCGCCACCCTGGACGGGTCGGTGACGGGTTCGGTGCCGTGGTCGGTGACGAGCCAACGCCCGACGTCGAGCAGTCCGATCACCATGCCGGCGGCCACGACCGAGAACCCGACGGCCTCGGCCATGGGGAAACCGCCGTACTCGTCGACCGGCCCCAGGCCGACGCCGCTGAGCAGCACGAAAACCATGAACCCGGCGAACCATCCGATGGGCGCCGCCCACGTCAAGCGGCCGAACCGCTCCACGGCCCGGGTGACCGCCAGGGTCGTCAGCAGGAATGCCGGGCCGAGGAACAGGCCCAGCACCGGCCACATCCAGGTCACGCCGGCCATTCCGATCAGGCCAAGGAGGGCGAGCCCGATGGCGACACCGGAAGTCGGTCGGGGCCATCCGACGCGCGCGAGCATGCCGAGCATCACGATCAGGGCCAGCAGTGTCGCGCTCGCGGCGACCACCGAGTAAGCCACGAATCGGTCCTGGGACCAGGGCGCGAACAGGCCGCTCTCCCACCACTTCAGGACCGCGGCGGCGATCCAGAGCGGCGCGGCGAGGAAGGCGACGGCACCGGCGGTACGCGTGAAGGCCGTGGGCATGACAACCCCTCCGGATGGTGATGTCGAGAAGACCCGATGAATGATGGCCGGATCACCGAAGCGAACCAGCGTGCGGCGCTGGGCCTCTCGCTCGTCGACCCCGGCGGCGGTCAGGTTTGCGGCGGTCTCGCGCAGATGGTCTTCGACCTCGTCGATGACGTCGTCGACGTCGCCGCGCCACCGGATCTGCCGCCGGAGATCGGCGAGATACCCGTCGATCAGGTCGGATTCGGCCATGGCTGGACCCCCTTCAGCACGGCGGCGATCGCGTCGGAAAACTCCTGCCACTGGCTGCGCTCGTGCACCAGGGCCGCGCGCCCGGCGTCGGTGAGGCGGTAGGTGCGTCGACGCCGACCCGACAGTTCGGTCCATTCGCTCTGCGTCAGTCCGGCCTTCGCCAGCCGGTGCAGGACCGGGTAGACGGTGCCCTCGGGCAGATCGAACGCCTCACCGCTGCGCTCGCGCAGGGCCTCGATGACGGCATAACCGTGCAGCGGGCCGGGCGCGAGAACGGCCAGGACGAGCAGATCGAGGTGGCCCTTGAGTGCCTGCCCTTTCATACCTAGCAACCCTAGGCCTAGTCTTACTGGGCGTCAAGCGAATTGTCCGTTGTGGATGGCCTCGCCGGCCGGAGTGGTCGCGCCCGCCTGCTCAGCAGTCGGCGCAACAGAGCCGATCGTCCGGCCCGCTGCGCGGCGACGGGTGGGCCGGCGCGGGCGGCCGCTCCGCCTCGCGACCGACCGCATCCGCGGCCGCCGCGTCGCCGGAACTCGCACCGCCATCGGCGGCCGGGTCGCCGCCGGCCGCCGGCCGGGGCTGCCGCAGCGCGAACCAGGACACCACCGCGATGATCACCGCGATCACCGTGGCCACCGCGCTGACCACCTGCAGGCCGGTGACGAACGCGGTGGCCGCCGCGTCGACCACCGCGACACCCTGCGCCGGCGGCAGGGATGCGGCCGCGACCACGGCGCCACCCAGGGTGTCGCTGGCCGCGTCCGCCGCGGCGGACGGCAGTCCGGCCGGCAGCGTCGTGGCCAGCTGCCCGCGGTAGATCGCGACGCCGACGCTGCCCAGGATCGCGATGCCCAGGGCCCCGCCCAACTCGGCCGCGGTCTCCGAGATGCCGGAGGCCGCCCCGGCCTTCTCCGGCGGGGCGGTGCCCACGATGAGCTCGGTGGTCAGCCCGAACACCGGGCCCAGGCCGACCGAGATGATCACCGAGGAGGTCACGATGATCCACAGCCCGTCGGTGACCCCGACCTGGGTCAGCAGGCCCAGACCGACCGCGGACAGCCCCAGCCCGGTCGCGATGATCGTCGCGGGCTGCACCCGGCGAACGATGCGCGGGCCCAGCTGGGAGCCGACGATGAACCCGGCCGCCGAGGGCAGCGACCACAGGCCGGACTGCAACGGGGACAGGCCGACGATCAGCTGCAGATACTGGGCCAGGAACAGGAAGTAGCCCACCGAGATGAACACGGCCAGGAAGTTCACGCTCAGCGCCGTGCGGAACGAGCCGATGCGGAACAGGCTGACGTCGATCATCGGGTCGGTCAGCCGCCGCTGCCGGCGGATCCAGATCAGGCCGATCACCAGCCCGCCGACGATCAGCCCGACCGGCAGCGGGGTCACGCCGTCCTGGGCGATCTCCTTGAGCCCGAAGATCATCGCCAGGACGGCCGCCACCGACATGAGGACGCTGAGCAGGTCGAGCCGGCCGGCCCCCGGATCCTTGTATTCCGGCAGCACGATGGGCCCCAGAATCAACAGCGCCACCATCACCGGCAAGGCCAGCAGGAACACCGCGCCCCACCAGAAGTGCTCCAGGACCAGACCACCGAGCACCGGGCCGACCGCGCTGCCGGCCGAGAACGCACCGATCCAGATGCCGATCGCGACCGACCGCTGCCGCGGGTCGGCGAACATGTGGAAGATCAGCGACAGCGTCGACGGGGCCAGGGTCGCCCCGGCCAGGCCGAGCAGGGCGCGGGAGACGATCAGCATCTCCGGAGTGGTGGAGAACGCGGCCAGGATCGAGGTCAGGCCGAAGGCGGCGGCGCCGATCAGCAGGAGCTTGCGCCGGCCGATCCGGTCACCCAGGGTGCCCATCGTGACCAGCGCCCCGGCCACCAGGAACCCGTACACGTCGATGATCCACAGCAGCTGCGCGCTGGACGGCGCCAGCTGCTCGCTGATCTGCGGGATCGCCAGGTGCAGCACGGTCAGGTCCATCACGTACATCAGGCAGGCCAGGGCCAGCACCGACAGGCCGACCCAGTCCGCGGTGGTGGCGCGGCGGGGGGGCGTCCCCGGTGTCGTCATGTCGGCGCTCGTCATCACAGCGTCCCTTCGGCCTGGTTGTCGCAGGTGTTGACGGATCAAGCCCGCTGAACTCATCGGTTCGCCGATGCATCGCGGTAGTCCTGTCCGGGAACCCAATCACGGACCTGCGACAGTGCCGCTACCGTCCGATCCAGCTCCCGACCCGTCCCGACCGACAACCTGAAGGACCACCCATGACCCGTCCGTCCGGTTCCGACCGCGGCACCGTTGTCCGGCTACCCGTCCCCGCGACCACCACCGACCGCCTGCGCACGGGCGCCCTGCTCGCGGCCACCGCCGCCCAGGTGCTGGTCCCGGTGATCGGCCCCCTCCTAGGTCAGCGGCCGGTCGGCGAGGTCTCCAAGGACACCCCGAGCATCGTGACGCCGCCGGACTGGGCGTTCGGGGTGTGGGGGCCGATCTTCGCGGCGTCGGCCGGCGCCGCCGTCGTGCAGGCCCTGCCCGGCCAGCAGACCAGCCGCACGGCCCGCGAGGCCGGCTGGTGGCTGGCCGCGGCGGCCGCCGGGAACGCGCTGTGGGAGTTCGTCGCGCAGTCCGGCCGGTACCGGGCCACCCCGCCGATCCTGTGGGGCATCGTCGCCGCGGCCGGCGCCGCGCACGTGGCCGGGCAACGCAGCGAGCCGACTGCGGCCGGGCGGCTGTCGACCGGCAGCAACGGGATGCTGCTCGGCTGGACCGGGCTGGCCGCCGCGATCAACACCGCGGACGTGCTGCTGGACGTCATCAAGGTCGACCCGAACAGCCGCCGGGGCCAGGCGATCTCCCTGGGGCTGATCGGTGGGGCCGCGGCCGGCGTGACCGCCGTGGTCGGGGCCAGCCGGCGGGGCGCCGCCGCCGTCGCGGCCACCACCAGCTGGGGGCTGTCCACCCTGGCCGCCACCACCCCCCGCACCTCGGTGCGGACCACCGGCTGGGCCGGGGTCTCCGCGGTCGCCGGTGGGCTGATGACCCGGATCGCCAAGGGCCGCCGGGCTCTGGACCTGCTCGGCTGACCCCGGGCGAGCCTCCCCCGCCCGCCGACTTGCCTCAGACGGACCGCTGGGCCGCGCTCAGCGGTCCGTCTGAGGCAAGTCGGCCGGGGGAGGGGCGGCGCGGCGGGGAAGGGCGCGGCGCGGCGGGGGAAGGGGGCGGGACGGGCGCAGGGGCGGGCGGGGCGCGGAAACCGGGGCGGGCCGGACGCAGCGCGGGGCGCGCCGGCGGCCGGGTCGGGCACACTTGATGGGTTGTGCCCAGCCCGCCCCACCACGGGCGGCGGAACCACCAGCCGTGAAGGACCGCCCGTGACCGACGGACCGTTGATCGTCCAGTCCGACAAGACGCTGCTGCTGGAGGTGTCCCACCCGGACGCCCCGGCCGCCCGCGCGAATATTGCCCCGTTCGCCGAACTCGAACGCTCCCCCGAGCACGTGCACACCTACCGGATCACCCCGCTGGCGCTGTGGAACGCGCGGGCCGCCGGGCACGACGCCGAGCAGGTGGTCGACGCGCTGGTCCGCTGGTCCCGGTTCCCGGTGCCGCAGGCCCTGCTGGTCGACGTGGTGGACACGATGAGCCGCTACGGCCGGCTGGTACTGCAGGCCAACCCGGCGCACGGGCTGATCCTGGCTTCCCGGGACCGTGCCGTGCTCGAAGAGATCATGCGGCACAAGAAGATCGCCCCGATGCTGGGTGTGCGGATCGACCCGGACACCGTGGCGGTCCACCCCTCCCAGCGCGGCCATCTCAAGCAGCAACTGCTCAAGGTCGGCTGGCCGGCCGAGGACGAGGCCGGCTACGTCGACGGTGAGGCCCACCCGATCGCCCTGGACACCACCGACTGGTCGCTGCGCTCGTACCAGCAGGAGGCGGTCGACGGGTTCTGGGACGGTGGGTCCGGCGTGGTGGTGCTGCCCTGTGGGGCCGGCAAGACGCTGGTCGGCGCGGCCGCGATGGCCAAGGCCCAGGCCACCACGTTGATCCTGGTCACCAACACGGTGTCCGGCCGGCAGTGGAAGCGGGAACTGATCGCCCGCACCTCGCTGACCGAGGAGGAGATCGGCGAGTACTCCGGCGAGCGCAAGGAGATCCGGCCCGTCACCATCGCCACCTATCAGGTGATGACCCGCAAGTCCGGCGGCCAGTACCGGCACCTGGACCTGTTCGACTCCCGCGACTGGGGGCTGGTCATCTACGACGAGGTGCACCTGCTGCCGGCGCCGGTGTTCCGGATGACCGCGGACCTGCAGTCCCGCCGGCGGCTCGGGCTGACCGCCACCCTGGTCCGCGAGGACGGGCGCGAGGGTGACGTGTTCTCGCTGATCGGACCCAAGCGGTACGACGCGCCGTGGAAGGACATCGAGTCGCAGGGCTGGATCGCGCCGGCCGAGTGCACCGAGGTCCGGGTCACCCTGACCGACCACGAACGCCTGACCTACGCCACCGCCGAGCCCGAGGAGCGGTACAAGATCGCCTCCACCGCGCGGACCAAGCTGCCGGTGGTGCGCACCGTGCTGGACCGGCACCCCGGCGAGCCGACCCTGGTCATCGGCGCCTACCTGGACCAGCTGGAGGAACTGGGCGAGGAGCTGCAGGCGCCGATCATCCAGGGCTCCACCCGCAACGCCGAGCGTGAGCGCTTGTTCGACGCGTTCCGGGCCGGCGAGATCAAGACCCTGGTCGTGTCCAAGGTGGCCAACTTCTCCATCGACCTGCCGGACGCCACCGTCGCCATCCAGGTCTCCGGCACCTTCGGCTCGCGGCAGGAGGAGGCGCAGCGGTTGGGCCGGCTGCTGCGACCCAAGGGCGACGGGCGGCAGGCGCACTTCTACTCGATCGTCAGCCGGGACACCCTGGACACCGACTACGCCGCGCACCGGCAGCGGTTCCTGGCCGAGCAGGGGTACGCCTACCGCATCGTGGACGCCGACGACCTGCTCGGCCCGGCGATCCCGGGCGGCGAGGAGTAGCCGGGGCCCGGTCACGGGCCCGCCAGGGTCTGTTTGACTGGCGGTCGTGCAGACCTACACCGTCGCCGACCACCTCGTCGACCGGCTGGCCGAGCTCGGCATCGACCGGGTTTTCGGCGTGCCCGGCGACTACAGCCTCGCCCTGCTCGACCACATCGTGCACCACCCGTCGGTCGCCTGGACCGGGACGACGAACGAGCTCAACGCCGGCTACGCCGCCGACGGGTACGCCCGGCTGCGCGGAATGGCCGCGCTGTGCACTACTTTCGGTGTCGGCGAGCTCAGCGCGATCAACGCGATGGCCGGCAGCTACGCCGAACACGTGCCGGTGGTGCACGTGGTGGGCGCGCCCGCGCTGGTCAAGCAGGCCCAGCACCGGCCTGTCCACCACACCCTGGGTGACGGCGAATTCGGCCATTTCACCGCGATGCACGCCGACATCACCTGCGCCCGGGCCAGTCTCACCGAGGTTAACGCGGTCGCCGAGATCGACCGGGTACTGACCGCGGTCCGCGAGCAGCGGCTGCCCGGCTACCTGGTCGTCCCGGCCGACGTGGCCGAGGCGCCGGTGCCGCGGGCGACCGCCCCGCTGGCCCCGAGCGCGGACGGCACCGATCCGGAGGCGCTGGCCGCCTTCACCGACGCCGCCCGCGCCCTGCTCGACCGGGCCGCCACCCGGGCCGAGATCGGCGTGCTGGCCGGCCTGCTCGTGCACCGGTTCGGCGCGGCCGGCCCGCTGACCGACGTGCTCGCCGCCGGGGTTCCGCACGCGGTCACCCCGTGGGCCAAGAGCCTGGTCGACGAGTCGGCGCCGGGATTCGCCGGCACCTACTCGGGCGCGGCCGGCAGCACCGAGACGACCCGGCGGGCCGTCGAGGACGCGGCCGCGCTGATCCTGGCCGGCGTGCAGTTCACCGACCTGAACAGCGGGCTGTTCACCCAGCGGATCACCCGGTCCCGCACGATCGACCTGGGCCCCCGCGTCGCGTGCGTCGGCGCCGCCACCTTCGCGCCGATCGAGCTGGCCGACGCGCTGGCCGCGCTGGCCCCGCTGGTCGCGGACCGGCCGGCCGCCGACCTGGCCGCGGCCCCGCCGTTGGATCCGGAACCGCCGGCGCCGGACGGCGACCCGCTCACCCAGGCCACCCTGTGGCAGGAGGTGGCCGACCACCTGCGGGCCGGCGACATCGTGCTGGCCGACCAGGGGACCTCGTTCTACGGCATGGCGCCGCACCCGATCCCGTCCGGCGTCACCTTCGTCGGCCAGCCGCTCTGGGCCTCGATCGGGTACACGCTGCCCGCGCTGGTCGGTGCGTGCACCGCGGCCCCCGGGCGGCGCGGGGTGCTGCTGGTCGGGGACGGCGCGGCCCAGATGACGGTGACCGAACTGTCCACCGTGCCGCGGCTCGGGCTGCGCGCGGTCGTGCTCGTCGTCGACAACGACGGTTACACCGTGGAGCGGGCCATCCACGGCCCGGACGAGCCGTACAACGACATCGCCCGCTGGGACTGGACCGCGCTGCCGGCGGCGTTCGGCGCGGCCGGCGCGACGGCGGTGCGGGTCGAGACGGTCGGCGCGCTGCGGGCCGCCCTCGCCGCCGTCCCGACCCGCGCGGCCGGGCTCACCCTGATCCAGGCGGTGGTGCCGCGCGACGACGTGCCCGACCTGCTGGCCACGCTGACCCGGGTGCTGGGCGGGAAGACCCGATGACCGGACCGGTCACCCGGCCCGCGGCTCGGCCGACCGTCGCGCAGGCCGCCACCCTGTGGGACGCCGCGCCCGGCTACCTCAACACTTCCTCCTACGGGCTGCCACCCCGGCCGGCCTGGGACGCCCTGCAGGCCGCCCTGGGCGACTGGCGCACCGGCCGGACCAGCTGGGAGGGCTGGGCGCGCAGCGTCGAGCAGTCGCGGTCGCGATTCGCCGACCTGCTCGGCGTGCCGGCCGCCACGGTGGCCACCGGGGCGTCGACCTCGCAGCTGCTGGCCCCGGTCGCCGCGGGCATTCCCGACGGCAGCGTCGTGCTCGTCCCGGACATCGAGTTCACCTCCAACGTCTTCCCGTGGGCGGTGCACGCCGACCGCGGGGTGCGGGTGATCACCGCCCCGACCGACCGCTTCCTGGACGCCATCACCGGGGACGTCGACGTGGTCGCCTACTCGGCCGTGCAGTCGGCGACCGGCGAGGTGGCCGACGTGACGGCGATCGGCCGGGCCGCGCGAGCGGTGGGGGCGCTCACCGTCGTGGACGCCACCCAGGCGGTCGGCTGGTTGCCCGTGGACGTCGACGCGGCCGACCTGCTGGTGAGCCACGCCTACAAATGGCTGTGCAGCCCGCGCGGCACCGCGTTCGCGGTCCACCACCCCACGCTGGCCGAACGGCACCCCGAGCTGACGTTGAAACCGTTGGCCGCCAACTGGTTCGCCGCACAGGACATCCACGGCTCGTACTACGGCCGGCCGATGAAGCTGGCCGCCGACGCCCGCCGGTTCGACATCTCCCCGGCCTGGCACTGCTGGGTCGGCACCGACCCGGCGCTGCGGGTCCTGGCCGAGGTCGGGGTACCGGCCATCCACGCGCACAATCTGGGCCTGGCCACCACCTTCCTCGCCGCCCTGGACCAGCCGCCGTCGGACTCGGCCATCGTCAGCGTGGCCGCGGGGGACGCCGCGGTCGACCGGTTGCACGCCGCCGGCGTGCGGTTCGGCCTGCGGGCCGGCCGGGTACGGGTGGCGTTCCACCTCTATTCGACGGAGGACGACGTCGAGCTCGCCGTGCGGGCGCTGCGCGGCTGAGCTGAGCCAGACCGTGCGGGCCGCTCAGGCCAGCAATTCGTAGGCGACCGCCGGCCGGCCCCCGAACCGGGGCGCGCTCATCTCGGCGAACCCGCGCAGCATCTGCGCCACGTCGGGCGCGTCGTCGCCCAGTCCCTCCAGGTACCGCCGGTGCGCGTTCAACGAGGCGATGCCGGACTCCAGGGTGTCGGTCACGTCGACCGCGTGGGCGGCGCGCGGGGAGGCGGCCAGCGCGGTGTAGCGCGCCTTCCACGGCGGCAGCCCCTCGTCGACCAGCTCCCGGAAGACCCAGCGGTTGCCGGCATCTCGCACGCCGTCGACGGCGGCCAGGCCGACCGCCCGGTGGTCGGCGTAGTCGATGCCGCCCCAGGCCGGTCGCGGGTCCGGGTTGGAGGCGACCACCAGATCGGGGCGGCGGCGCCGGATCACCCGGGCGATGTCCCGGCGCAGCGGCAGCCCGTACTCCACGACCCCGTCCGGGTAGCCCAGAAACTCCACCGATTCGACCCCGACTTCGGCCGCCCCGGCCCGCTCCTCGGCCTCGCGCAGCGGGCCGCACTCGGCCGGGTCGAGCCCGTCGATGCCGGCCTCCCCGGAGGTCACCAGCAGGTAGGTGACGGTCTTGCCGGCCCGGGTCCAGGCGGCCACCGCACTCGCCGTGCCGTACTCCAGATCGTCGGGATGCGCGGCGATGCACAGCGCGGTCTGCCAGTCGTCGGGGAAGGGCTCCAGGGTGTCGGTCACCAGCTCATTCTGTCCGGTCCGGGCGCGTCCGGCGCCTTATCATCGGCGTCACATCCAGCGTCGCCCGAGCCCGCCGACCCCCGGGGAGTGCCCGTGACCGAGCCCGCCCCCGGCAACCGTCCGCGGCGTCGCCGCTGGCCGTGGGTGGTGACCGCCGTCGTAGCCCTGGCCGGGGCCGCGGTCTTCACCCTGCTGACCAGCCCCCGCAGCGACACGGACTTCGTCGGCGTGGCCGACACACTGTGCGACGAACTGCGGATCGAACGGCTGTCGGCCGTGGCCGGGGTGCCGCTGACCCCCTCACCCGAATCGACCTCCACCACGTGCCTGCTGGTCGCCGATCGCCCGCAGGGCCAGGCCTGGCTGTCGTTCCGGATGGCGACGTTCAACAATGTCGACACGTCCAGCCCGTACGGCTGGAACGCCGACGCCTCCGGGATCGAGGGCCTCGGGTGGAAGGCGGCCGGCCAGTGGCCGGACCTGTCCCAAGCCCGGATCATCTCGCTGTTCGGCAACAAGTCGGCGGCCGTGACGATCGACTCCGCGAACAACGACTTCGGCGACGCCGCCATGGCAGTGGCGCTGCTCAACGAGTGGCTGGCCTGACCGGCCTCAACCGGCGGCCCGCAGCACCTCCCGCTCGGACCGGGCCAGGTAGTCCTCCATCGCCGCGGCGGCATCCTCCAGCCGGCCTTGTTCCAAAAGCGTGCACAGCGCGTCGTTGTCGTCGACGAAGGCCTCGTAGAAGCGCGGGTTGGCCCGCGCGGTGTGAAAGACCAGCCGCATCTCGGCCAGCATGTGCGCCATCAGCCGGTCCAGCCGGGCGCTGCCGGCCAGCGCGACGACGGCCCGGTGGAAGTGCTGGTTGGCGTTGGCCACGCCCGCGGAATCGTCGGCGGCGCGGGCCCGCTGCCCCTCGGTGACGGCCGCCCGGGCCCCGGTCGCGTCGAGACCGGCGACGGCGTAGCGGATCGCGCCGACCTCCAGGATCCGGCGGGCCCGGTAGATGTCGCGGATGGCCGGCTCGTCCAGCACCGCGACGAACACCCCGCGGTTGGGCGCGCGGACCAGCAACCGCTCGGCCCCCAGTTCGATGAAGGCCTCGCGCACGGTGTTGCGGGAGACGCCGAGGGCCTCGCCGATGGCCTCCTCGGGCAGCCGCGACCCGGGCAGGAACTGCCCGGCGCTGATCTGCTCGCGCAGCGCGTCGGCCACCCGGGCCGCGGTCGGCTGGGCCACCACCCGGATCCGCGCCTGACCGAGCGCCGCCAGCGCGCCGCTGGCCGACTCCTTCGCCTTCCCTATTTCCAACACGCCCGAAGTTTACTACATTGTGATCTGAGGATTGTTCAACAATTCCCACATTGGTCGTAGAGTCCTGGCCAACCCCACGAAGGGAAATCCCGTATGACGCAGATCGATCTGAACAGCGATGTCGGTGAATCCTTCGGCCGCTGGACATTGGGTGACGACGCCGCTCTCACCCCCCTGGTGACCAGCGTCAACGTCGCCTGCGGCTTCCACGCCGGCGACCCGAGCACCCTGCGGCGCACCTGTGCGGCCGCCGCCGAACACGGCGTCGCCGTCGGCGCCCAGGTCGGCTACCGGGACCTGGCCGGCTTCGGCCGCCGGTTCATCGACATGGAGCCCGAGGAGCTGACCGACGAGGTCATCTACCAGATCGGCGCCCTCCAGGCGCTGGCCACGGCGGCCGGCACCACCGTGCGCTACGTCAAACCGCACGGCGCCCTCTACAACGCGATCGTGCACCACGAGGAGCAGGCCGCCGCCGTGGTCGAGGCGGTGCGGGCGGTCGACCCCGGCCTGCCGCTGCTCGGCCTGCCCGGGTCGGTCGTGCTGGAGTTGGCCACCGCGGCCGGGCTGCGGACCGTGCGCGAGGCGTTCGCCGACCGCGCCTACACCCCCGCCGGCACCCTGGTCTCCCGTCGGGAACCGGGCGCGGTGCTGCACGACCCACAGCAGGTCGCCGCCCGGATGGTCCGGTTGGTCACCGAAGGGGTGATCACCGCCGTCGACGGGAACTAGGTCACCGTGGCCGCCGAGAGCATCTGCGTGCACGGGGACAGCCCGGGCGCGGTCGACATGGCCCGCCAGGTGCGGCTGGCCCTGGAAGCGGCCGGCGTGCGGATCGGATCCTTCACATGAGCCGGCCCACCCTCCGACCGGCCGGCGACCGGGCGCTGCTGCTGGAGACCGGCGACCCGCAGACCACCGTCGGCGTCTGCGCCGTCCTGCGGGAGGCCGGCCGGCCCGAGATCGAGGACCTGATTCCGGCGGCCGCCACCGTGCTCGTCCGCCTCGCCCCGGGCACCGACCTGACCGCTGTGGGGGACTGGCTGCTGGCGACCGCGGCCACCGCCGAGTCGGCCGGCACCGACCGGACCGAGGCCGGGGAGCTGGTCATCCCGGTCCGCTACGACGGGCCCGACCTGGCCGACGTCGCCGCCGCGACCGGCCTGTCGCCGGCCCAGGTGATCGCCGCCCACACCGGAACTGCTTGGCGGGCCGCGTTCGTCGGCTTCGCCCCGGGTTTTGCCTACCTCATCGGCGGGGATCGACGGCTCGCCGTACCCCGGCGTGCCCAGTCCCGGACCGAGGTGCCGGCCGGGTCGGTGGCCCTGGCCGGGGAGTTCTCCGCGGTCTACCCGCGCCGCTCCCCCGGCGGCTGGCAGCTCATCGGCTCCACCGACGTCACGCTCTGGGACCAGGCGGCCGACCCGCCCGCGGCGATCCAACCGGGCCGCTGGGTGCGCTTCGTGAACGAGGAGGACCGGCCATGACGCTCACCGTGCTGCGACCCGGGCCGCTGGCCCTGCTGCAGGACGGCGGCCGCCGCGGGCACGCCGCCGACGGCGTCGGTCGGGCCGGCGCCGCCGACCGGGCCTCGCACGCCCGGGCCAACCATCTGGTCGGCAACCACCCGGGCGCGGTGGCGGTCGAGGTCACCCTGGGCGGGTTGGTCGTCCGGGCCGACCGGGATCTGACCGTCGCGGTCGCCGGCGCGCCCGCCCCGGCCGAGATCGACGGTGACCCGGCCGCCCACGACACCGCGGTCGCGTTGCGCCAGGGACAGACCCTGCGGCTGCGCGCCCCCAAGGTCGGTCTGCGCAGCTACCTGGCGGTGGCCGGCGGCCTGGACGTCCCCCTGGTCCTCGGCTCGGCCAGCACCGACACCCTGTCCGGCCTCGGCCCGGCCCCGCTCGGCAAGGACCACGTCCTGACCGTCGGGCGGAACGGCGGCCAGCCCGAGCCCGCCGGCCCGGCCCCGGCGGCCACCCCGATGGGCGAGCCCGAGACCACCCTGCGGGTGCTGTTCGGCCCGCGCGAGGACTGGTTCACCGACCCGACCGCGCTGACCGCCGGCCGCTGGCGGGTGTCCCCGCAGAGCAACCGGGTCGGCGTCCGGCTGGATCGACCGGACCCCGACACCCCGGCCTTGCGCCGCGCCGATGACGCCGAGATCCCCAGCGAGGGAATCGTTCTGGGCGCCATCCAGGTCCCCCCCAGCGGGCAGCCGGTGCTGTTCCTGGCCGACCATCCGCTGACCGGCGGGTATCCCGTCGTCGCCGTCGTCCTCGACGAGGACATCGACCGGGCCGCGCAACTGCGGCCCGGTCAGCACCTGCGCTTCGCATCGGTCTGACCGGACCCACCCGGCCGACCCCCCACCCCGGAGGTACGAGATGCCCGCTCCCACCGCACGACCGGGCCGCGGCCCGCTGATCAAGGCGTACGCGGCCAGCCTCACCGGCACCGCCCTGGAGTACTACGACTTCGCGGTCTATTCGGCCGCCGCCGCCCTGGTCTTCCCGCAACTGTTCTTCCCCGGCGAGGACCCGCTCACCGGCACCCTGCTGTCCTTCTCCACCTACGCGGTCGGGTTCCTGGCCCGCCCGGTCGGCGGGATCGTCTTCGGCCGGCTGGGTGACCGGGTCGGCCGCAAGAACGTCCTGGTCTGGACGTTGATGCTGATCGGGGCGGCCACGCTGCTGATCGGCCTGCTGCCCGGCTACGCCTCGATCGGGGTGGCCGCGCCGATCATCCTGGTCATGCTGCGCTTCGCGCAGGGCGTCGGGGTCGGCGGCGAGTGGGGCGGCGCGGTGCTGCTGTCCAGCGAGTACGGCGATCCGGCCAAGCGCGGCTTCTGGGCCTCGGCCGCCCAGATCGGCCCGCCCGCCGGCAACCTGCTGGCCAACGGTGTGCTGGCCGTCCTCGCCGCCGCGCTGACCGAGGACGCGTTCCTGAGCTGGGGCTGGCGGGTGGCGTTCCTGATCTCCGCGGTCCTGGTCGCCTTCGGCCTGTGGATCCGGCTCAAGCTGGAGGACACCCCGGTCTTCCAGGCCATCAAGGAGAGCGGCGAGCGCCCCAAGGCGCCGATCAAGGAGGTCTTCGCCACCCAGAAGCGGGCGCTGACCGCCGCCGCGCTGGCCCGGGTCGGCCCGGACGTGCTGTACGCGCTGTTCACCGTGTTCGTTGCGACCTACGCCACCCAGGTCCTGGGCATGACCCGCAGCCAGGTGCTCACCGCCGTGCTCATCGGCTCGGCCGCCCAGCTGGGGTTGATCCCGCTGGCCGGGGCGCTGTCGGACCGGATCAACCGGCGGCTGCTCTACGCCATCGCCGCGATCGGCTCGGCCATCTGGGTGCCGGTGTTCTTCCTGATCCTGGGCCAGCCGTCGATGCCGCTGCTGATCCTGGGGGTCGTCATCGGCCTGGCGTTCCACGCCCTGATGTACGGGCCGCAGGCGGCGTACATCGTCGAGCAGTTCGACATCCACCTGCGCTACGCCGGCAGCTCGCTGGCCTACACGCTGGCCGGGGTCATCGGCGGCGCCATCGCCCCGTTGGTGTTCACCGCGCTGCTCGGCGCGTTCGGCTCCTGGGTGCCGATCGCGCTGTACCTTGCGGGCTGCGTCGCGGTCACCCTGGTCGGACTTCGCCTGGGCCGGGACCCGCAACCGCAGGAGGAGGAGCACGTGCTGTCCGCCGCCCACCGTCCGGCCGCCACCACCTCCTGACCCGACCGGCCTGCCTCTGCCGACCTGAAACCCGAAGGAAGACAAGCGTGTTCCAGACCTTGCTGATCGCCAACCGCGGCGAGATCGCCCGCCGCATCAACCGCACCGCCCAGGCGATGGGCATCCGCACCGTCGCCGTGCATTCCGACGTGGACGCCGACCTGCCGTTCGTCACCGAGGCCGACGAAGCGGTGCTGCTCGGCCCGGCCGCCCCGGCGCAGTCCTACCGCAACGTGGACGCGATCCTGCGGGCGGCCAAGGACACCGGCGCGGAGGCGATCCATCCCGGCTACGGATTCCTGTCCGAGAACGCCGCTTTCGCCCAGGCGGTGGTGGACGCCGGGCTGATCTGGGTGGGCCCGTCGGCCGAGGTGATCGAGCGGATGGGCGACAAGATCAACGCCCGCAACCTGATGCAGGACGCCGGGGTTCCGGTCTCCGCCGGCACCCGGGAACCGGTGGGTGATCCGGCGGCCGCCCGGGCCGCCGCGGAGGCCATCGGCGCGCCGATCATGGTCAAGGCCTCGGCCGGCGGCGGCGGCATGGGCATGGCCGTGGCCTACGACATGGACCAGGTGGTCGAGAAGATCGCCACGATCAGCGCCTTCGCCGAACGGACCTTCGGCGACGGATCGGTGCTGCTGGAACGGTTCCTGCCGGTGGCCCGGCACGTCGAGGTGCAGATCCTGGGCCTGCCCGACGGGCGGGTGCTCGCGCTGGGCGAGCGGGACTGTTCGGTGCAGCGGCGCAACCAGAAGGTGGCGGAGGAAACCCCGTCCCCGGGCGTGGGTCCCGAGCTGCGCGCGCGGATGCTGGAGGCGGCGGTGCGGGCCGGGCAGGCGGTCGGCTACGTCGGCGCGGGCACCGTGGAGTGCCTGGTGGACGAGGCCGCGCAGGACTTCGTCTTCCTGGAGATGAACACCCGGTTGCAGGTCGAGCACACGATCACCGAGGCCGTGACCGGGATCGATCTGGTTCGCGAGCAGCTGCTCATCGCGGCCGGCGAGCCCATCGGGTTCGATCCGGACGCGGTGCGGTTCACCGGCCACGCCATCGAGTTCCGGGTCAATGCCGAGGATCCCAAGCGGTTCCTGCCCGGCCCCGGCCCGGTCCGCGAGTGGGTGGAACCGGCCGGTGACGGCGTCCGGGTGGATTCCGGCTTCGCCGCCGGGACCACCGTCACCCCGTCCTACGACTCGCTGATGGCCAAGCTGATCGTGCACGGCGACGACCGCGCGCACGCCCTGGAGCGGGCCCGGGCGGCGGTCGCCGACTTCGTGGTGGCCGGCCCGAAGAGCAACCTGCCGTTCTTCGCCGAACTGCTCGACCACGAGGAGTTCGTCTCCGGGCGCTACGACACCGGCATCGTGGGCCGCATGCGGGCGCGGGCCTGACGCCCGCGGCCCGGCCCGGACCCGCCGGTCAGGGCCGGGCGACCACGATCCCGGCGGCCGCCGCGGCCGGGTCGCTCATGGCCACCAGCGCGTCGCCGGCGCCGGCCAGGTCGGTCACCGACCCGACCAGCTGCGCCGGCCCCAGCCGTCCGGCGGCCACGAGGTCCAGCATCGGCGGGTAGCCGGCGGCCGCCATCCCGTGCGAGCCGACAACCGTGAGCTCCCAGGCGATCACCCGGTCCCAGGGCAGCGGGGCGGCGGCCGCGGCCCCGAGCATGAGCCCGACCTGCACGTGGGTGCCCCGCCGGCGCAGGCTGCGCACCGCGGCGTCGGCGGTGCCGGCCGAACCCAGCGCATCGACCGACACCTGCGCACCGCCACCGGTGGCCGCCACCACCTGGGCAACCTGGTCGAGCGGGTCGGCCGACCGGACGGTGCCGGCCGCACCGAACTCCCGGGCCCGGTCCAGGGCGGCGGCCGACCGGTCGACGGCGGTGACCCGGGCGCCCAGCGCGACGGCGATCATGATCGCGGACAGGCCCACGCCGCCGCACCCGAACACCGCGACCTCGGTGCCCGGACCCACCTGCGCGTGCCCGGTCAGGGCCCGGTAGGCGGTGGCGAACCGGCAGCCCAGGGCCGCCGCGGCCACCGCGTCCACCTGATCGGGCAGGCCGACCAGGTTGAAGTCGGCCGCCCGGACCACCACGTACTCGGCAAAGGACCCGGGATGGGTGAACCCCGGCTGGTTCTGGTCCGGACACACCTGGGCGTCGCCGGCCCGGCACCAGGCACAGGTCCCGCAGCCGTTCACGAACGGCGCCGTCACCCGCGCTCCGACCGCGAAACGGCCGACCCCATCCCCGATCTCGGCGACCGTGCCGGCGAACTCGTGCCCCGGGGTCTGCGGGAGCGGGACGATCTCGTGGCCCTGCCAGGCGTGCCAGTCCGACCGGCAGACGCCGGTGGCCTCGACCCGGACGAGGGCACCGCCCGGCGGGCAGTCCGGGACCGGCACCCGGTCGATCCGGGGCAGGGCGCCCACCTCGTCGTACCGCAACGCCCTCATGAAACTCGTTCTCATTTCATCACTCTCCGCTACTCGGCGCACACATCATGCCCAGGCAACGACCATCCATTTGCCAGATGCGCACTCCGGGCAAGTCCATAGAGTGGGAAGGGCAACGTGACCTGACCGTGACCAACGGCTCGTCACCCCACCTCAACGATGAGGAGAGCGCATGTCGAACAACCGCGCCGTGACCTATCAGGGCCCGATGAAGGTGGCCGTCCAGGACATCGCATACCCGACCTTCGAACTGCAGGACGGACCCGGCGTCAATCCCCTCAACGTCGGCCGCAAGGTGCCGCACGGCGCCATTCTCAAGGTCGTCACCACCAACATCTGCGGCTCCGACCAGCACATGGTCCGCGGCCGCACCACCGCCCCCGAGGGCCTGGTGCTGGGCCACGAGATCACCGGTGAGGTGATCGAGACCGGGCCCGGCGTCGAGTTCATCCAGGTCGGCGACATCTGTTCGGTCCCCTTCAACATCGCCTGCGGCCGCTGCAAGAACTGCAAGGAGGGCAAGACCGGCATCTGCCTGAACGTCAACCCGGATCGGCCCGGTTCCGCCTACGGGTACGTGGACATGGGTGGCTGGGTCGGCGGGCAGGCCGAATACGTGCTGGTGCCCTACGCCGACTGGAACCTGCTCAAGTTCCCGGATCGGGATCAGGCCCTGGAGAAGATCCTGGACCTGACGATGCTCTCGGACATCTTCCCCACCGGGTACCACGGCGCCTACACCGCCGGCACCACCACGGGGTCCACCGTGTACGTGGCCGGCGCCGGCCCGGTCGGGCTGGCCGCCGCGGTCTCGGCCCAGTTGCTGGGCGCGGCGGTGGTCATCGTCGGCGATCTCAACGAGGACCGGCTGGCCAAGGCCCGCTCCATCGGCTGCGAGACGGTCGACGTGTCCAAGGGTGACCCGAAGGACCAGATCGAGCAGATCCTCGGCGTTCCCGAGGTCGATTGTGCCGTGGACGCGGTCGGTTTCGAGGCCCGCGGGCACGGCAAGGACGCCAGCCACGAGGCTCCGGCCACCGTGCTGAACTCGATCATGGACCTGACCGCCGCGGGTGGCGGACTGGGCATCCCGGGGCTGTACGTCACCGGCGACCCGGGCGCCGTCGACGACGCCGCCAAGATCGGTTCGCTGTCCATCCGGCTGGGTCTGGGGTGGGCGAAGTCGTTGTCGTTCACCACGGGTCAGTGCCCGGTGATGAAGTACCACCGCGGCCTGATGAACGCGATCCTGCACGACAAGGTCAAGATCGGTGACGCGGTGAACGCCACCGTCATCGGCCTGGACCAGGCGCCGAAGGGATACGCCGAGTTCGACTCCGGGGTCGCCCGCAAGTACGTCATCGACCCGCACAACACGACCGGAAAGGTCAGCCCGAACTAGCAGTCCAGCACCACGCACCGACTGCGGGGGAGGGCGAACCCGCCCACCCCCGCAGTCGGGTGCGCGAGCGTGCCCGCCCGTCAGGGCCCGCCGCCGCTCGCCGGTCGCACCCCGATGCGGAAGCCGGCCCTGACCAGCCTGGCCCGTTGCGAGGCCGCCAGCGCCGCGGCGAGCCGGGCCTGCGCGGCCGTCGCGACCTTCTGCAGTTGTGCCAGCTCGGTCACCAGCGCCAGCCGATCGTCGTCGGACGTCGCCTCGAGGGCGGCGAGTTCCGCGATCATGGCGTCGAGCTGTTCGAGATTGGACATGTGTTCGATAATTCCAGCTGCGGGCCGGCGGCCGCATCGATCGGCACAGTTCAGAGGCTTCTCACCGTTCGGCGGCCGGTCCGTGACCCCGGCCCATTGGGCACGCATCTGGCCACCCAGGTCGAGCAGATCGGCGCGTTCTGGCACTGATGCGCGTCCGTCAGGCGAGATCCACCTCAGCCGGCTGCGGCAGCGGGGCCGGTGGATCTCGCCGGGCACCGGCCCGGGTCGTCAGCAGGCCGGCAGCCAGCCCACCCACCACCACCGCGATTCCCAGCCACACCCCCGGGCCGGGCCAGGCTGCGCCGAGCAGCGCACCGCACAGGGCAGCACTCACCGGCGCGATTCCGGTGATCAGGCCGGCCGGTCCGGGGCCGAGCGTCCGCACGGCCGAATACCAGAGCACGAACGCCGCCGCGGTGACGGCGACCGCCAACCAGCCCACGGCGACCCACTGGCCGGCCGACAAGGAGAACACCGCGCGCGGGCCTTCAACCGTCACCCCCAGGCCCAGGAACATGATCGCGCCGAGCCAGACCGAGTGCAACGACACCCCGTACGGTCCGTGCCGGCCGAGCACCGGCAACGCCAGCAGGGTGAAGCCGCATTCGCAGGCCAGCGCCACGATCGCCCACAGCACCCCGGTCGCGTCGGTGGTCCCGGTACCGACCACGAGCACGCTGCCGCCGGTCACCACGACGGCCGCGACCGCGATCGCGGGGGCGGGCCGGTGCCGCTGGGCGAGCGGGCCGAGCACGCTCAGGAAGATCGGCGCACAGGCCACGGCCACCGCGATGACGGCCGGCTCGGCATGGGCCACCCCGCGGACCACGGCGATGTTGAACACGACCAGGCCACTGAGCGCGACCCCGGCGAGCCAGCCCCATTCGCGGCCGCGGGGGCACCGCGGCCGCTGCCCGGCGACCGCCAGGATGCCCAGCAGGACGATGGCCGCCAGCGCGTAGCGCACCGCCTGGGCGGTGAACTGCGGGGCGTCGATCAAGGTCTGCGACACCCCGACGCTGCTGCCGACCAGGGCCATGCCGGCCCCGCCGGCAAGCACCGCCGGGGCCGTGCTCGGGCGCATGGTCGGTGTGGTCACCGGTCCACTCTGCGGCAAGAATGGCCCGATGGAGGAGTCCATTCCGCACCCGTCTCACAGGTCCAAAGGCGCATCCGACTTCCTGTCCCTGCGGACGGACGAGGCTCCGGCGGGCGGCAAGGCGGGATGGTTGGCCGACCGGATCCGGGCCGCGGTGGCCGACCGCCGGCTGCGGCCCGGGGACCGCCTGCCGGCCGGCCGGACCCTGGCCGCCGACCTCGGGGTGTCCCGGGGGGTGGTCACCGAGGCCTACCGCCGGTTGCTCGACGACGGGCTGGTGGTCACGGCCGGGCGTGGGGGCACGGTGGTGGCGGCGGCCGGAGCGGCGGTGGCACATCCACCGCTTCGTTCCCCCGGCTCCGCGGCCGCCCGCGCGGACCGGCAGACCCCGGTGACCGAGAGCCGGCCCGGCGGGTTGTTCGGCGAGACCTCGGCGGACGTCTTCACCGCGTTGCGGGCGGCGCCGGCCCGGTTCGACCTCTCACCCGGGCTGCCCGACCTGACCGCATTCCCCCGAGCCGCCTGGATGCGGGCCGAGCGAGCGGTGCTCGACGACCTGACCCCGGCCGCGTTCGGCTACGGGGATCCGGCGGGCACGCCGAGGCTGCGGGCCGCGGTCGCCGGCTGGCTCGCCCGGTTCCGGGGCATCGCCGCCGATCCCGACGAGATCGTCATCGTCGCCGGCGTCGCGCAGGCGCTGGCCCTGCTCGCCCGGGCGCTCACCCGACGGGGGCAGCATCGAATCGGGGTGGAGGATCCGGGATCGCTGGGCGCCCGCCGCCAGCTGCAGCACTGGGGGATGACGACCGTGCCCGTGCCGGTCGACCGGGCCGGGCTCCGGGTGGACGCGCTGCGGGATTCGGGCGCCGCGACGGTGCTCGTCTCCCCCGCGCACGAGTTCCCGATGGGGGTCGTGCTCGACGGCACCCGGCGGCGCGACCTGACGGCCTGGGCCGCCGACGGCGGGCTGATCGTCGAGGACGACTACGACGCCGAACACCGCTACGACCGGCCGCCGGTGACCGCGCTGCGGGCAGCGGTGCCGGACCGGGTCTGCTACACCGGCAGTGTCTCCAAGATCCTGGCCCCGGCGCTGCGGATCGGCTGGCTGCTGCCGCCCCGCGACCTGCTGGGCGAGGTGATCGCGGCCAAACGCGAGGCCGACCTGGGCAACCCGGCGTTGCCACAGTTGGTGCTGGCCCGGCTGATGGATCAGGGGCACCTGGAGAGCCACCTGCGGATGGTCCGTCGCCGGCACCGCCGCCGACGCGACGCCATGGTCGATGCCCTGGCCCGGCACCTGCCGACCGCCACCGTGCACGGTGCCGCCGCCGGGCTGCATCTGACCGTCACCCTCGACGCGCCGCCGTCGGCGCCCGTCGACGACCGGGTCATCGCCGCGGCCGCGCTGGCGGCCGGGGTCAAAGTGCAGCCGCTGTCCTGGCATCGGATCGCGCCGGGGGCGGCGGGGCTGGTGCTGGGCTACGCGGCCACCCCGGCCGGGCGGATCGAGGAGGGGGTGGCCGCCCTGGCCGCGGTGATCGGGCGGGCCTGACCGACCCCGGTCAACCGGTTGTGCACAGCCCGCACCTTGCCCGACCCTCACCCGACCCGGTTATCCACAGGCGCCGTTCGCCGGACCTTGGCCGTCTGCCCTGCGGTGTAGCTTCGGCCGCGGTGAACCATTGACGAGGGGGTTGCGGTGATCGTTCCGGGCCCGGCCCAGGCCGGTCGGGAGGGTTCGCCGTGACTGCTGCGGTCTTTCGCCGGCCGCCGCGCCGGGAGCCCCCGGCGATGACCGTGGGCACCCTGGATCTCCGGCCCCCGCCGACGATTCCGCCGCGGTCGAGCGGCGGCCCGGGTGCCGTGCTGGTGTTGCTGCCGGCGCTGGCCGGCCTCGGCGCGATGGTGTTGATCTTCACCGCCGGCGGATCGGGCCTGCACCTGCTGGCCGGTGTGCTGTTCGGCGTCTCCATGGTCGCGGTCGCCGCCGGTCAGCTGGTGCGGGTCGGCGGTGATCGTGCCCGCCGCATCGCGGGCGCCCGGCGCGACTACCTGCGGCACGTGGACCGCACGCGGCAGCAGGCCCGGTCCGCGGCCGCCGCCCAGCGGCTGGCCCTGACCTGGGTGCACCCGTCCCCGGAGGTGCTCGGCTCGCTGGCCCGGACCAGCCGGCTGTGGGAACGTCGGCCGGCCGACCCGGACTTCGCCGTGCTGCGGCTCGGGGTGGGCGAGCAGCCGTTGTCGCTCACGCTGACCGCCCCCGAGCAGATTCCGGACGACGTCGATCCGGTCGCCGCCATCGCCCGGGACCGGTTCGTGCACGCATTTGGCACGGTGCCCGACCTCCCGGTCGCGGTGGCCCTGCGCTCGTTCGCGACGATCCGGCTGGAGGGTGACCTGGCCGCCGGCCGGCGGCTGGCGGCCGCCCTGCTGCTGCAGGCGGTCTGCTGGCACGCCCCGTCCGAGCTGCGGATCGGGGTGTGCCTGCCGCCGGACGGCGGGCCCGACCGGTTGCGGTCCTGGGACTGGCTCAAATGGGCTCCGCACCTGGCCGATCCGAGTGGGTCGCCGACGCAGCCGCCGGTGCTGGCCGTGGCCGGCAGCCTGCCCGAGCTCGAGTCGGTGCTGGCCGACGAACTGGCCGGCCGGCCGTGGGCCGAGGCGAACTCCGGCCCGCTGGTGGATCGCGCCCACCTGCTGGTGCTGGTCGACGGGGACGGCCGGGCCGCCGCCGGCGGTCATCTCGGCGGCCCCCAGGGTCTGCTCGGGGTGACCGTGCTGCAGATCGGCGAAACCGGTGAGCTGCCGGCCGACCGGAGCCTGCGGCTGCGGGTGGTCGGCGGTGACGTGCTCACCGTCGCCGTGGACCGCACCGGTGCGCAGCTGGTGAGCTACGTCGGCGTCCCCGACCAGGTCAGCCCGGCCGCGGCCGCCGCGACCACCCGGGCTATCGCCGGCCTGCGGCTGCCCGGGGGCCCAACTCGGGAACCGGTGATCAGCAGGACGACCGGGCTGACCGATCTGCTCGGCGTGGCCAACGTGCGGGCCCTGGACCCGGCGGTGAGCTGGCGCGCCCGCCCGCCCCGCGAGCGGCTGCGGGTGGCCATCGGCGTGGGCAGCAACGGTCAGAGCGTGGAGCTGGATCTCAAGGAGGCCGCCGACGGCGGGATGGGGCCGCACGGGCTGGTGGTCGGGGCCACCGGGTCGGGCAAGTCCGAGCTCCTGCGCACGCTGGTCCTGGGCCTGGCCATCACCCACCCGCCGGACGTGCTCAACCTGGTCCTGGTCGATTTCAAGGGCGGGGCGACGTTCACCCGGCTGGATGCGCTGCCGCACACCTCGGCGGTGATCACCAACCTGACCGATCACCTGGAGCTGGTCGATCGGATGAAGGACGCCCTGGCCGGGGAGTTGAGCCGCCGCATGCAGGTGCTGCGTGACGCCGGGGATTCCGCCTCCCTGCGCGACTACGACCGGGCCCGGGCCACCGACCGGCCCGACCTGCCCGCGCTGCCCACGCTGCTCGTCGTCGTCGACGAGTTCAGCGAACTGCTGGCCGCCAAACCCGAATTCCTGGACACCTTCATCACCATCGGGCGGCTCGGTCGATCGTTGGGGGTGCACCTGCTGCTCGCCTCGCAGCGGTTGGAGGAAGGGCGGCTGCGCGGCCTGGACACGCACCTGTCGTACCGGATCGGTCTGAAGACCTTTTCCGCGGCCGAGTCCCGGATCGTGCTCGGCGTCGAGGACGCCTACCGGCTGCCGACCGCGCCGGGCAATGGCTACCTGCGGTTCGACACCAGCGAACTGGTGCGGTTCAAGGCGGCCTTCGTCTCGGGCCCGGTCCGCGACCCGCAGCCGGACCCGGACGCCGGAGGGTGGGCGGCGCCGCAGGTGTTCCGGCTGGCCCCGCCCGGCCGGCCGGCGGACGCGCCGCGGACCGTCGCGGACCCGGGCGACGCCGCCGGGGACCCCGCCCCGGTCCCGGTGGCCGGGCCCAGCCTGCTGGAGATCGCGGTCGCCCGGCTGGCCGAAACGGGGGTGCCCGCCCACGAGGTCTGGTTGCCCCCGCTGGACCAGCCACCGTCGCTGGACCGGCTGCTGCCGGCCACCCGGCCGGCGACCGGTGCCGGCTTCGGCCCGGTCCCGCTGGGCTGGGTGGACCGCCCGCTTGAACAGACCCGCAGTCTGCTGGAACTGGACCTGTCCGGCGCGGCCGGACACGTCGCGATCGTCGGTGCCCCGCAGAGCGGCAAGTCGACCGCCGTCCGCACCCTGATCTGCGCGCTCGCCCTCACCCATGCGCCGGGCGAACTGACGGTGTACGGCCTGGATCTGGGGGGCGGTTCGTTGGCCGCGCTGGCCGGGTTGCCCCAGGTGGGTGTGGTCGCCGGGCGGTCCCAGCCGGACCTGGTGCGCCGGACCGTGGCGGTCGTGGAGCGGGTGCTGGCCGAGCGGGAGCGGGCCTTCGCCGCAGCCGGTGTGTCCGGCGTCGCTGAGTGGCGGCGGACCGCGGCGCAGGGTGGCGGGTCGTTGGCGCCGGACGGTTTCGGCGACCTGCTCCTGGTCGTCGACGGTTGGGCCGGCCTGCGCGAATCCTTCGAACCCCTGGAGGCCCGGCTGACCTCCGTCGCCGCGCGCGGGCTGAACTACGGGGTGCATCTGGTCCTGACCGCGTCCCGCTGGGGTGAACTCCGGCCCGCCCTGAAGGACCTGATCGGCTCCCGGGTCGAGCTGCGGCTGGGTGATCCGCTGGACTCGGCCGTGACCGCGCGGGCGGCGGCCACCGTGCCCGCGGACCGGCCCGGGCGCGGGCTGACCCGGGACGGATTGCACCTGCTGACCGCGGTGCCCCGGATCGACGGCCGGCCCACCGCCGTGGGCCTGCCGGCGGCCACCCGCCAGTTGGTGCAGGTGGTCCGGGATCGCTTCCCGGGCCGGTCGGCACCGGCTGTGCGGACCCTGCCGACCACGCTGCGGGCCGCCGATCTGCCGGTCTCGGGCGGCCGGGCCGACCGAGCCGGGGTGGTGCTGGGCGTCGACGAGGACCTGAGGCCGGTGCGGTGGAACCCGGCTACCGATCAGCACCTGATCGTCTTCGGCGAGGAGCAGTCGGGGAAGAGCACCGTGCTGACCCGTCTGATCCGGGAGGTGGCGAACCGGCCCGGATCGGATGCGGCCCGGTTCCTCGTCCTTGACCCCGACCGCCGCCTGATGGCGTTGCCCTGGCGGCCCGGTCACCTGATCGGGGCGGCCGCCACCGGCCGGAACGCCGCCGCCGCCGTCGCCGCCCTCGCCCCCCAGCTCGAGCGGCTCGCGGCCCGGCCGCCGGCCAGCGACGCGACCCCGGACGAGGCCGGCCGGCCACCGTCACCCGGGATCTACCTGATCGTCGACAACTACGAACGCCTGGCCGGGTCGAACCCGCTGGCCCCGCTGATCCCGCTGCTCGACCACGCGGCTGACCTGGGCCTGCACCTGATCGTGGCCCGGCAGGCCCGCGGCGCGGCCCGGGCCGGCTACGACGGCGTCTACGCCACACTCAAGGACGTGGGGACGCCGGCCTTGCTGCTGTCCGGCCCCGAGTCGGAGGGCCCGCTGATCGGTCGCAGCCGGATGCTGCCGCAACCGCCGGGCCGGGGGTTCTGGGTACCTCGCCGGGGCGCCGACCGGCTGGTGCAGATCGTGCTCGACGAGGGGACCGCGGTGGCCGACACCGACCCGGACCAGGGGGATCGATGATGCCGCCGCCCGATCGCCCCGATGATCACCGGCCCGGCCCACCCGCGGTCATACCCCCACCGGCGGGCCATGACGAGGCCGCCGACGCGGGGCCGCGGCGGCCGCTGCTGATGGACCCGCCGGGGGCCCGGCGGGCCGGCTTCGCACCGCCCGCCGCGTTGTCCGAGGCCCCCGACGCCGAGCCGGCTCTCGCCGGCCCCGGCGCCGGCCGCGACCTCGGAGCCGTCCCCGGGTCCGGCCCCGGCTCCGACCGCGACCGCGGCTCCGAACCCGGCCCCGACCCCGACCTCGTGCCCGGGTCCAACTCCAGCCCCGGCGCCGGCCCCGGCCGTGACCCGGCGACCGGACGGGCGAGCGTCGCCCGGCCCGCCGGCCGGTCCGCGCGCGCGGACGGGTCGGCGCGAACCCCGGCCAGCCCGTGGGCCCCCGCCTCCGGCACCCCGGCCGTCCGCCCGGGTCGGCCGAACACCCCGTCCCGGCTGGCCGGCCCGACACCGGTGCTCGACACCGGCCCGGCCGACCGGGCCGCGCGTCGGCCCCCGGCCGGTCAGCGACCCGGATCGCCCGGCCCCCCGGCGGCGACCGAATCGGCGTTCGGGCCGGTCAGCCGGATCGTCACGGTCAGCGTCCGCACGCCCTCGTCCCGGGTCGACCTGGCCCTGCCGGACCGGACCACCATCGCCGAGGTCCTGGAGACCGTGCTCCAGGTGGCGCCTCGCTCCTTGCGGGAACAGGCCCTGGCCCACGGCGGCTGGATCCTGCGGACCGCGGCCGGGCGCCGGCTGGCCGGGTCGACCACGCTGCTGGACGAGCGGCTCGGTGACGGCGCCACGGTGTTCCTGACCGGCGCGGACACCGCCGAGCCCGAGATCGTCTACGACGACGTGGCCGACGCGGTCGCCGACACGGTGCGGGCCGATCCGGGCCGGTGGCCGGCCGCCGCCGGGCGGGCCGTCGCGATCGGGGCCACGGCCGCCTTCGCGGTGCTGGCGGTGGTCGCGGTGCTGACCCTGGGACCACCCTGGGCCGCCCCCGCGGTGGTGTTGGCCGCGGTCGCCGTCGCTACTCAGGCGCTGGCCGCCCTGGTGGCCAGGCGCCTCCATGACGCCGGGGTGGCCCTGACCCTGGGCCTGGTGTCGGTCGGCGCCGGTGCCGCCGCGGCGGCGACGGCGGCGGCGGGTTCCGCTGCATTGAGCGGGTGGGGGCCACTGCCCTGGTTGCTCGGTGTGCTCACCGCGGCCGTGCTGGCCGGCACGGCCACCCTGGCCATCGGCGCGCGGCCCACCACGCTGGCGGCCGTCGTCACCGGGGCCGCGCTGCTGGCCCTCGCCCTGGCCGCGGGGGCATCCCTGGAGCTGACCGAGCTGGGTACCGCCGCCCTGGTCGCCGGCCTGGCCGTCTGCCTGATGCCCCTGGTGCCGGCGGCGGCACTGCGGCTGACCTCCTTCGACCCCGAGCCGCTCCCCCGCGGCGCCGACCAGGTTGATGCCACCCGCCCGCCGGTCGACATCGGTGACGTGCGGACCCGGACCGTGCGGGCCGTGCGGCTGCTCACCGGCTTCGTGCACGGCCTGGCCTGGCCCGCGCTGGCCGCCGGGGTGCTGCTGGCCTTCGGCGGGCAGCCGGCCGGCCAGGCGCTGGCGGCCGTGGTCGGCGCCGCGATGCTGCTGCGGGGGCGGCTGTTCCCCACCGTGGGCGAGCGGCTGCCGTTGGTGCTGGCCGGGCTGGGCGTGCTCCTCGCGGTCCCGGCCGGGATGCTCACGACGAGCGCGTCGCCGGCGGTGGCCGCCGGTGTCGCGGTGGCCGCCGGGATGGCCGCCGCGGCCGGCGCCGTCATCGCGGCGGGCCGGATCACCCGGTCCCCGGCCCGCGCCCGCGCCGCCGAGATCCTCGATCTGCTGCTCACCATCGCGACGATCCCGCTGGTGGCGGCCGTCCTGGGGGCCTTCGACTTCGTCCGCGGACTCGGGGGCTGACCCGGTGCGCACGGTGCGCGAACCCCGGACCGGGCGGGCCGGCCGGTGACGGCCGACACCCGCGACGAGGTCGCGGCGCAGCGCTTCCACCGGCGGCGGCTGAGCGCGGCGCTGCTCCGGGGCGACCTCGATTCCTCGGCCGCCCCGCTGGCCCGGCTCGGCGCCGGCGTGTATGGGGGCCTGGCCGTCACCGTGCTGCTGCTGGCCGTGGCCGGCATCATCGGGGTGCTGCGGCCCGGCGGCTCGACGGCCTGGCAGGAACCCGGCGCGTTCGTGGTCGACGACGACACCGGCGCCCGCTACGTCTACCTGGACGGCGTCCTGCATCCGATCCTGAACTACGGCTCGGCGCGGCTGCTGCTGGGCGACCGGCTGCATGTGGTGACCGTGTCCTCCGCCTCGCTGGCGCAGGCGGTGCGCGGCCCGATGATCGGCATCCCGCTGGCCCCCGACTCGCTGCCCGACGCGGCCGACATCGTGGGCGTGGACTGGTCGGTCTGCGCGGTGGGCCGGGCCGCCGACGGTGCCGACCTGCGCACCGAGACCCGGCCGGGTGCGGTCGCCGCCGGCAGCGCCGTCCCGGACTCGGACGGGTACCTGGTCCGCACCGAGACCGGGCGCACCGCGCTGATCTGGTCCGGTCGGGCGCATCCGGTCCCCGACCAGTGGCTGGAGGCCCTGGGTTACCGGAACCCGGAGCCGATCGCGGTCGCGGACTCCTTCGTCGCGGCCCTGCCGGCCGGGGCGCCGCTGGCCCCGGTCACGATCGCCGGCCTCGGCGAACCCGGTCCCGCCCTGCCCGGATCCCTGACCCCGACGATCGTCGGCACCGTCTACGCCGACCGGACCAATGCCTTCTACGTGATGACCCGGGACGGGCTGGCCGGCCTGACCCCGTTGCAGGCCCAACTCCTGCTGGCCGACCCCGCCCTGACCGCCGCCTATCCGGGCAGCAGCCCGACCCCGCTGAAGGTCAGCCAGGCCCAGGTCAGCGAGGCTGCGCCCACCCCGCTGCCGGCCGCGGACCGCACGGTGGCGGCCGCCCCGGCCACCGCCCCCGCCCTGGCCACGCTGCCGCCCGGCGAGCAGCAGATGTGCGTGCGCTACCTGGGCAGTGCGGTGACCGAGCTGGTGGCCGGACCGGCCGAGGCGACCGGCGCGGCCGCCACCGGGTCCGGCCCGGTGCGGCTCGCACCCGGCACCGGTGCCCTGATCGCCGAACCGGCCGGCGCCGACGGCACCGGCATCACGGTGTACCTGGTCACCGACGCCGGCATCCGGTATCCGCTGTCCGGGCAGCGGGCCCTGGAGACACTCGGCCTGGCCGGCGCCCCGGTCGCCCGGCTGCCGGCCGAACTGATCGCCACCCTGCCGGTCGGGCCCACCCTGGACCCGGCCGCAGCCGCCGCCCCGCCGGCGCCCTAGCGCGGCGGGCCCGGCTCGATCAGGGCCGGTGTCGGCGTCGTGATCATCAACCGGGCCGGGCCGGCAAGATACCGTTCCGCCATGACCCCGGTCGAGAACGGCGGCACGCCGACCACCTCCGTCAGTCCGGTCGCCCCCGACCGGCCGGCCGAGCCGGCGGCTCCCCGGCCCACCCCGACCTGGCTGCGGCTGATCAAACGGCTGCCGTTCACCACCACCTACGTCGTGCTCACCCTGGTGCTGGCGGTGGTGCTGGGCACGTTGTGGACCACCATCGAGGACAAGTCCTGGTACCAGGATGTCGCCTTCGGCCTGCCGGCCTTCGAGGACGGCCGCTGGCTCACCCTGATCTGGGGCATGTTCTTCGCCCTCGATCCCTTCTTCTACGTCTACGTCGCCGGTGCGTTCGCGCTGATCACCGGGTTCTCCGAATGGCGGCTGGGCACCGCCCGCACCGTCGTGATCTGCGTTCTCTACCAGTGGGGCGCGGTCCTGATCACCGCCCTGGTCTTCCTGATCTTCCGCAACTCCGGGTGGGAATGGGTGCAGGCCCGGGCCGCCGAGACCGACGTCGGCTTCTCCGCCGGCATGCTGGCCGCGGTCAGCGTGGCCAGCGCCACCGTCCGGCCGCCGTGGCGGCTGCGGCTGCGGTTGGCGATCTGGGGCTACGTCCTGTTCTCCGTCCTGTTCGTCGGCCAGATGGCCGACGCCGAACACTTCATCGCGGTCGTGCTGTCGATGCCGTTCTCCACCCGGCTGGCCGGCCCGCACGCCCTGCGCGCCCGCGCCCTGCCCACCCGGCACGAGCTGCGGCTGCTGGCCGCGATCGGCGTGCTGGTCATCGCCACCCTGACCCTGCTGGCCAACCTGCTGCCGGACCGGCTGACCCCGCTCGGCCCGTCGCAGGACACCCCCGAGTCGTGGTGGGTGCTGATCATCGAGCTGGCGTTGTTCCTGTTCGTGGCCAACGGCCTGCGCCGCGGTTACCGCTGGGCCTGGTGGTGCACGGTCGTCCTGTGCGCCCTGATCGTGCTGCTGGCCCTGGTGGTCGGGCTGGTCGCCATCCTGCTGGCCGTCGACCCCAGCGCGGGCGAGCTGGACGTCGACGGCGGGCTGCCCGAGTTCTTCGCCCAGTCGCTGCTCTACCTGATCTACATGGTGATGCTGATCGCCGGCCGGGGTGCGTTCCGGGTGCCGCGGCGCAGCAAGCGGCGGCTGGCCTCCGGCACGTCACACGCCGACACCGCCAAGGACCTGCTGCGCCGGTGGGGCGGGGACACGATCTCCTGGATGACGACCTGGCCGGAGAACCGGCACATGATCACCGCCGACGGTCAGGGCTACCTCGCGTTCCGCAAGCACGCCGGGGTGGCCGTCGCCCTGGGCGACCCGGTCGGCCCGCCCGGGTCCACGGCCGGGATCATCGACGACTTCATCGCCATGTGCGACAAGGCCGCGCTGGTGCCCTACATCTTCAGCTGCAGCCGGACGACCACCGAGGTCACCGATGGGCTCGGCTGGTCCAGCGCCCAGGTCGCCGAGGACAACCTGATCGACCTGCCGACCCTGGAGTTCAAGGGCAAGAAATGGCAGGACGTGCGCACCGCCCTGAACAAGGCGCCCAAGGAGGGGGTCAGCTTCCGGATGGTCAGCCTGGCCGACGAGCCCTGGTCGATGGTCCGCCAGGTCGAGGAACTGTCCCAGCAGTGGCTCGGCGACAAGGAACTGCCGGAGATGGGCTTCACCCTGGGCGGGGTCACCGAGGCCCTGGACCGGGAGGTCAAGGTCGGCCTGGCCGTCGGCGCCGACGGCAAGCTGCACGGCGTGACGTCCTGGATGCCGGTCTACGGGCCGCAGGGTCACGTCCGCGGCTGGACGCTGGACCTGATGCGCCGCGCGGACGGCGGGTTCCGGGCCACGATGGAGTTCCTGATCGCCTCCTCCTGCCAGTGGTTCAAGCAGGACGGGGCCGAGTTCGTCTCGCTTTCCGGCGCCCCGCTGGCCCGGTCCGCGGGTGACGCGGACGGCGAGACGCCGGTGGAGAAGTTCCTGGACACGTTGGGCGAACAACTCGAGCCCGTCTACGGGTTCCGGTCACTGCACGCGTTCAAGGGCAAGTTCCAACCGCGGTTCTCCCCCATGTACATGGCCTTCCGGGACGAGGGCGACCTGCCCCGGATCGGTATCGCCATCACCCGCGCCTACCTGCCCACGGCCGGCCTGCGGGACATGATCTCGGTGGTCAAGCACTGACCCCGGCCTGATCAGGGCGGGGACACCGCCCGGCTGAGTGCGGCCGGCGGTACCTGCGGGTGCGGTTGCCGGTCGACCCGGCGGCTGCCGCAGTCCGGGCAGATCACGTAACGGATCAGGCCCGTGGAGGTCCGGTGCGCGGACTCGGTCAGCCAGGCGTGCTCGTGCGTCCGGCCCGGCGCCGGTGGGGTCTCGGGTCGGCTGTGCAGATCGTGGTGAACCGTCATGACGATCACGATGCTGTAATGGTCTTATGCATCTCAACCCTTACGGCGAGTACGCCGTGCTGCTCGCCGCGTCCCTGGCCAACGACTGGCCGGCCGACCGCGCGGGGATCGTCGGGCGGACCCGGGCGTTCGGGATGACCATGACCTTCCGGGCCGCGCCCGACGACCATGCCCGGACCCGGCGGGTGCTGGACGAGTGGCTGACCGTCGTCGACGCGGGCGATCCAACGCGGCGGGCCGAGCTGCTCAACCGGCAGATGGCCGCCGTCGCCGCCTACCCCCGGCTGACCGACCACGACGGCGAGGGCTGGCACCTGCACTACCGCGACGACGACCGCCCGCTGCCCGACGTGCTGGCCGCCGTGGTCAGCGTCGGCACCGCGCTGCACCTGACCACCCGCGGCATGCACCGGCTCGGGCGCTGCGCGGCCGGGCAGGACGCCGGTGACCCGTGCGCAGCGGTGGTCGTTGATGTCACCCGCAACGGCCGCCAGCGCTACTGCTCGGTGCGGTGCGCCAACCGGGCCGCGGTCCGCCGGCACCGGACGCGGGAGGCCGCCCGGTGAGGCGCGGTCAGCGGTCCCGGCGGCGCAGCGACGCCAGGGAGAGCCGGGCTCGCCACCGGCGCCAGAAGCCCAGCCCGCCGAGCAGCTCGGCACTACGGTCGTCCACCTCGCGCCAGTAACTGCGGGCCCGGTCCTCCTCGACCGGGGTCGGCGAGAACTGGGCGGCGTCGGCCGCCGGGGCCAGCCAGTCCACCTGCAGCACCCCGGCCCCGGACAGGTCACGGGCCGCCTCGGTGCGGGTGTGCCACGGGGTGGGGCGGTAGCCGGTGTCCACCGCGGTGTCCAGCAGCTGCTGCCAGCCACCGGTGATCCGGTCGGCCGGCGTCGGGGCGGCCAGCCGGCGCCGCCGCCGGCGGGACTTGATCAGCAGGATCGCCACCACCGGCGCCGCCACCAGGGCCAGCACCACCGCGGTCCAGGCCAGCATGGTCAGCACCAGTGCGGGCAGGAAGGTCGGTGATTCGGCCGGGGCCGGCGGGTTCGGATCCTGCGGCTGCTGCTCGGCCGAGTCGGTGTCGGCGGTGTCCGGCGGGATCTGCGGCAGGGCCGGCGGCTCCTCGACCGAGACCGCCCGCCGTTCGGTCTGGGCCCGCTCCTGGACGTCGGTCACCGGCTTGTCCGGCGAGGGGGTCGGGTCGAACGCGACCCAGCCGAAGCCGTCGAACGGGACCTCGACCCAGGCGGTGATGTCCTGCCCGCGCAGCTCGACCGGGGCGTCCCCGCTGGGCGTGCCGGGGACGAAGCCGACCACCACCCGGGCCGGGATGCCCAGTGAGCGCACCATCACCGCCATCAGGGCGGCGTACTGCTCCTGGTCGCCCAGCATCGACCCGCTGCCCACCATGCCGGTCAGCCGGTCCAGGCCGTGCCCGGCCGGTGCGGACGGCTCGCCGGCGCGGCCGTGGCTGAAGAACCCGTCCCGGGCCAGGCCGGCCCGGATGGCCTCCACCTGGGCGGCCGGGGTGAGCGCCCCGGTGGTGTACCGCTCGGTCTGTGACCGCAGCAGGTCGGGCAGGGTCACGGCGGCGGGCAGGGCGACCGGGCTCGGCCGGGCCCCGGCCAGCTGGTCGACGGTGGGCTGCGCCGCGATCCCGGCCACCACCCGGTACTGATCACCCGGCTGCCACCCGCCGGGCAGCAGCCCGGTGGCCTCGCCCGCCGAGTACCGCAGGTCGGCGGCCAGGTCGTCGGCCCGCGCGCCGCCGAAGTCCAGGCGCTCGATCGCCCCCGGCAGGGGCAGGAACCGGCCGGCGTAGTCCCGCACCTGCACGGTCACCGGCACCGAGGCGGTGGCCGCCGCACTCGGCCGTTCCGGACCGATACGCACGAACGCACCGGCGGTGTCACTGAGCCGGAACTGCCGGCCGTCGTAGTCGTCCAGGCTGGCCAACCGCAACCGGGCGCCGGCCGGCAGCCCCTGCACGACGAGCTGGACATCGTCGGCGTGCTGCTTGGTGAAACCACGGAACTGAGCCAGCGGGCTCTCGAACGTCGACGGGTCGACCGGCGCCCGCACCACCTCACGCAGGGCTGCCCGGTCGGGGGTCCCCGCGGCGGCCACCAGCCCGCCGACCACGGCCGCCACCGCCAGGATCGCGCCCGCGACCAGAAGCCGGCGCAACCCCAGCGCCCCGTCCGCGCCGGCCACCCGGTCCGCGGCCAGCTGGGACGCCGCGGCCGCCCGTTCGGCCCGGCGGGCGGTCCGGCCGCCGATCCAGCTGACCCATCCCAGCCCGCCGACCAGCAGGGACCCGCCGACCACGACACCGGTCCAGGGATCGAGCGTGACGTCGGCGAACAGGGCGTAGGCGACCGCGGCGGCGGCCGGCCCGACCAGGGCCAGGGCGGGCCGGCGGGTGCCGGCCAGGACCGCGGCCAGGGTGGTGCCGGCGGTGGCGATCAGCAGCGGTGGCACCAGCAACCCGCCCGCCACCCCGGTCGGGGTGGCCACGGTCAGCAGGTCGCGCCAGCCGTCCACCGCGCCGGCCAGGACCGCCGCGATCGCGTCGGCCGACGGCAGCACCCCCAGCACCCGGGACTGCGGCGCGACGACCAGGGCGCCGAGCACCAGCACACCGGCCCCGATCACGGCCGCGGCCAGCCATCGGGTGAGCGCCGAACGCCCGGGCCAGCGGTCCAGCACCGCGAAGACTGTGGCCGGCACCGCGGCGCCGACCGCCGCGGCGGCCACCGGCGCCGGCGACCCGTAGGCGGGCACCAGCAGCATCGAGCCCACGGTCACCAGGCCGGCCAGCACCGCCAGATCGGCCGCGCGCCACCACCGGCCGGTGCCGACGACGCGGCTGCGGCCCGGCCCGCGAACCCGCCCGCTCATCGCCGGACCCCGCGCAGGGCCAGCGGTAGCTGGGCCACGTCCTCGACGGTGACGACGGCCCCCGTGCTCAGCGGCGCCAGCGTGGCCGGGTGCGGTGAGTCCGGCACCCGGGCCCGCACCGCCAGCACGGTCGCGCCGGTCGGGCCCAGCCGGGCGGCCGCGCGCAGCCGGGCCGGCTCGACGGTGGACCCGAACACCAGCACCACCAGGGAGGTGCGCGGGTGCCGGCGGGCCACCTGCCGGGTCATGGCCAGCAGGTCGGGCGAACCGGCGACGGTGCGCACCGGGCTGAACCGGTCCAACACACCCTGGTCCGAGGCGGCGCGGATCGCCGAACCGGCCGCGTCGACCACGACGTCGCGGTGGCGCCGGACCAGCTCGGCCACGATCGAGGCCGCGCAGCTGACCGCGACCTCGAACTCCGGCGAGGTGCCCGCGTCGGACCCGTCGCCGGCGGCCCCCGGCGACCAGCCGGCCGCGCGGTAGTCGTCCGGGTTGCCGGCCAATACCACCGCGACCAGCGACCGGTGCGTCTGCAGGAACTCGCGGACCTGCAGCGTGCCGCTGCGGGCGGTCGACTTCCAGTGGATGAAGCGGCGGTCATCGCCCGGCACGTAGTCGCGCAGCGTGTGGAACGACAGGTCGCTGGCCGTGCGGATGGCCGACTCCTCCCCCTCCAGGTCCCGGGCCCGGCCGGGCAGCGGGTCGGGCAGCTGCACCGTCCGCGGATGCACGTACACCTGCTCGTGCACCGGCCACTGGACCACCCGGCGCAGCAGGCCGAACACGTCCCCGCGCACGGCACGGGCGGGCCCCAGCTCGATGACCCCCCGGCGGTGCGTGGGCAGCGGGATGACCACCGGGTGGGCGGCCCCGCCCGGCAGGGACGGCACCCGCACCTGCGCGGGCAGGCCGTCGACGTCCAGCTCCAACCGCAGCGGCAGCATCCGCCGGCCGGAGACGTTGCGCACCCCGACCCGGGCGACCGCCGGGTCACCGACCACGAACCGGGTGCGGGCCAGATCCAGATCGATCGCGACCGGTGAGCGGCCCAGCGCCATCGCCACGGCGACCAGCATCACCACGGCCAGCCCCGCGGCCAGCCCGGTCCATTCGCGCCACCCGGTCAGCCAGCCGACCAGGGCGGCGCCGACCAGCACCGCCAGCGCCACCCGGCCGCGCCGGGTGACGGTGGCCCACGCCGCGGCCAGCGCCGACCCGTCCAGCCGGGCCCGGGCCGGCCCGGGCGGCGGGGGCACCGGCGGGGGCACCGCGTGAGGCACCGCTGGAGGCACCTCCGCCGCCGCCGGGCCCAGGGCCGGGACCGGGGTCGGCCGGCCGCCGCTCGCCTCGCTCATCACCGCCGGCTCACGCCTGACCCCTCGGTGGGGGCACCCGCCGGAGCACGTCGTGGACCACGTCGGCCGCCGTCAGACCGCCGTACTCGGCCTCCGGATCGATCGAGATCCGATGGGCCAGAACCGGTTCGGCCAGGGACTTGACGTCGTCGGGGACGACGAAGTGCCGGCTGCGGGAGGCCGCCAGCGTGCGCGCCGACCGCAACAGCGCGATCGCGCCCCGCTGGGACACCCCCAAGGTCACGCCGTTGGCGGTCCGGGTGGCCTCCACGATCGCGGTGATGTACCGCATGATCGAGATGTCCACGTACACCCGGGCGGCCTGATCGACCAGGTTCGCGACCGCGGCGGGGGTGAGCATCGGCGTCATCACCGGCCGGCCGGCCCGGGTGCCGACCGTCGCCAGGATGGCCAGGGCGGCCTCCGCGTCGGGATGACCGACCGAGGTGCGGATCAGGAACCGGTCGAGCTGGGCCTCGGGCAACCGGTACGTGCCGGCCTGTTCGATGGGGTTCTGGGTGCCGATGACCATGAACGGGGACCCGACCGGCCGGGTCACCCCGTCGACGGTCACCGCGGATTCCTCCATCACCTCCAGCAGCGCGGACTGCGTCTTGGGCGAGGCCCGGTTGATCTCGTCGGCCAGCACGATCGAGGCGAACACCGGCCCGGGGTGGAACTCGAAGGCGCCGACCGACTGATCCCAGATGGTCACCCCGGTCACGTCGGAGGGCAGCAGGTCCGGGGTGAACTGGATCCGGGACGTGGTGCCGCTGATGGTCGCGGCCAGCGCCTTGGCCAGCGTGGTCTTGCCGGTGCCGGGGACGTCCTCCAAAAGCAGGTGACCCTCGGAGATCAGGCAGATCAGGGCGAGCCGAACGGCGTCCGGCTTGCCGACCAGCACCTCCCCGATGGCATGCACGACCGCGTCGAACAGCCCGGCGAACTGGGCGGCGTCGGTCGCCTCCAGGACCGGCGGGCCGGAGCCTTCGAGAGTCTGCACGGGTCTTCCTTCTAGTTGCACGAGGGGATCTTCGAATCCGGGTTGGTCAGTACCGGTTGTCGGTACCACTTGCCGTCAGTGGCCAAGTACCACTGATTGAGCGTCTTGAACGGGATCGGCGCCGGGTTGCCGGCCGGGAACTCGGGGTACGCCGGGCCGGAACGCACGCACAGCAGGCTGGCCGGGGCCGGGGCCGGGACCCAGTGGGCCGGGTCGCAGTCGGCCTCCAGGCGCCACTCCCCCGGGTAGGGCTCGTCGGCCGCACAGGTGCCCGGCAGCGGGGCCAGGCTCTGCGTGGCCACCACGAAGGCCGTCGCCGTCGACCCGCTGGCGCTGGCCTGCCGGCAGTCCTGGCCACCGCCGGTGGCCACGCAGTACCGCACGGTCACGGTGATCGACGAGCCGTAGTCCAGGTCCCGGCGCCAGCTGCCGGTCAGGCCGCTCACCGCGGGCGAGTCGGTCGCCGCACCGGTGATCTGCACGCTCTGGCTGAGCACCGGGCGCCCGTTGCCGCCGGGGAACGTCCAGGTCACCGACATCGAGCGACCCCATTTCTCGGTCGGGGCGACGACCACGGTCGGGTCGCTCAACGAGCCGAACGGCCGGCCGGTGACCGGATCGCCGGCCGGTCCGCACCGCACGTCCTCGCCGAAGCCGGACTCGCCGTTGCAGGCGCGGACCTCGACCGTGTAGTCGGTGCCGTTGGCCAGCGAGCCGATGGTGGCCGACGTCGACGGGCCGGCGCCGGTCCAGGAGCCGCCGTCGACCCGGTACTGGTAGTCGGTGATCGGCCGGCCCGGCGAGTCGGCCGGCGACCAGCTGGCGGTCAGCGACGAGTCGCCCGGGGTCAGGGTCAGGCCGGTGACGGCGGCCGGTCGGGCGAACGGGGCGACGGTGGCCGGGCCGGCCGGCGGGCTGTCCCCCCGCGGGTTCTGGGCCACCACCGCGACGGTGACCGGGTCGTTGCCGGTGACCGGCACGAAGGCGGTGAGCCAGTCGGCCCCGCCGGTGGCGGCGACCTGATCGCCGACCAGCAGACGGTAGGACTGGACCGCCTCGCCCCCGTCGTCGGCCGGCGGGGCCCAGCTGACCTGGACCCCGCGCCGACCCGCGTCGTAGACGAACTGGGCGGTCAGGGCGGTCGGCGCCCCGGGCACGCCGGACGGGATGATGGCGCCGCTGGGTGCGGACCAGTCCGAGGCGCCCTGCTGGTTGCTGGCCCGCACCTGGAACCGGTAGACCGCGGCCGAATCCAGACCGGACAGCACCGTCGGGCTGGTCGCCGGCTCGATCACCTGCACCACCTGGTCGCCCTGCAGCACCTGCAGGGCCATGGCCGTGACCGGGGTGAAATCGCCGGTGGGCACCGCGAAGCCGACCGCGACCTGCCCGCGGGCCCGGTACTCCACCGATGGCGCCGCGGGCGTCACCGGGGTGGTGTCGGGCACGATCACCGCGGAGGCCGCCGAGGGGTCGGACCGGCCGACCGCATTGGTCGCGCTGACCACGAAGACGAAGGCCTGCCCGGGGGTCAGCCCACCGATCACGCAGGTGCTGTCGCTGCCCGGACAGTCCTGGGTGATGCCGCCCCCGCTGACCGTGTAGCTCTGCACCGGGGACCCGTTGGCCGCCGACGGCGCCCACTGCAACTGCACGCTGCGGGCGGTGACGGTGCCGGGCACGGCGGCCGGCACGCCCGGGGCGGAGGGGCGGTCCTGGATCTGCACCCGCAGGGTGGCGGTGACCTGCCGGTCGGGGTCCCGGGTCCCGTCCAGGACGTCGGCGGCGACCACGATCTCGCCGACGAACCCGGCGGCCGGGGTGAGCGTGACGGTGCCCCCGCTGACCGTGGGTCCGGTGGCCACGCCGGCGGCCCCGTCAACGACCCGGACGCCGGTGATGCTCAGGCCCAGGCCGACCGGGTCCAGGCTGCCGGTGAGCAGGTCGACCGCGATCTCGACGCCGCCGCCGGCCTGCCCGACCTGCTGATCGACGACGGTGGGCAACGGCTTGGTCGATCCGGTGACGGTGACCGTCAGCGTGGCCTTGCCCTCCTTGCCGTCACCGTCGCTCACGCCGACGGGCAGCTCGATCCGGGTCCCGCGCGGGGTGTCCGCGGCCGCCGTCACGGTGATGACGCCGCCCTGCAGCCGGGCATCCACCCCGGCCGGCGCGGTCCCGATGGCGTAGCTGATGCCGGCCGCCTGGCGCTCGTCGTACGTGGTGGTCAGCGGCCGCAGATCCAGCGCGGCGGAGGTACCCGCCTCGACCGCCAGGTCGGCCGAGTCCAGCCGGGGCGGCGGCACCAGCCGGGGCGTGATGCGCACCGGGATGCCGAGCACCACCGGTGGTCCCGCCCCGACGGCAATCGGCACGTAGACGGCGGCCGACCCGCCGGCGTCCGACGGTGCGGTCAGGGTCAGCGTGCTCGGCGAGCTGCGCACCACCGTGCCCTGGGTGACCCGGGGCGCCGGGTCGGCGGCGATCGTGACGGCGTCCTGGCCCGTGCCGCCGACCACGACGTAGTCCTCGATCGCCACCTCGACGCTGCGTCCGGCGTCCAGCTCGACCGGCCCGACCCCCGACCGCAGTTGCGGCCCGTACAGCTGGTTCCGGGGCGGCACCACGATGAACGCACCGGCCCGGCCGCCGGAGGCGTCGGTGACCTGGTAGGCGATGACCTGCCGGACCGTGGACACACCGACCCGGATGGTGCGCGGGTCGACCAACGTTGCCGCAGCCGCCGACACCGGGTCCACCGACACGGTCAGCTCGCTGCCGCGGCCGCTGCGGTTGACCACCGACCCGGTCAGATCGACCTCGACGAATGCGTCGCCGGTGAGCGGGTCGGCGGTCAGGTCGCCGGGCTGGACGAAGGCGTCGCGGGCGACCGGCTCGAGCATCGGCGCGTCGGGCGAGACGGTGACCCGCACCGATCCGGAGGCGGTCAGGCCCTTGGCGTTGACCACGGTGTACCGCACGGTGCCCACCGTCGGCTCGGCGGGCGCGGTCAGGATCAGGCCGCCCTCGTCGACCTGCACGTCCAGGCCCGCGGTGGCGGTGAACGCCGGGTCGGCCAGGGCCACCGGTTGGCCCCCCGGGTCGACGACCGAGGCGAGCGGGTCGATCCGGATGCTGGTGCCCGGGCGCAGCGACGCCGCCAGATCGGGCGCCACCGGTGGGCGGGCGGCCACCGATGGGGTGACCACCAGCACCGTGACCTCGCCGGTCACCGTCGCGCCGCTCGGGTCGGCCGCGACGTAGGTGAGACGGTCGACCCCCGGGGTGCCGAACGCCGTGTAGGACAGGGTGTCCGGGCCGGCCACCCGCAGGTCGCCGAGCGGGGCCTCGGGCTGTTCGATCGATTGCAGGGTCACCCAGTCGCCGTCGGGGTCGACCCCGGCCACCGGGATGGTGACGGTGATGGCGCCGCCCGCGAACACCCGGGCGGTGACCGGCGGCGGGGCGTCCGGCGGCCGGTTCTCCTGCTCCCCGGCGGTCACCGTGATGGTGACGGTGCCCGCGGACTGGGCCGGTTGCCCGGCCTGGGCCGACCCCGAGGAGGCGAGGTAACCGAAGCTGATCTGACCGGCCGGCGCATCGGCCGGGGCCAGGTAGCGGATCGCGTCGGGGGTGACCAGCACCCGGCCCGGCAGGGCGTCGACCTGGGCCTGGTCGACCGTGACGGTGACCGGGGTGCCGTCCTGGCTGGTGGTGAACCGGGTCACCGGGATGGTCACCGCGTCACCGGCGCGGACGGTGGCCTGCACCGGGGCGGTCAGCGGCGGCGGCACGATCCGCGGGGTCGGCACCGGCACCACCCGGATCAGCCCGGTCGGCGAGTCGGTCCCGTCGAAGACGGTGTAGGCGAGCTCGACCGGCGCGCGCAGCGGGCGGGAGCCGCCGATCCGGACCAGGTGCAGGTCCACCACGGCCGCGGTGACCGGCGTCGAGCCGGTCGGGTCGGCCTCGACAACCTGCTGCACGGCCAGCCCGCGGCCCTGCGGGTCGGTGTCGTTGGCGGTCGGGTCGATCACCGTCTCCCCGTCGGCCGGCAGGTAGGCGACGTCGAGCATCGGCACCACGGCCGCCTGGGCCCCGTCGGCGGCGGCCACGTCCACCCGCAGGACACCGGTGGTCCCCCGGCCACCGGCGGCCGCCTCGAAGGTGAAGTAGTAGCTGCCCGGTTCGGCGGCGGTGACCGACACCGTGCCGGTGCGCGGGTCCAGGCGGGCGGTGGCCGCGGCGGCGGCCCCCTCCGGTTGCACGGCGCTGATCACCAGCGGTTCGGTCGAGCCGCTGACCACGCTGCGGCGCAGGTCGACCACGGCCGGCCGGCCCACGACGGTGCGGCCGAAGGCCGGGTACACCACCGGCATGCTCGAACCACCCGGTCCGACCGAGACGGTCAGGGTCCCGGTCGCCTGTTCCACCCCGTCGGAGACGACGAACTCGACCGGCACGTCGGTGCCCACCCCCGAGCCGGTGTTGCGGTAGGTGATGGTGCCGTCCGGGCGGAAGGACACCACATCGGCCCCCCCGGTCGCGGCCGAGACCAGGAACAGGTCGTCGCCGGTGGGCGAGACCATGTCGTCCAGCACGTTGTAGGAGACCGTGCCGTCGACCTCGGCCGGTACGGCCGACCGGCGGACCCGCTCCGCCGGGGCCGTCTCCCCGGCGGGCACCACCGCGATGCTGACCGACGCGCTCGCCCGGTCCCCCACGCCGTTGCTGACCTCGTACTGGATCGGCGGCAGCGCGGTGGCCGGGCCGGCGACCGTCACCTGCAGGGCGGTGCCGTTGCCGACCACGGCGACCGATCCCAGCTCGGCCGGCAGCGGCGTGACCGCATCGATGACGACCGTCGTGCAGTCGACACTGGGGTCGTTGTCCAGCACCCGCAGCACGGTGGACCGGCCGGCCCGGACGCCGAACCGGTCGTCGGCGACCCGCGGGGCCCCGACCGGGACCGCGGTGCAGTCCGGTGGCAGCCGAGGCAGTTCGTCGGAGCTCGTCGGCTCCTCGACCGTGACGGTGGTGTCGACCGGGCCGTCCGGGGTGACGTCGGACCAGTTGTCGACCGGCCGGAACCCGTCGCTGGCGATCCACGACCGGCCGCTGGCGGCGTCGGTGAGCACGACGGCGGCGCCCCGCGCCCGCAACGTCAGAGCGCCGGCGGTCACCGGGCCGGCCACCGTCACCGGGTTGGCCTGGTCACCGCAAGCGGCCAGCGCGGTGATCGGCGCGAGCGCACCCCGGCCGACCCAGGCCGCGTACCGGCACCCGGACACCGTCACCGGGGCGACCGGCACGCCGTCGGCGGCGGCCAGGGTGCGCACCGCGCCGCTGGTCAGGTCCACCGCGAGCAGGCCCGCACCCGAGGCGATCAGGACCTCGCCGGAGGCCGGCCCGGCCTCCTGCAGGACGGCGCCCGGGATCTCGGGCAGCGCGATCCGCCGGCCCGGCACCCGCAGGGCGGAGTCGGCCAGGTCCAGCACGACCGGCGTCTCGCCGACCGTGGTCAGTTGGATGTCGCCGGCGGCCGCCACGGGGGCATCACCCGGGCGGCCCAGCGACAGCGGGCCCTCGCCCAGATCCAGGGTCGTCGGGTCGGCGCCCGGGGTGACCGCGACGATGCCGTCCGCGCCGGGACGGGTGGCGAAGGCGGTCCCGCCCGGGCTCACGGCCAGCACCGTCTGCGGGCCGACGGTGGCGGCCGGGTCGACCGTCTCGGCGTCGACGGTGCCCAGGTCCTGGGCGAAGCCCACCCACAGCCGGCCGTCCACCCGATCGGTCACCGCGATGGTGCCGCCGCGCAGCGCAACCTGGGCATCGTTGGGAATGGCCGCGCGGGCCCCGAAGGTCACTGTGGCCGTGTCCAGCACCTGCAGCTCGTGCTTGTCCGGGTCGACCACCACCACCTCGTCCGCGGGCCGGCCGGTCGAATCCTGCAGCACCTGGGACTCCCCGCGCAGGGCCGCCGCCGAATCCAGCTCACCGATCCCGGTGTTGATCCGACCCACGTACGCCTGGCCCTGGTTCTTGAGCACCCAGACCGTGCTGTCCACCGGCTCGGGCGGTACCTGGGCGAAGCCGGGCCGCTGCCAGGCCACGATCACCCCGGCCACCAGCGCGACACAGCACACGGCCGCCCACGCGATCCCCAGCGGGGAGCGGCGGATCGGGGTCGTGCGGCGCCGAGGGCGCGGCCCGTTACCCACGCCGCCTCCTCGAATGTCCCGCCCACGATTCCCCCGCTGCCCACCCCGGTGCTGACGACGCGGACCCGGTGCAGCGCCCCGGCTCACATGATGCCATCCAAATGGGTCTCCGTCATGACTGTCTGCGATCATTCCGACGACTTATCCGCCTGATTTCCCGGTTCAACGCTCCAACCACCCGATGTTGTTTGGTCCATTAGCGCCGATTTCACGCACTTCATCACTTCACGTAGCGACCGGGTGGGTGCGCCCGCGCTGATTATCGCCCGGCCGGACTCCCTCCGGACGGGGTTGTGGACAACTTCGACATGCAAGGCTGGCCGAGTGCCCTGCTGTTCTCCCGGCTGTTCTCCCGGCTGTTCTCCCGGCTGTTCTCCCGGCTGTTCTCCCGCTCCCCGGCCGTACCGCCGCGGGCGGTGGCGGCTGGCTGCGGTCGTGCTCCCGGCGGCCCTGCTGGCCGGAGCCTGCACCTCGGTCCTGGACCGCTCGGCGCTGCCGTCCGGCGACCCCCGCACCGGCGGCTCGGCCGTGGTCACCGCCTCCGCGCCGATCACTCCGGTCACCCCGGACGGCCTGATCGCCGGGCCGGGTGTGAGCGATTCCGAGATCGCCCTCGGCATCCTGGCCGACCCCGGAACCGACCGGGGCTTCACCGCCGGCGTGCACCTGTGGCAACGCTCGGTGAACACCTCCGGCGGGGTGTGCGGCCGGACCGTCACCACCGCGGGGCAGGGGAGCGACGACATTTCCGCGGACGCCGCCACGGCCTACCGGCAGATCGGCCCGTCGACGCTGGGGCTGCTGGCTCCGACCCCGCCGGCGGGCGGGACCCTGACCGCCTCGATCGCGGCCGACCAGATCCCGCTGGTGACCGCGACGGCCACCTCGACCCAGCTCAATCCGTCCGGCCCGCTGGTCGCCGGGGCCACCGCGGACATCCTGATCATCAACGGCCTGGACCACCTGCGGGCGGCCGGCGTGATCGACCGGGGCGCCACCGTGGGAGTCCTGGACGACGGGTCCGGCCTCGCCGCGAATGCGCTGGCCGGCGCGCGCTGGTGGGCCGCGCAGAACGAGGTCACGCTGGACGTGCGCCCGGCCGGCGGTGCTGCGGTCGACGGTGGTGCGCCCGACGGTGGTCCGGGCGACGATGGTGAGGGCGACGGTGGTGAGGGCGACGGTGGTGCGGCGCCGGACGAGGCCGGGTGGACCGGTGTCGCCGCCGTGCTGGTGCCGGCCGATCCGGCCGCGGTGAGTGCGCTGCTCGCCGGCTCGACGCTGCCGGTGCTCACGCTGCTGGACGGGTTCGAACCGGGCGACTGGACCGCTGCGACCGTGGACGCCGCGGACGGGCGGCTCTTCGTGGCCACCCCGGCCCCGGCCTACGGATCGGACTACCCGGCCGCCGTCACGGTCGCCTCGGTGGCCGCCGCCGCCGGGACCGACGAGGCCGGGCCCCGCACCCTGGACGGGTATGCGGCCGGGTCGACGTGGGGCCGGCTGATCACGCAGGCGTGCGCCGACCGGACCCTGACCCGGGCCGGCATCCGGCAGGCCGCGAGCACCGTCGGGGCCGCCCCGGCCGGCTCCCTGTTCGGGCCCGGTGAGCTCAGCCTGGTGGTCGGGTCCGGCCTGCCGGCGACCCGGGTCTCCTCGATCTCGGTGGCCCAGCGCACCGCGCCGACCGGGCTTCGGTCGCTGACCTGGCTCGAGTCGGCGCCGGGCATCGAGGACTACCTGCCCTGATCGGCCATTCGGGGGCGGCTGGGGGTTTGTCCCCGAGGCGGGCGGTCCCCGGCCGGCGAAGACTGGATGTCATGACCACACCGGAACGTCCCTATCGGCGCCTGACCCTGTCCACCACCGACAAGATGATCGGGGGTGTCTGCGGGGGCATCGCGGCCTACTTCAACGTCGACCCCACGCTCATCCGGCTGATCGCCGTGGTGCTCGCGCTGGTCGGCGGCGGCGGCATCATCGCCTACCTGCTGGCCTGGTTGATCATGCCCAAGCCCTGATCCGGGCCGCGCGGTAGCCTGCCGGGCATGACGCAGCCGCCCTCCTCCGATCTCACCCTCCCCGACGGCGTGCGGGTCGTCGCCGGACGCGGTGGGCTGCTGGCCGTGCAGGTCGACGTCCCGGCGTGCCGGGGCGAGGTGTACCTGCACGGCGGGCACGTCACGTCCTGGAGCCCGTTGGGCCGGGAAGTGCTGTGGCTGAGCCGGGACGCGGTGTTCAAGCCCGGCACGGCCATCCGCGGCGGCGTGCCGATCTGCTTTCCCTGGTTCGCCGGCGGCCCCGACGGCGGCCTGGCCCCGGCCCACGGATTCGCCCGGACCACCGAATGGGCCCTGGTCGGGGCGACTACCGACGGCCAGTGGGTGGAACTGATCCTGGCCCTGACCGACTCGGAGCAGACCCGCGCACAGTGGCCGCACTCGTTCGCCGTCGACTACCGGGTCCGGATGGGCGAGGACGAGCTGGCGCTGTTGTTCACCGTCACCAACACCGGGGACGCGCCCTTCACCTTCGAGGAGGCGCTGCACAGTTACTTCGCCGTCGAGGACATCAGGTCCACCGAGGTGGACGGGCTGGAGGGCGCGAGCTACCTGGACATGGTGCCGGGGGCCGACCGCGGCCCGCACGTGCTCGACGGCCCGATCACCTTCACCGGGGAGACCGACCGGACCTTCCAGAGCACCGGGGCCACCGCGGTCATCCGGCGCGGCCCCCGGTCGGTCACGGTCGCCCGCGACGGGTCGAGCAGCGCGATCGTCTGGAATCCGTGGGTGGACAAGGCCGCCGCCATGGCCGACTTCGGCGACGACGAGTGGACCGGCATGGTCTGCGTGGAGACGGCCAACGTCAAGGCCGACGCGGTGACCCTGGAGCCGGGGGCCACGCACACGATGACCGCCTACATCACGATCTGACCGGCGCGGCTGTTCTCGCCCCACCTCAGTCGACGGGCCCGGCTAGCGGCTGGGCGCGATGGCCTGCCGGCGCCGCCACCAGCCCAGCGTGAACAGTCCAGGGATCAGCGGCAGCAGCAGCGTCGCCGCCCGCCAGATGACCAGCGCGGCGACCAGGTCGGCCGGGTCGGCAACGCCCTCGGCATTGATCAGCACGATCAGGCTGGCGTCGAGCACGCCCAGCCCGGCGAACGGGAAGATCGTCAACGGGTAGAGCGTGAGCATGGCGGCCAGCACGGCCAGGTAGCCGATGTCAGCACCGGGAATGCCGACGAACCGCAGGCAGACGATGACCACCAGCGAGTCGACCACGATGAAGCCGAGCATCGTCGGCGTGGCCCGGGTCATCCGCGACACCAACCCCGATGACGACTCCTTCTGGAACCGCACCACCGCGGCCGCCCAGGCGTCGGGGTCGACGGTCGGCCGCAGCCGGCGGACCACCCGGGCCGCCAGCCGCCCGACGTTGCCGGCCGCCCGCTCCCCCTTGGCGATCATCACCATGGCCCAGACCAGCAACGCGGCGGCGACCAGCCCGCCGAGGGCCATCCAGACCTGGATGCCCTCCACCGGCAGCACCAGCAGCGTGACCCCCAGGCCGAGGACCGGCGCGACGAACCGGGCCAGGTAGAACACGATGGTGTCCAGGACCAGGGCGGCCGCACCCCGGGTCGTTTCCACCCCGAACGAGGTGAGCATCGACAGGCGCAGCACGGTGTCCGCCGGCGGCGGGGTGAAGGTCTGGATCAGGGTGCCGGACAGCGCCGTCTGCAGCGCGTGTGGCAGGGACAGGCCGGGGATCAGGATCGGCAGGGTGGCCGCGTTCACCGACTGCCGGATCGCGATGAGCAGCACCACGACGGCGATCTCCCACCAGGTCAGCCGGGCCAGCGCGTCGCCGACCTGGGCCCAGTCGACGGCCCGCAGCGCCTGCACGGCCAGGTAGATCCCGCCGGCCACCAGCGCGATCTTGACCAGCATGACCAGCCCCCGGCGCCACCGGGCCCGGCCCTCGGCCGCGGGTGGCGGCTGGGGCACGGTCGGCGGCTGGGGCACGGGTGGCGGCTGGGGCACGGGTGGCGGCTGGGGCACGGCCGCCGGCTGCGGCACGGCCGCCGGCTGCGGCACGGCCGCCGGCTGGGGCACGGTCGGCGGCTGCGGCACGGTCGGCTCGGCCTCACTCACCGGCCCATCCTCGCCGATCCGCCCGGGCCGGCCGCGCCCCGCCTCGCTCTACCCCGCGCCTGGCCCCGGCCCCCGCTTCGGCTCCGGCCCCGCGCCGCCCCCGGCCCCGCGCCTGCCCCGCTGTTGATCATGGGCTAATGGCCGTTCTGGCGGAGCCAGAACGGCCATCAGCCCATGATCAATTCCCGGTTGCGGCGGGCGCCAGCGCCTGCCAGGCGATCTGCCGGCCCGGTCGCTCCCGCAGGCCGGCGCCCAGGTCCGCGGCGACCCGGGCCTGGTCGCCGTCGAGCAACTCGGCCAGCGCCGCCCGCAGCTCGGCCGGCGAGGCGGCGTTGGGGTCAAGGGCGATGCCCACGCCGGCGTCGACGATGGCGGCGGCCCCGGCGAACTGGTCGGTGGAGAACGGCAGCACCAGCATCGGCACGCCGGCCATGAGGGCCTCGGTGACGCTGTTGTTGCCGCCGTGGGTGACCGTCACGGCGGCGTGCTCGAGCAGCGCGACCTGCGGCAGGAACTCACGGACCAGCCAGTGCGGCGGCAGCTCACCGAGCACCGCCCGGTCGGCCGACCCGACGGCCAGCGCGACCCGCACCGGCAGCGCGGCCAACGCCCGCGCGACCCGGGCCAGCACATCGGCCCGGACCGACAGGAAGCTGCCGAAGCTGACGTAGACCAGCGGCCGGGACGGGTCGGCGGCCAACCAGTCCGCGATGTCCGGCGGCGTCGGCTGGGCGCGCACCGCGGAGCCCAGGAAGGCGTGCGACGGCAGCAGCGCCGTGCGCGCCGGGTCGTGCAGCGCTGCCGGGTAGTTCAGCAGCACCTGGCCGGCGTGTTCGGTGAAGGCGTCGACCGACGCCGGGGCCTGCGGGGCCAGCTCGGCCAGGGCCGCGTTCCACTCCGCGGTGAACCCGTCCCGGACCTCCCGACACCGCTGGTGCAGGGTGGCCAGGTCGTCGGGATCGGGGGTGAACACGGCCGGCCAGGCCGGTGGATAGCCGTAGACCTCGTCGCCGACCGGCAGCGCGGTGGGGTGCCCGAGGACCACGTCGGCGTGCGGGACGCCGCCGGCCAGCAGGGCCAACCGCGCGCTGAAGGCCAGGTGGTCGACGAGGACGTGGTCGGGCCGGACCTGGTCGACCACGGCCAGCACCCGGCGGGCGGTGGCGACCGGATCCCACAGCAGGTCGGCCCGGCGCGCGTCGGCCTGGTACTGCAGCGTGGGCACCATGCCCCGCTCGGTCGCGGCGAAGAATCCGCGCAGCGCGTCGTCCTCCCCGGCGACCTGCTCCTGGGCGCGGATCACCCCGGGGTTGGAGCCGCGGCCCAGCCGCAGGTCGGTGCGGGCGAAGCCGAAGTCGGCGGTGATGGCGGCCGTGGCCGGCCCGCTGGCCACCACCACCCGCTCGCCGGCATCGCGCCAGGCGGTCGCCAAGGTGGCCAGCGGCAGCAGGTGCGAGGCGTAGTCGGGGCTGATCACCAGCAGGGTCACGGTCGTCTCACCCCGCCACCGGCGCGGTGACGCCGGCATAGACCTCGGCCAGGGTCCGGGCCATCGCCTGCAGCGTGAACCGGTCCGTGACGGTGGCCCGGGCCCGGGCCAGCCGCTCGTCGACGCCGGGCTTGCCCGGCAACTCCAACGCGGCCGCGAGACCGCCGGCGACGGCCCGCGGCGAGCGGGTGTCGACCAGGAACCCGGTCACCCCCTCCTCGACGTAGGTGGCCGGGCCACCGCCGTCGGGCGCGACGACCGGCAGACCGGCGGCCAGCGCCTCGATCACGGCCAACCCGAACTCCTCCTTCAGGCTCCCGCAGACGTACACGCCACCAGGCGCGACGGAACCGGGCAGGCCCAGCTGGGCGGCGGCCATCCACGCGGCGATCACGTCGTTGGGCCGATGGCCGGGCAGCAGCAGTCCGGCGGCGGCGTCCGGGTGCTGGGCGATCACCCCGGCGATCCGGTCGAGCTGGTCCCGTTCGTCGACCGACGGCCGCTGCAGGTCGCCGCCGACGATGAGCAGGTTGCAGCGGTCCCGCAGGGCCGGGACGGCCGCCCACGCCTCGACGACGGTGGCCATCCCCTTCACCCGATGCAGGCGGCCGACGCTGAGCGCGAGCGGCAGGCCCCGGCGGTGCTCGGGCAGCGCGGCGACCAGGTCGGCCAGCTCGTTCAGGGCTCGCGGCTCACCCAGGCCGGGCCCGGCGAAGCGGACGACCTGGGCCCGGGCCCGGTCGCTGACCGCCACGTCGATCCCCTCGGGCACGACGGTGGACCCGCCCGGATCGGTCCGGATGTCGATGCCCAGCAGGTCCCGCAGCTGTTCGCGCAGGTCCGGCCGGGGGAACAGGGCCCGGTGCTGCGCCCCGGCGGCCAACCGGGCGACCAACCCGGTCCGGAACCAGTAGTGCTCACGCTCGTCGACCGCGCCGAAGGTGGCCCGGGTCAACGCGCCCGTCATGTCCAGGGCGTGGATGACCGCGTGCGGATCCGGGGCCAGCGTGAACACGGTGGGGATGCCCAACCGGGTGGCCACCGCGGCCGCCGCCATGCTGCCGACGTCGGCCATCCGCAGGTGCATCACGTCGACCCGGCCGTGCGAGGTCAGGGCCCGGCGGATCCCCCGCTCCGCGGCCACCGAGACCGGCCAGGCGCTGGCCGCGTCGGTCGGTTCGGCCATCAGCGGGACCGGGGAGAGCACGTGACCGGTGGACGGGTGGATCAGTGCGTCGACCGCGGCGTCGACCGTGCCCCGGGACAGCGTGAGCACCCGGGAGATCCCGGGCTCGGCGGCCAGCGCGTCGCCGAGCCGGACCAGCATGGTGGCGATGCCACCGTTGTCGCCGGCTCCGGCCCGGCTCAGCTCCCGGTCGAGGTCGGCGTGCAGGAACAACTGGGCCACCGCCAACCCCGGCCCGGTCGACCCCCGGTCGTCGGCCACACCGGCCAGGTCGAACGCGGCCAGCCGGGCCACCCCGGCCAGCTCGCCCTCGCTGCGGGCCAGCCGGTGGATCAGCTCGGCCCCGGCGCCGGCCGTCCTCCGGTCGCCGATCGCGGCGATCGCGGCCTGCCGGGGGCGCGACGACTCCCGCTCGTCGGCCGCGGCTCGCAGCAGGACGGCGTCGGCGACCGGGCCCGGCACCAGGCCCATCGTGTCCATCAACCGGGCCCGGCGGTCGGGGTCGTCCGTCCCGAGCAGCGCGCCCTCCAGGGCCAGCGCGATGTGGTCCGGGGTGACCTGGGCCCAGCGGCGCAGCGCCCGCTGATTGATCACGGTGGCGAAACCGCCGTCGGCGATGCCGGAGATCAGCCGGCCGATGGCGTCCAGCCGCGGCACCCGGGAGCCCAACGCCCACGCCGCATGCTCCCGCAGGAACGTCCGCGGGTCCGAGAGCAGGGCGGAGAGCACCTCACCGGCGCCCTCGTCGAAGACCGCGCCCAGACCGTGGACGGCGGCGATGGCCATCAGCTGGTCGTCGGCGTCCTGGACCGCTCGGGTGAGCACCTTGACCGTGTAGGGGCCGCCGTCCCGCCCGGCCGCCTCGGTCAGCGACTCGGACGCGCGGATCGCATCGAGCAGGAAGGGCGCATCCCGGACCTTGGCCAGGGCGTCGTGCAGCGAGAGCGAGATCAGGGACATCGGTGCTGGCTTCTTCCAGGTCGGGCGCGTGCTGGGTGCCCGGGCAAGCCGGAGCGCGGTGTGTCCGGTACCCATGACGACCGGTGATCACACCAGCCGCCGCCCGGCACTGAGCACTACCGCGGGCGGCGACCACCCGGATGCACGAACCCGGAGGGCCTGCGGTCGGCCCGAGCTAGCGGCGTGCGGCCACCCGCCAGCCGTCGGCGGCGTTGTGCACGAACAGGTCGGCCCGGTCCGTCCCCTGGTCGATCAGCACCGCATTCGGCTCGTCGACGGTCAGCACCCATTCGCGCGCGACGTCGGGATCCTTGCCGAAGTGGATGTGCCGGGCCACCAGCCGCTGCTGCCGCACGGCCGGCTCGGTCAGCACCGACCAGACCTCGTCCACCGCGGCCCACGCGGCCCGCCAGGAGGGGGTGTCCAGCAGCAGGTAGTTGCCCTCGGTGATGATCAGCCGCGCCGCCGGCGGCACGACCAGGGCGGCCGCGATCGGCTGCTCGAGGTCCCGTTCGAACCCGGGCACATAGATCCACTCGTCCGGGGCCGCCTTGATCCGGGCCAGCAGGTGGGCATAACCGTCGGCGTCGAAGGTGTCCGGGGCGCCCTTACGGTCCAGCGACCCGAGCCGGCGCAGTTGCGCGTCGGCCAGATGGAACCCGTCCATCGGCACGTGCGCGACCCACTCGTCGCCGCACCGCCGACGCAGGTGCGCGAGCAATTGGTCGGCCAGGGTGCTCTTGCCCGACCCGGGGGCGCCGACGATGCCCAGGATCGCCCGCCCGTCCGCCGGTACCAGCGCCTGCGCGCGGTCAGCCAGTTCGTGTAGCCCGTCTCCACTCACCGCGACAGTGTCGCGCACCCGGGACCCCGGCTCGGCACCACGACCGGCCAGCGCCCCTGCCGCCCACAACCCCACCCGTCGAGTGTGCGGAAACGGCCCTTATCCACGCCGATAGGGACCGTTTCTGCACACTCGACCCTCCTGGGGTGGCACGCGTCACCATCGGGTGAAAAAGACGGTTTCGCCACCGGATTCCGCGCTGCGAAGACTGCCGGACGGCCGCCGCTGCCGGAGTCGAGAAGAATCGGCCGGACAGCGTCCGACGTCGCCCATCACCGTCCCCGGCTCCTGCGAGTTCGGGCCCAGGAGGAACCGCCGTGTCCCACTCGTTCGCCGACCCGTCCGCACCGACGCCCCCGCCCCGTCGCGGGCCGACGCCCGTGGTCTGGGCGGCGATGATCGTCGTCACGGCGCTGGTCGTCGGCGGCGCGACCTGGTTCTTCACCTCACGGTCCTCCTCGGCGGTCGAGGCGACCGCCGAGCGCGCCGACGCGGGGGCGGTGACGCTGGAGGCCTTCGGGTCCACCGGCGCCGACCCGTTCGTGCCGGCCGAACCGATCACCGCCACCGCCCCGCAGTGGGCGGCCAGCCCCCCGGCGCCGGCCGGCGCCGACCCGTTGCTGGTCGACGGTGACACCCCCCTGCTGTACGGGGGTAGCCCCACCGGCAGCACCGCGCTGTACGGCGGCAGCAACGAGCAGCGCATGTGCGACCCGGAACAGCTCGTGGCGTTCCTCGCGGCCAACCCGGCCAAGGCCACCGCCTGGGCCTCGGTGTTCGGCCGCTCCACCGACGAGATCGCCGGCTTCGTCCGATCCCTGACCCCGGTGGTGTTGCTGCGCGACACGGCGGTCACCAATCACGGCTTCGCCGGCGGCGCCGCGGTGGCCCGCCCCGCGGTCCTGCAGGCCGGCACGGCCGTCCTGGTCGACGAGTTCGGGGTGCCCGCGGTCCGCTGCGCCTGCGGCAACCCGCTGCTGCCCCCGCCGGTCACCGAACTGCCGTCGGCCGCGTTCGTCGGCGAGCGGTGGGCCGGATTCGATCCGGCCGCGATCCTCTCCGTCCGCGCCGCCGACGCCCCGCTGACTACCTTCACGTTGGTCGACGTGGTCACCGGGCAGCCGCTGGCGTTGCGGGCCGGTGCGGTCGCGCAGACGCTGGCGGCCGTCGGCGAGGCCGGGGTGGCGCTCAGCGCCGATGGCGTGACCTGGCATCCGGTCGCGGGCTCGCCGACCGGCCGGCAGATCGCCGCCGGCGACGGCGTCCTGGTGGTGCCCGGCACGACCACCATGGCCAGCGCCGACGGCGGGCTCACCTGGTCGGCGGTCGCCGGCGCGCCGGCCGACGCGACGTTCGCGGCCTACGACGGCCAGCAATGGCGGCTGTTAACCGAGCCGGACCCGTACGGGATCGTCGTCAACGGGCAAGCCCCCACCCTGCGCGTCGTCCTGCACTCCAGCCCGGACCTGACCAGCTGGACATCGCAGGAGGTCTCGGTGCCACTGGAGGCCCTACCGCCCGCCGAGTACGCGGCCACCACGTACGTCGACGTGGTGAGCCTGGGGGCCGGTGACGCGCGCACGGCCGTCGGCGTGCTCGTCGCCGATCACGAGGGCACGCACCGGCAGTACCTGCTCTCCAGCACCGACCTGGCCACCTGGCAACCGATCACCCTGGACGCGGCCGTGCTGCCGACCGTCGCCTGGGACGGCCAGTCCTGGGCGATGGCGGCGTTCCGCTACGACGGCGCCCTGCGTGACGGCATCTCACACGGCCTGACCGGCCGCCCGCCGGCCGACCTGAGCTCGGTCACCCTGGCCCCGACCACCGACGACGTCGGGCTGGGCTCGCTCGACCACAGCCCGGCCGCGGGGTGGATCGCCGCCGGCTGGCGCGGTGCGGACTGGCAGGACCCGGGGCTGTACACCAGCGCCGACCTGACGACGTGGACGCGGGTGAGCGAGCTGCCCGGCCACGGCTTCGACGTCGCCGTCGTCTCCGCCGGATCGGCCGGCCCGCCCGAGCTGACCGGGCTCCCGACGCTCGCGGCGCCGGTGCTGGTGACCGGGTCCGGCTGTCCGGTGCTGGCCGACCTGCAGCCGATCGTGACGGCCGGGCAGCTCACCTGCGCGGCGCTCGCCCGGGTGCTTTTCGACAGCTCCGGGCCGCAGACCGGCGGCCAGAAGGTGGCCCCGCGCTGGCACCACTGGGGTTGCTCGTGGGATGTCATCCCCGAGGTCGAAGCCGGCCGGTCACCGGCCCTGAGCTGCTCCGGAGCGGACGGCTCGCTCCAGGTCGACTACTGGCCGGCGGACAAGGCACCGACCGGCACCGCGACACCGACGGCCACTCCCGGCGGCGACTGCGTGCACACCAACCGGTACGGCACCTTCGACTACACGCTGTTCAGCGGCTCGATGGCCTGCGCGGAGCGGATCGCCGTCCTGGACGCCTACTTCGACCGGCGCGATCAGGGCGACTACGGGCCGGCCGCGGGCTGGGTCTGCCTGTCCCCCAGCGGTGAGGACCTGGCCTACAGCTGCAACGGCAACGGGGTGGTCATCCGCGCCGTCCCGGCCGGTGCCGGGGGTGCGGCGGGCGGGTCGGCGGGCGGCGCGAGCGGGACCGATGCCGGGATCACCGTGTCGCAGCCGATGACGACGCCGGCCTGCGACGGGACGCCGATCGTCATCTACGCCTCGGCGGTGACCCCCGGCCGTTACCAGGCCGACGTACAGGCCGCGTTGGACGCGCATCCCGGCTCCTCCTGGGTCCGGACCGACCGGTCGTGCTCCTCGTTCGCCCAGGCCACCGCGGACGGCGGACCGATCTACGCGGTGTTCAAGCCGTTCGCCTCCGTGGCGGACGCCTGCGCCGAGATCGCCGCCGTCGGCGACTCGGCCGGCCGCCGCCTCCTGGACAACGGCTCGCCCGGCACGTCGGTGTACTCCTGCTCCTGACCCGCCCGGCCCCCACCCCACCTCGTCGAGTGTGCAGAAACGGTCCTTATCCGCGCGGATAAGGACCGTTTCTGCACACTCGACGCCTTTGGGGGCGGGAACGCCGAAGGGCGGCCCCGTGCGGGACCGCCCTTCGGTGTGGAACGGGTACAGCGGGAAGACCAGGACTCAGAAGTCCATGTCCCCGCCGGGCATACCGCCGCCGGCCGGCGCCGAGGCCTTCTCCGGCTTGTCCGCGACCACGGCTTCGGTGGTCAGGAACAGCGCGGCGATGGACGCGGCGTTCTGCAGCGCGGACCGGGTGACCTTGGCCGGGTCGATGATGCCGGCCTTGATCAGGTCCTTGTACTCGCCGGTGGCGGCGTCCAGGCCCTCGCCCGCGGGCAGACCCTTGACCTTCTCCGCCACGACGCCGCCCTCGAGGCCGGCGTTGATCGCGATCTGCTTGAGCGGAGCCTCGACGGCCACGCGCACGATGTTCGCGCCGGTCGCCTCGTCCCCGGTCAGCTCCAGGCCCTGGAAGGCCACGATCGCGGCCTGCAGCAGGGCGACGCCGCCACCGGCGACGATGCCCTCCTCCACGGCAGCCTTGGCGTTGCGCACGGCATCTTCGATGCGGTGCTTGCGCTCCTTGAGCTCCACCTCGGTGGCCGCTCCGGCCTTGATGACCGCAACGCCGCCGGCCAGCTTGGCCAGCCGCTCCTGCAGCTTCTCGCGGTCGTAGTCCGAGTCGCTCTTCTCGATCTCGGAGCGGATCTGGGCCACCCGGCCGGCGATCTGCTCGGCATCGCCGGAACCGTCGACGATGGTGGTCTCGTCCTTGGTCACGACGACCTTGCGGGCCTGACCCAGCAGGGACAGGTCGGTGTTCTCCAGCTTGAGGCCGACATCCTCGCTGATGACCTGGCCACCGGTGAGGATGGCGATGTCCTGCAGCATGGCCTTGCGGCGGTCACCGAAGCCGGGGGCCTTGACGGCAACCGACTTGAAGGTGCCACGGATCTTGTTGACCACCAGGGTCGCCAGGGCCTCGCCCTCGACGTCCTCGGCGATGATCAGCAGGGCCTTGCCGGACTGGATGACCTTCTCCAGCAGCGGCAGCAGGTCCTTGACCGAGGAGATCTTCGAGCCGTACAGCAGGATGTAGGGATCCTCGAGGACGGCCTCCTGACGCTCCTGGTCGGTGGCGAAGTACAGCGAGGTGTAGCCCTTGTCGAAGCGCATGCCCTCGGTGAGCTCGAGCTCGAGGCCGAAGGTGTTGCTCTCCTCGACGGTGATGACGCCTTCCTTGCCGACCTTGTCCATCGCCTCGGCGATGAGCTCGCCGATGGAGGAGTCGGCCGCGGAGATGGAGGCGGTGGCCGCGATCTGCTCCTTGGTCTCGACCTCCTTGGCGTCCTTGAGCAGCTGGGCGGAGACGGCCTCGACGGCCTTCTCGATGCCCCGCTTCAGACCCATCGGGTTGGCGCCGGCGGCCACGTTGCGCAGGCCCTCGCGGACCAGCGCCTGGGCCAGCACGGTGGCGGTGGTGGTGCCGTCACCGGCGACGTCGTCGGTCTTCTTGGCAACTTCCTTGACGAGCTCGGCCCCGATCTTCTCGTACGGGTCCTCGAGCTCGATCTCCTTGGCGATCGACACACCATCGTTGGTGATGGTGGGCGCGCCCCACTTCTTCTCCAGGACGACGTTGCGGCCGCGCGGCCCCAAGGTCACCTTGACGGCGTCGGCGAGGGTGTTCATCCCCCGCTCGAGGCCGCGACGCGCTTCCTCGTCGAAAGCGATCAGCTTGGCCATGAGGTGTTGTTCCTCCAGATTCGCCGAACCGGAGAGCCGGTCGGACTCACGGTTCGGTCAGCAGCATCGGGATGGTGCTCGGCCGGCATAGGTGCCCGCGACGGACGAAAACCACCGGCAACCTCGGATATGCCGAGCCCGCCCGTGGCTTCTCACCCCACCGACCTGGCACTCGTTGGTTCCGAGTGCCAATCCAGGTTTAGCACTCGACCGCGGAGAGTGCAAGGTGCCCGGCCCGCGCGGGCGAGCCCGCGCGCAAATAGGGTCACCCCATGGCGCAGACAGGTGCTGACCGGGAGCCCGACCCGTCCGGCCCGATCGAATTGCGGGTCCTCACCGGTCCCAACCTGTACTTCCCGCGGCCCGCGGTCAAGCTGACCCTGGACGCCTCCGGCGTGCTGGCGGCCGATCCGGCCCGGGTGGTCGCCTGGCAACGGGCGTTGCGCGTGCGCGAACCGACCGTCGGCCTGCCCCGCTCCCCGGCCCGGGCGGTGGCCGCGGCCGAGCTGGCCGCGGCCGTGGTCCGCCGGGCCGCCGGCCGGCTGCGCACCCGGGTCGCCGCGGTCGGCCGCCCCGGCGACGACGACACCGTGGTGGTGGCGTACCCCTTCCGGCATCGGCGCACGGCCGAGCTGTTCGGGGCCGCGGTCGCCGAGGTCTTCGCCGCCGTCACCCTGCGGGACGAGGACCCGGGCCACGCGCTGGACCAGGTCCGGCCGGCCCTGGCCGGGCACGACCCGGGCGAGACGATCGCACCGCTGCGCCCGTCGATCCCGGTCGTCGCCGTCACCGGCACCAACGGCAAGACCACCACCACCCGGCTGATCGCCCACCTGGTGAAGGCCGGCGGCCGCATCCCGGGCTGGTCCTCCACCGACGGCATCGTCATCGACGGGGTCGAGGTGGAAAGCGGCGACTGGTCCGGACCGGGCGGCGCCGCCCGGGTGCTGGCCGATCCGAGCGTGCAGGTCGCGGTGACCGAGACCGCGCGCGGCGGCATCCTGCTGCGCGGCGTGGGCACCTCGGTCAACGACGTCTCGGTGGTCACCAACATCAGCGCCGACCACCTGGGCCTGCTCGGCGTGCACACCCTGGACCAGCTGGCCGAGGTCAAGTCGGTGATCGTGCGGATCACCAAGCCCAGCGGCTGGACCGTGCTCAACGCCGACGACCCGCTGGTCCGGGCGATGCGCTCGGTCTCCCGGGCCAAGCCGTGGTTCTTCTCCCCCGATCGGGACAACCCGTACCTGGACGACGCCCTGGAGGCCGGCGGCCGGGCCATCACGGTCATCGACGGGCAGATCGTGATCCTGGGCCGCGGCCACGACCCGACCGACGTGATCGCCCTGGCCGACGTGCCGTTGACGATGGCCGGGGCGTCCCGGGTGAACACCGCGAACGCGCTGGCCGCCACCGCCGCGGCGATCGCCATCGGGGTGCCGCTGCCGGCCGTCCGCGAGGGCCTGCGCACGTTCACCACCGGCGCCGCGCACAACGCGGGCCGGCTCAACGTCTACCGCCTGGGTGGCCGGGCGGTGGTGCTCGACCTGGCCCACAACGAGGCCTCGCTGGAGTCGCTGCTGGCCGTGGCCCGGGCGTTGACCCTGCCCGGCGGCGAGCTGGCGGTGGTGCTGGGCACCGCCGGGGACCGGCCGGACGAGGCCATCCACGCAATGGGGGCGATCGCCGGGCGATCGGCCGACCGGCTGCTGGTCGCCGGCCGGACCAAGTACACCCGCGGTCGTCAAGCGGGCGAGATGGAAGCGATCTGGCGGGCCGGCGCGGCCGAGGCGGGTGTGGTCGACGTGACCGAGTCGGCCGACGAACTGAGCGGCCTGGTCGCCGCGCTCGATGCGGCGGTGCCGTTGCCCGACGGCTCGGTGGTGGCGGTGTGCGCGCTGGAGCAGCGGGCGGAGCTGGTCGCCGAGATCGAGCGCCGCGGCGGCGGGGAGATGTCACCCGATGAGGTGGCCGAGCGCGTCCGGGCGGCGGCCGCCGGATAACCCGTTCGGATCAGCGCCGGCGGGGCGAACCCACGTACATCAGCCGGGCGGCATCCCGGAGCAGCTGACCGTGCACGGCGTCGACGTGGTCGGCGACGGCGGCGGCCGAGGACCCCACGACCGGGGGACTGAATCGCCCGTGATGCACCCGGTCACCCGGACCGGTGATCATCCAGTCGACGGAGCGAGACGTTCCCGCCTCGGACAGGTGACGCACGAGGGTGGCGGCGGCGGCATCCGGCGTGTCGGTGACCGCGTCGAGGCCGGCGGTGCTGCAAAGTGAATACTGCACAGAACTCATCCGTGATCCTCCCCAATGCGCGGCGGGTAGCACCGGCGCCCCAAGACCGTACCGCAGGCCCGCAGGGCTGGTGTCGTCGGAAATGGGTGATATTCCAGCGGTTCTCGGTGACGGGACGCAATACCCGAGGTCAGGCAGGATGAGCCCATGCGCACCGTGACCGAACACGCCCGGGTGATCGCGGACCTGCTGGTCCCGACCCCCGTCGAAGCGACAACGTTGACCGAATCCCTGGGTCTGGTGCTGGGTGAGGACCTGCGCGCGCCGCTGGATCTGCCGCCCTTCGCGAACTCGGCGATGGACGGTTACGCCGTCCGGGCGGCCGACGTCGCGGCCCTGCCGGCCACCCTGCCGGTGAGCCAGGACATCCCCGCCGGCCGGACCGACGTCGGGCCGCTGACGCCGGGCACCGCCGCCCGGATCATGACCGGCGCACCCCTGCCCCCGGGGGCCGAGGTGATCGTGCCGGTCGAGCGCACAGACGGCGGCGCCGACCGGGTCCGCATCGACTCCGCCCCGGCACCGGGCATCCACATCCGCACCATCGGCGAGGACGTACACCGCGGCGACGTCGTGCTGCCGGCCGGCACCGTCATCGGCGCCGCCCAGATCGGGGTGGCCGCCGCCCTCGGGTACGCCGATCTGCCGGTTCGCCGGCCGCTGCGCGTGCTGGTGCTGTCCACCGGCACCGAGCTGGTCGCCCCCGGCCGGCCGCTGGCCCCGGGCCAGATCTACGAGTCGAACGCGCCGATGCTGGCCGCCGCGTTCACCGCCATCGGCGCGTGGGCGACCATCGAGCACTTCGTGGTCGACGAGGTCGCGGCGCTGCGGGCCGGGCTGGATCGAGCGGCCGCCGGCACCGACCTGATCGTCACCTCCGGCGGGGTCTCCGCCGGGGCCTATGAGGTGGTCAAGGACGCACTCACCGGGCAGGGCGTCGAGTTCGCCAAGGTGGCCATGCAGCCGGGCATGCCGCAGGGGGCCGGGCGGTACGGCGACATCCCGGTGGTGACGCTGCCCGGCAACCCGGTGAGCTCCTACGTCTCGTTCGAGGTCTTCCTGCGTCCGGCGGCCCGCGCCGCGATGGGCCACCCGGACATCACCCGGCCGACCGTCACCGCCCCGCTCTCGGCCCCGCTGGACTCCCCCGCCGGCAAGCGCCAGTTCCGCCGCGGGCACCTGAACGCGGTCGAGGGCACGGTGGCCGCCTGGGGCGGTCCCGGCTCGCACCTGCTGGCCTGGCTGGCCGGGGCGGACTGCATGCTCGTCATTCCCGAGGACGTCACCCACCTGGACGCCGGCGACCCGGTCGAGGCCTGGTTGCTCGGGTAGACCCGGGGCCGGGCCCCGGTCAGCGGGCCGTCAGGCCGACCAGCACCAGCCGGTGGTCGCTGCCGCCGGCGGCCATCACCTGGTCGCTGACCGGGGTCAACCCCCGGGCCAGCACGTGATCGGGCCGGGTGATCGGGAAGGTCGCCGGCCAGGTGAAGCCGAAGCCGCCGCCGACGGTGGCCCGCGAATCGGCCAGCAGGTCGGTCAACGGGTTCAGGGCGGAGTCGGTGCTGGCGGTGTTCAGGTCGCCCAGCACGAGCACCCGGCCGGCCTGGTCGGCCCGGACCAGGGCGGCCAGCTCGGCGACCGCCTCGTCCCGCTGGGCCGTCTCGCCCGGCCGGACCGAGGGCAGATGAACGGTGTACACGGCGATGTCGCCGTCCGGGTGGTGCACCACCGTGCGGAACGCGCGGGCCCAGCTCAGGCCCAGTTCCAGCGGCTCCGGAGTGTCCATCGCCCACTGCGACCACAGGCCCACGGTGCTGACCCGGACGTGGTCGGCGTAGGCGGCGTCCAGGGTGTCCAGCGCCGACTCGGCCGGGCCGGTGATCTCCTGCACGGCGACCAGGCCGGCCCCGGTGCCCAGCAGCCCGCGCACGGTGGCCGCCGGGTCGTCGTTGGCGGCCCCGATGTTCTGGGTGGCGACCAGCAGATCGGCGCGCGCGGCCGCCCGGGCCGGCAGCAACTGCGGGACGAAGGTGACCGACCAGACCAGCGCCGTGATGGTCACCGCGGCCGCCGCCCACCACGACCGGCGGATCGCGGCCAGGGCGGCCAGCAGCACGATCAGCACGGCGGTCCAGGGCAGGAAGCTGCTCCAGGCCGAGCCCACCCCGTTCAGCGACGGGATCCGCGGCGCGAACAGGATGCCCAGCGCGAGGATCACCGCGGCCGCGGCCACACCCAACCCCCGCCACGAGCGGCGGGGCCGGCCCGGCCCACCGCGGTCACCGCCGCCGGCCGACCCGCGGACAGCGGGAAGCCGGGCGGTAGCCGAAGATGGGGGCGAAGAGGAGGGCCCGGGTGAGGGCGTGGTCATCGAGCTCACGCCGTGAGGACGCACGGGCACCCCATCTGGTTGGTCCCACCACCGAGGGTGGATGAGCAGCGGAGGACTCGATGAGCGGCGGGAGCAAGCCGGCAACGGCCGGCCAGTCGGAGAACGACGACGAGGGTCTGCCCACGTTCAGTTCCCGGGACTGGGTGGCCACCGCGGCCGGACTGGCCCAGCGCCGGCCGGACGTGGCGATCGTCGGCGCGCCGATGGACATCAACACGACCTACCGGCCGGGAGCCCGGTTCGGTCCGAAGTACATGCGGTCCAACGCCTATGACCCCGGCACCTACCACCTGGACCTGGGTCTGGACATCTTCGAGTGGCTGGACGTGGTGGACGCCGGCAACGCCTACTGCCCGCACGGCCAGTCGGCGCGGTCGCAACGCAACATCGAGGCCAAGGTCACCGACGTGCTGCGGGCCGACGCCTTCCCGATGATCATCGGCGGCGACCACTCGATCACCTACCCGGCGGCCACCGCGGTCGCCCGCAAGTACGGCTGGGGCAAGGTCGGCCTGCTGCACTTCGACGCGCACGCCGACACCGCGGACAGCATCGAGGGGCACCTGCACTCGCACGGCACCCCGATGCGCCGGTTGATCGAGTCGGGCGCGATCCGCGGACGCAATTTCGTCCAGGTCGGGCTGCGCGGCTACTGGCCGCCGCCGGAGGTCTTCGACTGGATGCGCGAGCAGGAGATGACGTGGCACCTGATGCACGACGTGTGGGACCGGGGCATGCGGCCGGTCATCGCCGACGCCATCGCCCGGGCCGGCGACGGGTGCGACTGGCTCTACCTGTCGGTCGACATCGACGTGCTCGACCCGGGTTTCGCCCCCGGTACGGGAACTCCGGAGCCGGGCGGGATGAACCCGGCGGACCTGCTGCGGGCGGTCCGGCAGATCGCGCTGGAGACCCCGCTGGTCGCGATGGACGTGGTCGAGGTCTCGCCGCCGTACGACCACGCCGACAACACCGTCAACAACGCGCACCGGGTCATCCTGGAGGCGCTGGGCGCGCTGGCCACCAAGAAGCGGGAGCGGGCCGGCGGCGCGGTGACCCGGCCGGGCAGCCGCCCCGATCCCGCCCGGCTGCGCTATCCGGTCGAGCCCACCGAGTGGTCGCGCCCCGGTGACGGGACGAACACCTATACCGACGCGGACGCCCACCTGCAGGGCGAGCACGACGACCACACCTGACACCTGAGAACCACGGCCGACCGGCCACCGGCGCGGCGTGCGCACGGTGGCCGGCCGGCCCGGAGCGTCAGCAGGCGTAGCCGAAGTAGCCCTGGGACTCCCACGGGTAGATGCTCAGCCGGAAGCCCGAGCACCACCCGCGATTGGCGTACTGCTGGGCGAACCACTTGTGCCCGTAGGCCAAGGCGTAGTAGCCGGCCCGCAGCTGCCACGGCACGCCGCCGGGCAGGCCGGGCACCCGGCCGGCGGCCAGATCCCGGGTCTCGGCCTTGGACAGGTAGACGGTGCAGCGGCCGCCCCCGCAGCTGGCCGTCATCGTCGCCATCGGCGCGGCGGCCATCTTGGCCGTCCGTGCCCCGGCGGTGGCTGCCGCGCTCGCGCTGGCCGCGGTGGTCGACGCGGCCAGCAGGCCGCCGATCAGCGCCACCAGCACCGCCAGCCGGGCCAGCCAGCCGGCCCGGCTCCTGGTCTGGACCTCGGACTCGGTCGTGATCATCGACGATCTCCTTTCCGATCCCCCCGGGGATCGTGAGCCAGGACCGGGCCCCGACGGCCCGATCCGCGGGGCGGCGATGGCCCCCACCTCCAGGTGACCTGCCTCCCCCCGGGATGCCCCCGCGATCGACCCGACCACCGCCGCCGTGGCCTCACCCTGACCCTCGCCGGCGGTCGCGGTCACGTCCCCTGAGTTCGGGACACCCGTTTTGTCGCGCAACGGCGAGAATGACCCGGTGGGCATGGTGGGGGGCACCGTTGCGCGCCTGCGGGCGCGGCCGGCCCGGGGGCCGGCCGAGCAACCCTGGGCGACCTGGTTCGAGCGCGCGCTGGGCCTGGTCTACGCGATCGTCGTGGTCAACGACGTGCTGATCTCGACCGACTACATCCGGGGCACGGTGGCTGCGACCGCGCCGGCCGGGGCCGTGGCGGTGATCGTCGGGGCGGCGGTGCTGCTGGGGTCCGGGGCGGTCATCGCCGCCGGGGACCGGCCGCCCTGGCTGGCCTACCTGACCGTCACCGTCCTGCTGATCACCCAGTTCGTCGTGCTGGCCAGCGTCCTCGACCCGTCCCGGATGCCGGCCGTCTGGTGGGCCTGGCAGCTGATGGTGCCGGCCTTCGTGCTGGTCGTCGGGGTGCTGCCGACCGCACGGGCGGTGGTCGTGGTCGTCGCCGCGGTCGCCGGGTACGTGTTCATCCGGGTCCTACCGGCGTCCGGCGCCGCCGCGGGCTGGGTCACCGCGGTCTCGGAGGTGACCCTGGCGCTGGTCTTCGTGGCCGTGGGCGTGGTGTTCGTGCCGGCCTGGCGGCAGACCGCGGTGATCGCCGACGGGTCCGCCCGCGCCCGCCAGTCCGAGTTCGCCCGGACCGAGGCGGCCCGGGCGGCGGACCGGCAGGACCGCGCGGCCTCCCGGCTGCTGCACGACGAGGTGATCCACGCCCTGCGGGCCGTTGCGCTGCCGGCCGGGGCGATCGAGGCGTCCCGGGTCCGGGCGATGGCCACCGGGGCGGCCGATCTGCTGCGCGCGGCGGTCGCCGGCCCGCCCGCCCCGCGTGATCTGCGCCAGGAACTGCAGGACCTGACCGATCGATCGGGCCTGCCCGTCAGGCTGCGGCTGGCCGGCGCGGGCCGACTGCCGGACCGGGTGGTCGAGGCGCTGAGCGGGGCGACCGGTGAGGCGCTGCGCAACAGCGAACGGCACGCCGGGTGCGACGCGGTGCTCGTCGAGGCCACCCTGGACAGCGACGGCGCCGCCATCCAGATCGTCGACGACGGTCGCGGTTTCGACCCCACGACGGTGCTCGACGGCCCGCTGGGCCTGCGCCAGTCGATCCTGGCCCGGGTGAGAGAGGTCGGCGGGTCGGCCACGGTCACCTCGACCACGGGCGGGGGCACCACCGTCGAGCTCGCCTGGCGGATCCCCGAGTCCGGGTGCATCGCCTCCCGGCGGCTCGCCGACCTCGCCGGCACCCGGAACCGGATCGTGCTCGGAGCCACCATGCCGATCCTGTTCTTCGTGGTGATCCAGGCCGTGCTGCACCACCACCTGCTCTCCGACCCCCGGTTCGCGCTGCTCGCGGTCGGCGTCGTCACGGTGCTCACGGTGGCCGCGGCCGGATGGGTCACCCGGCACCCGATGGCCGGGTGGCACTCGGTCGTCCTCATCGCCGCGGCGGTGCTCGCCGCGTTCGTCGGCGGTCGGGGGCTGGTGCCGGGCGGCAACATCTCGGTGGCCTATTTCGCCGCCGGCGTGGGGGCCCCGGCCATGGCCCTGATCGCCATGTTCCGACCGCCCTGGGAGTCGCTGGTCGGCGCGATCGGCGCGACCGCCATGGCCGCGGTCGTGCTGCTGGACCTGGCCCCCGACGGCAGCCTGATCGTGCCCGGGCTGCCGGCCATCGCGGCCAACGTGCTCGGGGTGGTCTGCCTGCTCGGCGGCCGGTTGACCATCGACCGGATGGCCCGGTCGATCCGGCGGGACGAGGAGCTGGCGCGTCATGCGCGGGCGGCCGGTGAGCAGTTCCGGGTGGCCCGGGAGGTGCTCACCGCTCGCCTGGGTCGGGTCCGCGGGTGGGTGCTGCCGTTCCTGAGTGCGGTCGGTGACGGCCGGCTCGACCTGGACTCGGCCGAGGTGCGACGCGAGGCCGGCACGCTCGAGGCGGCGGTGCGCGACGACATCCGGCTGGGGTCGCAGATCGACGACCGGGCGCGTGAGCTGATCGCCCGGGCCCGGCGGGCGGGTCGCACCGTGGAGATCATCGCCGACTCGGGCGGCCCGTCGGCGCTGCCGCCCGGGCTGGCTGCCCGGTTGCTCACCGCGGCGTTGGCCGGGCCGGACCAGCCGCTGCGCACCGTGCTCACGGTGACCGGCGCCCGGTCCCGGACGGTCAGCCTGATGGTCACCCCGGCACCACTCGACCCGTCGCTGACCGCCGTGGCCGCGGACCTGGACGCGACGGTCCTGCACGGTCCGGACTTCCTGCTCATCCGGGTCGACCCGGCCCGCGTCACCCCGGCGGCCACCCCCGGGCTGTCACCTGACCCGGGGACTTCCGTCCCGGCCGGCGCCGGAATTGGCTGGGTGGCATGACCGGACCCGAGGACGCGCCGCTGCGGCTGGCCGCGGTCGACGATCACCCGTTCGTGCTCAACGGCATCCTGTGGACGGTGCGCGAGTACGCCCCCTGGGTGCAGGTGATCGGCACCGCGGCGTCGGTTGCCGAGTTGCTGGCCGGCGGGGGCGGCACCGCCGACGTCGTGTTGCTGGACCTGGATCTCGGGGTCCCGGCCGACGAGGCCGACCCGACCGGCAACGTCCGGGCCGTCCGGGCGGCCGGGCCGCAGGTGCTGATCCTGACCGCGGAGGAACGTCCGATCCCGGTCCGTCGGGCCATCGCCGCCGGTGCGGTCGGTCTGGTGCTCAAGTCCGACCCGGCGCACCTGCTGATCGACGCTCTGCGGACCGCTCGAACCGGGGAGCTGGCCGTGTCCAGCCGCCTGGCCCATGCCCTGCTCACCGACGAGAACCTGGTCGGCCACCTGGCTCCACGCCAGATCCAGGTGTTCGAGCTGCTGGCCCAGGGCGTGGGCCGGGGGGACATCGGCCGGCTGATGGATCCGCCCGCCGCCACCTCCACCGTGGACACCTATCTCAAGGGGCCGCGCGGACCTACCGCACGCTCGGCCGGGAGACGTTCAACGCCTACGAGACGCTGCAGCACGTGATCCGCGACGGGCACGTCGACCCGCCCGGCCGGCCGCCGGCCGGGCCGCTGTGAAAGATCTGGGCAACGCCTGGGAAAGGGGGGAACTGATCGGCGACGCGGCCAGTTGATCATGCGAAAAGTCGCCGCGCGCCCGGAACGAGGAGACCCCCGTTGCTCGAGCTCAGTGTCCTGTGGTGGACCGTCACCATCGTGCTGATCGTCGGCCTGCTGGCCTTCGATCTGATCTTCGCGGCGGCCCGGCCGCATGCCGTCGGATTCAAGGAGGCGGTCGGCTGGTCGGTCTTCTACATCCTGATCGCCGTCGCCTTCGGCCTGGCCTTCATGTGGTACGCCGGGGCGGATTTCGGGGCGCAGTACTTCGCCGGCTACATCGTCGAGAAGAGCCTGTCGGTCGACAACCTGTTCGTCTTCGTGATCATCATGACCACCTTCGCGGTGCCCGAGGCGCACCAGCACAAGGTGCTGACCTTCGGCATCATCATCGCGCTGATCCTGCGGGCCATCTTCATCGTGGTCGGCGCCGCCCTGCTGGACCTGTTCGCGGTCATGTTCCTGCTCTTCGGGCTGCTGTTGATCTTCACCGCGATCCAGCTGTTCCGGCACCGCGACCAGGACCCGGACGTGCAGGAGAACGGTCTGGTCAAGCTGACCCGCAAGGTCATCCCGGTGACCACCGAGTACGACGGCGGGCGGCTGTTCACCCGGATCGACGGCAAGAAGCTGGCCACGCCGCTGTTCATCGTGCTGATCGCGATCGGCAGCACGGACCTGCTGTTCGCCTTGGACTCGATCCCGGCGGTGTTCGGGGTGACCGCTGAGCCCTACATCGTTTTCGTCGCCAACGCCTTCGCCCTGCTCGGCCTGCGGGCACTGTTCTTCCTGGTCAAGGGCCTGCTGGACCGGCTGGTCTACCTGTCCACCGGCCTGGCGATCATCCTGGCGTTCATCGGGGTCAAGCTGGTGCTGCACTGGGCGCACGGCATCTGGCCGGGGGTGCCCACGGTCTCGACCAACGCCTCGCTGGTGGTCATCGTCGTCGTGCTGGCCATCACCACCGTAGCCAGCCTGATCAAGACCAAGAACGACCCCTCGGCCAAGGCCCACCCCGGCTCGCTGCGGGCCAACCCGCACTCCGACGAGCACTCCTCCCCCCGCCCGAGCTGACCCCGCCCGGACCGCCCCCGAGCCCACCCCCGAGCCCCCCAAGCCGCTGTTGATCATGGGAAGGGTGCCGCTGTCCGGCCGCGAAAACGGCACTCCTCCCATGATCAACAGCAGGTGGGGGGCCGGGCCAGGGGTGGGGGCCGGGCTAGGGGTGGTCAGGGAGGACCCTGATCCGGGCGTCCGGGCCGGGCCGCTACGTTCGAGGGATGAGCACTTTGGATGATTGGATCGGCCAGGCCTGCGCGGCGTTGGACCTGCCCGCGGACTTGATCCCGACCGACCGCCGGGACGCGCTGCTGGACCTGACCCGGGACGTCGCGCACGGGGTGGCCCGCATCGCCGGCCCGCTGACCTGCTACCTCGTCGGCGTCGCCGTCGGCCGCGGCGCCGACCCGGAACAGGCGCTGGCCACCCTCACCGCCCTGACCGGCACCGTCGAGCAGACCAAGGAGTAACGCCATGGGTTGGCTGTCGTGGATCGTCTTCGGCGCCCTGGCCGGCTGGATCGCCTCGCTGGTCGTCCGGGACCGCCGGGGCTGCATCATGAACATCATCGTCGGCATCCTGGGCGCGGTGCTGGCCGGCTTCATCTACCAGTGGACGACCGGCAAGGCCTGGACCTACGAGTGGAGCTGGTCCAGCTTCGGGGTGGCCTGCCTGGGCGCGATCGGCCTGCTACTGGTAATCAACCTGATCGCCGGGGGCTCCCGCTCCCGGCGCTGAGCCCCGACCCCGACCCGCGCGTCCGGTCTCAGCCGCCGACCGCGCGGGTCGGGGTGATCGCGATGACGACCCGCTCGTCGCGGATCATCGCCGCCCGGTAGTCGTCCCAGTCCGGATGCTCGCCCCGGATCGCCCGGTACACCTGCTCCAACAGGTCCAGCGCCGCGGGCTGGTCGACGATTTCGGCCGTCCCGTCGAGCTGCACCCACCCGCCGTAGAAGGCCTCCGGCAGCACCAGCACGCTCACTGCGGGGTCCCGGCGGATGTTGCGCACCTTGGCCCGCGGCGCCTGGCTGGAGATGCACACCCGCCCGTCCACCACCCCCGCATTGACCGGGGACAGCTGCGGGCTGCCGTCCCGGCGACGGGTGGCCAACACCGCATGATCGTTGGCCCGGACGAACTCGACGGCCTGGCTGATCTCCATGGGGCTATCGTCGCCGATCAGCGGCCGGGTGTCAGCCGGAGTCCGGCGGCGCCGCGGGCCTGGCCGCCGGGTGAGGGAGGTCGGGTGGACTTCGGCACGTTGGCGGTGATCGTGACGGCCGGGCTGGCCGGACCGCTGCTGGCCGCCCGAACCAGCTGGCGGATCCCGGTCGTGGTCGGCGAGCTGCTGGCCGGTGTCCTGCTCGGCCGCTCCGGATTGCAGATCCTGGACACCGGCAACCCGACCTTCACCTTCCTGGCCGACATCGGCTTCGCCCTGGTCATGTTCGTCGCCGGCTCGCACGTGCCGATCCTGGACCCGCGGCTGCGACAGGGGATCGGCGTCGGATTGGCCCGGGCCGCGCTCGTCGGCGCCCTCGCGGCCGCCCTGGGCGTGGGGCTGGCCACCGCCTTCGGCACCGGCAACGGGGCCATCTACGCGGTGCTGATGGCCTCGTCGTCGGCGGCGATCGTGCTGCCCATCGTCGATTCGCTCGGCCTCACCGGGTCCGGGGTGCTCCAACTCCTGCCCCAGGTCGCGGTGGCCGACGCCGCCTGCATCGTGGCCCTGCCGCTGGTCATCGACCCGGCCCACGCCGGCCGGGCCGCCCTGGGGGCGCTGGCCGTGATCGGCTGCGCGCTCGCGGCCTTCCTGCTGCTGCGCTGGGGTGAGCGCACCGGCCTGCGCCGGCACCTGCACCGGGTGTCGGAGAACCGCAAGTTCGCGCTCGAGCTGCGGATCAGCCTGCTGGTGCTGTTCGCGCTGGCCGCCGTGGCCATGGCCACCCACGTGTCGGTGATGCTGGCCGGGTTCGCGCTGGGCCTGGCGATCGCCGCGATCGGCGAACCGCGACGGCTGGCCCGGCAGCTGTTCGCGATCTCGGACGGCTTCTTCGCGCCCCTGTTCTTCGTCTGGCTGGGCGCCTCCTTGGACGTGCGGGACCTGGGCCAGCATCCGAGCCTGATCCTGCTCGGCCTGCTGCTCGGGCTGGGCGCGCTGCTCGCGCACCTGGTCGGGGCGTTGACCCGGCAACCGATGAGCCTGGCCGCGCTGTCCTGTGCCCAGATGGGCGTGCCGGTGGCCGCGGCCACGCTGGCCACCCAGGTCGGCCTGCTGGGGCCGGGCGAGGCGCCGGCGATGATCCTGGGCGCGCTGGTCACCGTCGCCGTGGCGGCGCTGGCCGGCGGGGCGGCCGGACGTCACCAGGTCCGGCAGACCCGGACCGGCGAGGGCTCGGCCGGCGAGAGCCGGGCCACCGGCGCGGCCGGCTGACCCCCGGCACCGGCCCACACACCCGGCGCGAACCCCACCGGCCCGGACCCCCGGCTCTGACCAACCGGCCTACCGGGGCGGCAACCCGGCCGCCCGCAGGGCCGCGACCAGCGCGAACCCGTCCTTGCCCCGGACGGTGGGCACGTGCGGAGCCGGCGCCCGGTGGGTCGCCGTCGTGGTCAACGCCTGCTGGGTCGCGGTGAGCCGGCGGATGGCGATGCCGAGGACCTGCTGCGGGTGCTCGGCCGCGTAGTCGTCGTAGATCTGCGGGTCGTGCTGCCCGTCGTCGCCGACCAGCAACCAGCGCACCTGGGGCAGCTCCCGGCCCAGCCGGCGCAGCGTGTCGTGCTTGTGCTGGCGGCCCGAGCGCACCCAGCCGGTGTTCGTCGGCCCCCAGTCGGTCAGCAGCAGCGGGCCCTCCGGGAAGCCGTGCCGGGCCAGGAACCGGGTCAGCGTCGGCGCCACGTTCCAGGCCCCGGTGGACAGATAGATCACCGGCGCCTGCGGGTGCGCGGCCAGGATCTGCCGGTACAGCTCGGCCATGCCGCGCACGGCGACGCGGGCCGACTCGCGCAGGACGAAGGTGTTCCAGGCGGCCAGCAGCGGCCGCGGCAGGTGGGTGATCATCACCGTGTCGTCGATGTCGCTGACGATGCCCAGGGTCGGCTCGTCGCCGACCACCCGCACCCGCAGCCGCGACGGCCGCCCGCGGTCGACCCGGATCGGCAGGTCGTGCCAGCCGGCGGGCAGCGTGACCGCGATCCGCGCGTCCAGGTACCCACGCCGGTCGGTGACCAGGTGATAGGTGCTGCCGTCGACGTCCACCTCCACCCGGGCCGCCGGGATCGGCGTGGTCAGGAACCGGCGCCAGCCCCGGGTCGCGCGTTGCCGGGCCGCGGTCGAGTCCGGGTCCGGGTCGGCGGCCGCGTCCATGCGAGGGTCCCGGTCGGTCACCGGCGGCGCCAGCAGCACTCGGGCCAGCAGGCGAACCTCGTGGGTGGACCCGTAACCGGTGTACGGGACGATCCGAGGTCGCCAGCCCCGGCGCCGGAACAGCCGGTTGCGCAGCGCGTTGACGACGTCATCGACCCGGGCGGCGATGTGCCGGCGGCCGGTCACGCGGTCCGGCCGGGGCGGGTCGGAAGTGATCACCCGTCGAACCTGCCCCATCGGCCGGCCGTTCGCACTGCGGGCGGCGGGCGACCGGCCGGATCGGCGCCGACTCGGACCGTTCATGGGCCGGCAACGTCGCCCTGCGATGGTGACGACGTTCGGCCCGCCGACCCGATTGGGAGGGCACATGGTTGCCTCGCCGCCCGAATCCCCCACCCCCGCCGCCGCTGACGCGGCCGGCCCCACCGGAACCGGAACCGGAACCACCGAGTCCGGCGACTATCTGGCCCGCCGGTCGCTGCGCACCGGCACCGCCGGATGGGTGCTGCTGGCCGGCCTCGGCGTGAGTTACGTGATCTCCGGCGACTACTCGGGGTGGAACTTCGGACTCGCCGAAGGCGGGTTCGGTGGTCTGCTGATCGCCACCGTGGTGATCGCCGGGATGTACCTGGCGATGGTGCTGGGTATGGCCGAGATGTCCTCCGCGCTGCCCGCGGCCGGCGGCGGGTACACCTTCGCCCGGCGCGCCCTGGGACCCTGGGGAGGCTTCGCCACCGGCACCGCGATCCTGCTGGAGTACGCGATCGCGCCGGCCGCGATCGCCACCTTCATCGGCGCCTACGTCCAGTCCCTGGGGCTGTTCGGCATCACCGACGGCTGGTGGGTGTACCTGGCCGCCTACGCGGTGTTCATCGGTATCCACCTGGCCGGCGTCGGCGAGGCGCTCAAGGTCATGTTCGTGATCACCGCGATCGCCGTGATCGGTCTGATCGTGTTCGCGGTCGCGGCGGTCGGCCTGTTCGACGCGGCCAACCTCACCGACATCGCCCCGACCGACGCGGCCGGCGCCAGCAGCTTCCTGCCCTTCGGTTACCTGGGCATCTGGTCCGCGGTGCCCTTCGCCATCTGGTTCTTCCTGGCCGTCGAGGGCGTCCCGCTGGCCGCCGAGGAGGCCGCCGAGCCGGCCCGCAACGTCCCCCGCGGGATCATCGCGGCCATGGGCGTGCTGCTGGTCAGCGCGGCGACCGTCCTGCTGCTGGTGCCCGGTGCGGGCGGGGCGGCGGCGATGTCGGCCTCGGGCAATCCCCTGGTGGAGGCGCTGGGCGGGTCGGCGGTGGCGACGGTGGTCAACTACATCGGCCTGGCCGGCCTGATCGCCTCGTTCTTCTCGATCATCTACGCCTACTCCCGACAGCTGTTCGCGCTGTCCCGGGCCGGATACCTGCCGCGGAGCCTGTCGGTGACCAACCACCGCAAGGCCCCGATGCTGGCCCTGATCGTGCCCGGGCTGATCGGCTTCGCCTTGTCGTTGACCGGTCAAGGGGCGATGCTGCTGAACATGGCCGTGTTCGGCGCCGCCGTGAGCTACGTGCTGATGATGATCAGCCACATCGTGCTGCGGGTGCGCGAGCCGGGGATGCCCCGGCCGTACCGCACCCCGGGCGGCGTCGTGACCACCGGCTTCGCGCTGGTCGTCGCGGTGTTCGCGGTGGTGGCCACGTTCCTGGTCGACAGCACGGCGGCCCTGTGGTGCCTGGGCGTGTTCGCCGCGTTCATGGCCTACTTCGGCCTGTACAGCCGGCGACACCTGGTCGCCCACTCCCCCGACGAGGAGTTCGCGGCGCTGGCCGCAGCCGAGTCCGAACTGACGGAGCGCTGACCCCGATGACGGCGCCAGGGTCGGACCGGGTTGACCGGAGCGGCGTGTGACCGTCTACCGGCAGAGCCTGGGCGGTCACACCTACCAGTTCGACGGGGTGGTGGAACTGCTGGCCCGGGCCACCCCCCAGCGCTCCGGCGATCAGCTGGCCGGCTGCGCGGCGACGTCGGACGCCGAACGGGCGGCCGCCCAGTGGGCGCTGGCCGAGGTCGAGCTGGCCACCCTCCTGGAGCACCCGGTGGTCCCCTACGACACCGACGACGTCACCCGGCTCATCCTGGATCGGCACGACGCCGCGGCCTTCGCGCCGCTGGCCGCCTGGACGGTCGGCGAGTTCCGGGACCGGCTGCTGGCCATCGCCACCTCGCCCACCGCCGCCGTCGAGTTGACCGCCCTGGCCCCGGGGCTGACCCCGGAGATGGTCGCCGCGGTCAGCAAGCTGATGCGCAACGCGGACCTGATGACGGTGGCCAAGGCGGCCCGGGTCAGCACCGCCTTCCGCAGCACGATCGGCGTCCCCGGCCGGTTGGCCACCCGGCTGCAACCCAACCACCCGACCGACGACGCCCGGGGCGTCGCGGCGGCCGTGCTGGACGGTCTGCTCCTGGGCTCCGGGGACGCGGTGATCGGCATCAACCCAGCCACCGACTCGCCGGCCACCGTCGCCGAGCTGCTGCACCTGCTCGACGACATCCGTGCCCACTTCGAGATTCCCACCCAGACCTGCGTGCTCACCCACGTCACGACCACCCTGGACCTGATCGGTCGGGGCGCCCCGGTCGACCTCGTGTTCCAGTCGATCGCCGGCACCCAGGGCGGCAACGAGTCCTTCGGGGTGGAGCTGGGCATGCTGGCCGACGCCCGGGCGGCCGCGCTGGAGCTGGGCCGCGGCACTGTCGGCGACAACGTCATGTACTTCGAGACCGGCCAGGGCTCGGCCCTGTCGGCCGGCGCCCACCTGGGCACCGACGGCAAGCCGGTCGACCAGCAGACGCTCGAGGTCCGCGCGTACGGGCTGGCCCGGGAGTTCGCGCCGCTGCTGGTGAACACGGTGGTCGGCTTCATCGGCCCCGAGTACCTCTACGACGGCAAGCAGATCGTCCGGGCCGGGCTGGAGGACTACTGCTGCGGCAAGCTGCTCGGCCTGCCGATGGGGGTGGACGTCTGCTACACCAACCACGCCGAGGCCGATCAGGACGACATGGACAACCTGCTGGTCCTGCTCGCGGCGGCCGGGGTGGGCTTCGTCATCGCGGTGCCCGGGGCCGACGACGTGATGCTGGGCTACCAGAGCCTGTCCTTCCACGACGTGCTGGCGGCCCGCGCGATGCTCGGCCTGCGTCCCGCGCCGGAGTTCGAGACCTGGTTGGCCGCCGTCGGTCTGGGCGATGAGCGGGGTGGGGTGCGGTCGGTCGACCCGGCCGGCTCCGCGCTGCGGCAAGTGCTGGGGGCCCGGTGAACGCGCAGCCGCCGGCCGACCCGCCACCCCAGCAGCGACCGGACTTCTGGAGCGGGCTGCGGGCGACCACACCGTCCCGGATCGGGCTGAGCCGGACCGGTGACGCGGTCAGCACCCGGCACCTGCTGGAGTTCCGGGCCGCGCATGCGGCGGCCCGGGACGCCGTTCACGAACCGCTGGACACGGCCGCCCTGACCGGCTCGCTGCGCGACCTGGGCCTGGGCGAACCGGTGATCGTGACCAGCCGGGCGGCCGGCCGCAGCGAGTACCTGCGCCGCCCGGACCTGGGTCGCCAGCCGCTGGACCTGACCCCGTTGGAGGGGTTGCCGAGCAGCCGGGACATCGCCGTCGTGCTCGCCGACGGGCTCTCGCCCCGGGCCCTGGCCGAGCACGCCGCCCCGCTGCTGGCCGCGCTGGTCGCCGAGTTCGCCGGCCGGTGGACGCTGACCCCGCCGGTGATCGCCACCCAGGCCCGGGTGGCCCTGGGCGATCACATCGGCGCCGCCCTGGAGGTCGGCACGGTGATCGTGGTGATCGGGGAACGGCCCGGCCTGTCCGTGGCCGACAGCCTGGGCATCTACCTGACCCAGGGGCCCCGGCCCGGCCGCTCCGACGCCGACCGCAACTGCGTGTCGAACATCCACCCGCCCGGCGGCCTGGACTACGCGACCGCGGCCCGGGTGACCGCCGGCCTGGTCGCCGGCGCCCGCGCCCTCGGCCGGTCCGGGGTCGCCCTCAAGGACACCTCGCGGACCATCGAGCCGGGCGCCCGCACCGCCCTGGACTAGTTCGAGGGGACCGGCCCGCCGGCCGGGTTCAGAGCCGACCGAGCACGTCCGCCCCGCCGGTCTCGACCAGATCGGTGACGTCGATCTGGGTGCCGATGAAGTGCGTGACCTCGTCGCTACCCGGCTCGTGGATCGGCGAGATGGACACCTTGTTCCAGAACCACGACCCGTCCCGGCGGTAGTTCCGGATGATCACGCTGATGTCGGTGTGCCGGCGGATGGCCTCGTGCAGCCGCCGGACCTGGGCCCGGTCGGTGTCCGGCCCCTGCAGGAAGCGGCAGTTGTGGCCCAGGATCTCCTCGGGGGCATACCCGGTCATCCGCTGGAAGGACTCGTTGGCGTACACCAGCGGGGCGTCGTCGGTGTTGCGCGCGATGGTGATGCCCTGGACCGCCTGGGTCGCCGCGATGGCCCGCACCAGCACGCCCGGCAGACCCGCCGACGGCAGCTGACCGCCGGAATCGTGTTCGGTGCGCATGATCGGAGTATGCGCGCTGAACCTGTCACATTCCGCGCCGTGACCCCGGCGGATTTTGGATTGCTCGCCACCTGGCTCGGCCGCCCGCACGTGGCCCGCTGGTGGAACCACGAGTTCACCGCGGCGGCGGTCGACCGCGATTTCGGCCCGTCGGCCCGCGGCGAGGAGCCCAACGAGGACCTGCTGGTCCTGCTCTCCGACGAGCGCGGCCGCGACCGACCGGTCGGGCTGGTCCAGCGCAGCTACTGGCACGACTACCCGGAGTACGTCACCGAGATCGCGCCGATCATGACCATCCCGGCGGACGCGGTGACCATCGACTACCTGATCGGCGATCCGGCCGACACCGGCCGCGGCCTGGGGCCGACGATCATCGCGGCCGTGGCTGCCGACACCTGGCGCGCCCACCCGCGGGCCGGGTCGATCATCGTGCCGGTCGCGGCCGGCAACCGGGCGTCCTGGCGGGCCCTGGAGAAGGCCGGCTTCGTCCGGATCGCCGAGGGTGACCTGCCCCCGGACAACCCGATCGACCCGCCGCTGCACGTGGTCTACCGGCTGGACCGACCGGCTCCGGCGGCCTCGTCCGGAGCGTGACCCGGACGGCTAGTTGTACTGACCGGGGACGTTGATCAATCGTGAGAAGGGCGGCTGGCCTCCGCAGGCGGTGTGTGGTCGGTGCTGGTTGTACTCGTGGAGCCAGTCGGGGAGGGCATCGCGGCGTTCGTTCTCGCTCGTGTAGCAGCGCGCATACGCCCAACCGTCGGCCATGGTGCGGTGAAATCGCTCGACCTTGCCGTTGGTCTGTGGGCGGTATGGCCGCGTTCGCTTCGGAGTGATCGATAGGGCCTCGCACGTGTCTCGCCACAGGTGAGAACGGTACGCACCACCGTTATCGGACAAGATGCGCTCAATTGCGACCCCTCGGTCGGCGAACCACTCGACCGCTCGATGCAGGACTCCGACGGCGGTGACAGCGGATTCGTCGTTGTGAACCTCGGTGTAGGCGACGCGCGAGTGGTCATCGATGATGGTGTGCACGAACGCATACCCGAGCTTGGGGTTGCGCCACTTGTTCTTCGGCTTGCCGGGAGTGACGGCACGATTCCTCGATCCTTGACGTCGCCCGACGTATCGCCAGCCCCCACCGTCGGGGATGTTCCCGAGCTTCTTGACGTCCACGTGCACGAGCGAGCCAGGGTGGTCGTGTTCGTATCGGCGGATCGGCTCGCCGGTAGCACGGTCGACGTAGCAAAGTCGATTCATGCGCGCGGTCGTGAGGATACGGTGGACCGTGGCCGGGGCGATGCCGAGTCGGGCTGCGAGTTGAATAGGCCCTTCCCTCAGGCGCATTCGTAGGCTCACGCACCGTTTTGTCGTCTTCTTGCTCGTCTTGTTCGGCGAAGACTTCGGCCGTGACGACCGGTCCTGCATCGGCTCGCCAGCAAGGTAGCGGTCGACCCACCGCTTCACGGTTGGCCACGACACCTGGAAGCGGGCAGCGACTTCGCTGATCGGCCATCCTTCCTCGATGACGAGGCGTGCGACTCGTAGACGATGACGTGGGGTCAGCGCGGCATTGCGATGACTCAAAGTGCCTCCTGAGATAGATCGGTGGCCGGCCGCGTGTGCGACCGGCCACCGGATGATGGAGTTGGAGTAGAGATCTCTACTCGGCGCCGTGCGCTGCATGGAAGGTGAGTGCTGGCTCGAGCCAGGACTCGAGCCCAGGTCCCTGGAGTGCGGCCTGCTCGACGCTGATCCAGCCGTCGCCCATGGGGCGATCTGCGCCCATGAGCGCAGGGTGAGCACCAGGGCGGGTGAGCAGGTCTTCCGCGTCAGTGGGGTCGATGCGTAGCAGGAGCGTCCCTTCCCGACGAGCGGCGACAACCATCCGGTCCTCGACCATGAACGACACTCCCCCGAACATCGACACCTCACGAGGGCTGCGAGCTCTTAGCGCGTCACGAACTCGCTCGACCAGGTCCTTCTGTGCTGTCATCGTCCACCCTTCTCGATGTACTCGGGGCCGCTGTAGTGAAGGTTCAAGGACGCGATGCGTCCGCCGTCGAAGGTGAAGAACTCGGCGAAGGTCATGGGACCGCCGGGCATGGTCGCCGTGTAGAGCACGGCGGAGCTGTTAGTGCCGTGCACGTCGTGGATGATCTCGATCTGCTTGACCGTCGCGATGAACCCGGCGACCCCGCCCAGGAAGCCATCGGTGGCGTCGGGGAGGTGTCCAGCGAGGGAGCCCGTGAAGTCGAGGTGGTCATCCAGCAGAGGCCGTAGGTCAGCCCCGTCCTGGTAACTGTCGATGCCGGACTCGAGGATCCGGTAGTAGTCCTTGAGTGTCTGAGGTGCGGCAGAAGACAGGGTGGCGGGCATGGCTCTCCTTGGTGTGAGAATGGTGCTTGATACTTTCAAGCAGGCACTTGATAAAGTCAAGGGGGTTCAGGTGAAGTCCTACGGACAGCTTTGCTCGATCGCTCGCGCCCTGGATGTCGTCGGTGACCGGTGGACTCTCCTGATCGTGCGTGAGCTGCTGATCGGGGGAGCATTGCGCTTTGGCGAAGTCCAGCGCGGCCTGCCTGGCATCGCGACGAACCTGCTCACCCAGCGTCTGCGGGACCTCGAGACCAACGGTGTCGTCGTCCGCGAGCCCGCCCCAGGAATCCCGGGCACGCCAACGTATCGGCTTACCGAGCGTGGCCGGGCCCTGGACGGAGTGCTGCGCGAGCTTCTGAAGTGGGGTGCACCGACGGTTCCAGAGGCGCCGAGTGATGCGGTCTTCCAGATGCACTGGCTCAGCCAACCGGCACGCTTCCTCCTCGCGGATCACAGACCGGACGAGCCACCGATCGTGATCCGGTTCGGCACCTTCGACGACGGCTTCGACCTCACCGCCGCCGACGGGACCATCACGGTGAACCCTTGCCAGCGCGATGTCAGCCCCCTGGCGCGTGTTGCAGGCCCCGGGCCGGTACTGGTTGCCCTCCTGCAAGGCGCAATGCCTCTGCCCGCCGCTATCGCGCATGGCGTGGATGTCACCGGCGATGCCGCGACCCTGACGCGAGTTCTACCAGCGCCGCAAGCGTCGACTAACGTCCCCGGTCAGTACAGCTAGGACGCTCCTGAATTATCCGTATGTCGGCCCCTGTTGATCTTGTGTGTTCGGGATGATCTTGGTGTGCAGGGTCGGTCGCGGGATCAGCGTGAGTTGTTGGATGCCGAGTCGGTAGTCGGTGGGCTGCTCAAGCCGGGCAGCGTGTTCGCGTTTCTGGCCGCGCACCGTCGGGAGGTGTTCCCGGACGGCATGTTCGCGGATCTGTTTCCGTCGGGTCGGGGCCGCCCGTCAGTGCCGGCCGACGTGATGGCGTCGGTGATTGTGCTGCAGGCTCTGCACGGCCTGTCCGACGCGGACACGGTGGACTCGGTGACGTTCGATCTGCGGTGGAAGGCAGCGTGCGGGTTACCGGTGACCGCTGCGGCGTTCCATGCCACGACATTGACGTACTGGCGGCGTCGGCTGGCCGCTTCGCAGTCGCCGAACCGGATCTTCGACGCGGTCCGCCAGGTCGTGGACCAGACCGGGGTGCTGGCTGGAAAGAGCAGGCGAGCGTTGGATTCCACGATCCTGGACGACGCGGTCGCCACCCAGGACACGGTCACCCAGTTGATCGCGGCGATCCGCCGGGTCCGCCGCGAGGTACCCGGCGCCGCCGAGGTCGTCGGCGAGCACTGCTCGGCTCACGACTATGACGACCCGGGCAAACCGGCGATCGCCTGGAACGATCAGCAGGCCCGCGAGGCCCTTGTCGATGCGCTGGTCACCGACGCGCATCGGGTGCTGGGACACCTGCCCGACCAGGAGCTCGGACCGAAGGCGGCGGACGCGGTCGCCCTCTTGGCGTTGGTCGCCGGGCAGGACGTGGAACCGGTCGAGGGCTCGGACGGCACCGACGGACGGTGGCGGATCGCGCAGCGGGTCGCCCCGGACCGGGTGATCTCCACCGTGGACCCGGAGGCGCGGCACGCCCACAAGACTGTCCACCGGCGGCAGGACGGGTTCAAGGCACACATCGCGGTCGAACCCGACACCGGTCTGGTCACCGCCTGCGCGGTGACCATGGCCAGCGGACGCGGCAACAGCGACGCCGAGGTTGGACCCACCTTGCTGGCACAGGAGACCGAAAAGCTGCACGTGCTGGCCGATTCGGCGTACGGATCGGGATCCGCGCGGGCCGAACTGGACCATGCCGGGCACATCGCGTTGATCAAGCCGTTCCCGCTGCGGTCGGCCGTGCCGGACGGGTTCACCCTGGACGACTTCACCGTCGACCCCGAGGCCAGGACGGCCACCTGCCCGAACGGGGTGACCCGGTCGATCACCGCGCAATGGTCCGTCACCTTCGGAGCGGCTTGCCGCGGCTGCCCGCTCCGGGCCCAATGCACGACCAGCGACGCCGGTCGATCGCTGAAGCTGACCGAGTACGAAAGCCTGCTCAGGGCGGCCCGTCGACAAGCGGAAACCGAGGACTTCCAACAGGTCTACCGACGGCACCGGCCGATGGTCGAACGATCGATCTCCTGGCTGGTCCGCGGCAACCGCAAAGTCCGCTACCGCGGCGTCGCCAAGAACGACCACTGGTGGCACCACCGCGCCGCTGCGATCAACCTCAGGCGAATGCTCACCCTCGGGCTGACGCGGGTGAGCGGGACGTGGACCATTGCACCGGCCTGACCGGCCGGCACGAGACCTCACCGGGCCGTGAGCAACGGCCCGTCCCTCCGATCAGTCAGGAGAATCATCCAGGGCCGGGCGACGACTCAGGACCACGCCTGACAGCCCGATCACGCGCGAACGCTCCCACTGTCCCAAAGCGAACTCCCGAACCCACAAGTGACCGTTATTCAGGAGCGTCCTAGACGGTATGGGAGGCCCGCGGAGTTGACGGGCCGGGGCCTCTCTCGCAAGTTGTCGTGGATTGCCGACCGGGAGCGGCCCGGTCGGTAGCGCCACAATTGCGGGAGGCCCCGGTGTTCAGTGAGCGTACGAGTGTGGGTCTGGATGTGCACGCACGGTCGATCGTGGGGTGCGGTCTGGACACGGTGACCGGTGAGGTGTTCCGGCGGCGGTTGACGCCGACGTTCGCCGGTGTGTCGTCCTGGTTAGCGGAGCTGCCGGCCCCGGTCGCAGTGACGTATGAGGCAGGGCCGACCGGGTTCGGGTTGGCCCGGGAGTTGACCGGTGCCGGGGTCCGCTGCCTGGTCGCGGCGCCGTCGAAGTTGCAGCGCCCGCCGGGTGACCGGGTGAAGACCGACGCCCGGGACGCCCTGCATCTGGCCCGGCTGCTGCAGATGGACCAGATCGTGCCGGTCCGGGTGCCGGACCTGGAACAAGAGGCGGCCAGAGACTTGGTCCGGGCCAGGGAAGACGTCCGGGGTGATCTGATGCGCAGCCGTCATCGGTTGTCGAAACTGCTGCTGCGGCAGGGGATCATCTATTCCGGCGGCCGGCCGTGGACCGGTGCCCACGAGCACTGGCTCCGCGGGCAGCAGTTCCCGCAGCTGGGGCTGCAGACCGCGTTCGACTCGGCGTTCGAGACGGTGCTGCTCACCCAGGGTCGGCGGGACCGCCTGGACAAGGCGATCACCGAGATGGCGCTGAACAGCGAGTTCACCCCTGTCGTGCACCGGCTGTGCTGCCTGCGGGGGGTGTCCACGCTGACCGGGTTCGGTCTCGCGGTCGAGATCGGCGACTGGCACCGGTTCACCGGCTCCACCATCGGCGCCTACCTGGGTTTGGTGCCCACCGAGTCGTCCTCCGGTGGGCAACGCTCGCAGGGATCGATCACCAAGACCGGCAATACCCACGCCCGCCGACTGCTGGTCGAGGCCGCCTGGCATCACCGCAAGTCCTACCGCAACCCCAGCACGGTCATGCAGACCCGCTGGGATCAGGCCTCCCCCGCGGCACGTGCCCGCGGGCATGCCGGGAACCACCGGCTCCACCGCCGCTGGGAACAGCTACTGGACCGGAGGAAGAAGACCGTGATCGCCAACGTCGCCGTCGCCCGCGAGCTCGCCGGCTGGTGCTGGTCCCTGGCCGTCATGGACGACTGACCCGCCCCCGGATCGACGGTCAACCGTCCGTCGTCCGGTGCGGCTCACGAACCCAGGCGGTGACCTGATGGTCGTGGCAGCGCGTGGAGCGAACCCGCGGAACAGCTATGAGCAGCAACGGTTCTCGTTGCCACGCTCGATCTCTAGACCAGCGCAACGCTCCAGCCGAACAGCCCGTCCTGCGGTAACCAACCCGCGCATATCAGTCTGACCCGCGCGTCGCGAAGACACGCACACGACCACCGGTCACCGCCTGGCCCAAAAGCAAAAGCGCCTAGAAGTGAAGACCCCTTCCGGGCGCCGAACAGGCCTGCCTACTTGACAGATTTGCTCACATATCAGTTGTTGTATCCAGGGACATTGGTGACACGCCGGGTCGGCTGGTTGCGGGCATGAGGGAGGGTCCCCTTGGTGAGGTGTGAAGCGACCAAGCAAACACGCCGAACCAGGAGGACCCCTCGTGGCCCACCGTAACGCCCCGCTGACCCCCGAGGGACGCCGACGCCTGTGCCAGCGCGTCGACGCCGGTCGGCCGATCTGTCACGTTGCCGCCGAGGCCGGCGTGGCCCGGCAAACCCTGGCCAAGTGGCACGCCCGCTGGAAGGCCGACGGTCCGGCCGGCCTGCAGGACCGCTCGTCGCGCCCGGTGTCCTCACCCGGCCAGGTCGACGCCCAGGTCGAGGACGTCGTGGAGTATCTGCGGCGGCACCTCAAGCTCGGTCCGGTGATGCTGGCCGCGGAGCTGCGCGAGTTCGGGATCACGCTGGCGCCGTCGACGATCCACCGGGTCCTGGTGCGCCGGGGCATCTCTCGCCTGCGGCACCTGGACATCACCGGCCATCAGCTGCGGGAACCGGTCCGCCGGTACGAGTGGGCCGCGCCCGGTGACCTGATCCACGTCGATGTGAAGAAGATCGGCCGCATCCCCGACGGCGGCGGCTGGCGAATCCACGGCCGGGGCAACGACGCCCACCGAGCCTCCCAGCGGGGTCAGCGACCCGGGTACGCGTTCCTGCACACCGCGATCGATGACCGGTCCCGGCTGGCCTACACCGAAGAACTGGCCGACGAGAAGTCCGTGACCGCGGCCGGTTTCTGGGCCCGCGCGGTCGAGTTCTTCGCCGCGCACGGCATCGAGAGGATCCACCGGGTGCTGACCGACAACGGTTCCTGCTACCGCGGCAAGGACTTCAACACCGCTCTGGGGGCCACGGTCCACAAGTACACCCGACCGTACCGACCGCAGACCAACGGAAAGGTCGAGCGGTACCACCGGACCCTGGCCCGGGAATGGGCCTACCGCCAGGCCTGGTCCTGCAACGACGAACGAGCCGCCGCCCTGGCCGGGTTCGTGCACCGCTACAACTACCATCGGCCGCACACCGCGCTGAAGGGCAAACCGCCCGCCTACCGCACGCCAGCCGTTACCAACCTGTCCGGGCTCAACAGCTAGTCGTCGGCGTCGGCCGAACCGGCCTGGGCCCGCTTGGCCACGGTCTGCAGCTCGTCCCAGACGGCCCGGGCCCGGTCGACGCAGACCAGCACCAGATCGCCCGGGTTGGCCCACTCGACGGCGACCTTGGTGGCCTCGATCTCATCGAGCACCACCTCGATCTGCTTGACCCGGCCGCCCTGGGCCTGAGCCTCCTTGGCGCCCTGCACGATCAGCCCGGCGGTCTCCCCGGGCGCCCGGCCGCGCAGCCGCTCGTCCTCGCGGACGATGATCCGGTCGAAGTGCTTGGCCGCCTCCAGGCCCAGGTCGATCATGTCCTGGTCGCGGCGGTCGCCGGCGGTGGCGATCACCCCGATCCGCTGCGGGCGTTCCCAGCTGGCGCTGTCCTCGAAGAACCGGTCGACGAAGGCCCCCAACGCGACCATGGCCGGCGCGTTGTGGCAGTAGTCGACGATGACCTTGACGCCCCTGACTTCGGTCAGGTTCATCCGGCCCGGGGCCGAGTAGTACGACGGGGTGAACGAGCGCAGCCCGCCGCGGATGTCGCCCAGGTGCGCGCCCGCGCAGTACGCCGCCGCGGCCGCCGCCATCGCGTTCTGCACGTTGAACATGGCCTTGCCGCCGAACGTGGCCGGTACGAGATGCGTGTAGGCCAGCGGCATCCGGCGCCGGCCGTGGACCAGCACGATCAGCTCGCCGAGGTCGGAGCGTTCCAGGATGACCGCCTTGCCGCCGCGCCGGCAGTGATCGGAGATCATCCGGTTGTCCGGCTCGGTGGAGAACCAGACCACCTCGCCGGAGCAGGCCCGGCGCATCCCGGCGACCAGCGGGTCGTCGGCGTTGAGCACGGCCGACCCGCTCTTGGGCACCGCCTCCACGATCACCTGCTTGACCTGGGCCAGCTGCTCGACGGTGTCGATGCCGCGCAGCCCCAGGTGGTCCGGGGCGACGTTGAGCACGACGGCGACGTCGTTGCGCGGGTAGCCCAGGCCCTCGCGCAGGATGCCGCCGCGGGCCACCTCGAACACCGCGAAGTCGACCCGCGGGTTCTGCAGCACCATCCGGGCCGAGCGCGGGCCGGAGGCGTCGGACCGGATGACCAGCCGGTCGTCGATGACGACGCCGTCGGTCGAGGTCATGCCGACCTTGCGGCCCATCGACTTGAAGATGTGCCCGATCATCCGGCTGCAGGTGGTCTTGCCGTTGGTGCCGGTGACGGCGACGATCGGGATCCGGGCGTTGCTGCCCGGCGGGAACATCAGGTCCACCACCGGCTTGGCCACGTACTGCGGGTCGCCGATGGTCGGGTGGGTGTGCATGCGGAAGCCCGGTGCGGCGTTGACTTCGCAGATGGCGCCGCCGGTCTCGCGCACCGGCTGGGTGATGTCCGGGCACAGGAAGTCGATCCCGGCGATGTCCAGCCCGACGACCCGGGCGGCCTCCTCGGCGATGTCGATGTTGTCCGGGTGCGCCTCGAACGTGCGGTCGATGGAGATGCCGCCGGTGGACATGTTTCCGGTCAGCGCCAGCTTGACCATCTCGCCGCGGGGCGGGACGTCGGACATCTCGTAGCCCTGCTCGCGGACGAGCTCGATCGCGGCGTCGGTGACTTCGATACGGGTCAGCACCTTTTCGTGCCCCACTCCGCGCCGCGGGTCGGCGTTGGTCGCCTCGACCAGCGCGGCCACCGACTTCACCCCGTCGCCGATGACGTGCGCGGGCACCCGTTCGGCGATGGCGGTCATCTGCCCGCCGATCACCAGCACCCGGTAGTCCTTGCCGGCGATGTAGGACTCGACCAGCACGTAACCGCGGCGGGACTGGTCGTAGGCCTCGTCGAAGGCCGCGCGCACGGCCGCCTCGTCCTGCAGGTTGATGGCCACCCCGCGGCCGTGGTTGCCGTCCAGCGGCTTGACCACCACCGGATAGCCGATGCGGCGGGCGATCCGGACCGCATCGTCGGCCCGGCGCACCACCTCGGAGGCCGGTACCGGCAGCCCGGCCGCGGCCAGCAGCCGGTTGGTCAGTTCCTTGTCCGAGGCGATGTCCACCGCCAGCGAGGAGGTCAGCGAGGTCATGGTGGCCCGGATCCGCTGCTGGTTGACCCCGTAGCCCAGCTGCACCAGCGAGCCGGAATTGAGTCGCTGCCAGGGGATGTCGCGGGCGATGGCCTCGTCGAGGATGGCCTGGGTGGAGGGCCCGAAGGCCACCCGCTGGCAGGTGCGCAGGAAGTCGTCGTGCTCGGCCGAGAAGTCGAACTCGTCGGCCAGGTCGTTGTCCGGGATCAGGTGATTGATCAACCGGACGGCCAGCCGGCCGGACAGGGTGCCCACCGTGTCGTCCAGGTAGCCGTAGATGACGTTGTAGACGCCGTCCTCGCCGGTCGAGCGGGTCTTGCCGCGGGTGATCTCGTGGCCGGCGGTGCGCTGCAACTCCAGGGCGACGTGCTCGACGACGTGCCCGGCCCAGGTGCCCTCGACCAGCCGCTCGACGAAGCCGCCGTCGCGGCCCCGGGAACACTGATGGTCCTTGAGCCCGGGCAGCAGGTCGACCAGCGTCTCGGTGAACCCGGGCAAGGTGTCGGTCGGTCGCTGTTCCAGCCGCCCGATGTCCACCACCAGGTGCACCGACTGCTCGTAGGACCAGAAGTTCGGCCCCCGGTAGACCCGGGACTCCCGGATGGTGATGTCCGGCTCCCCGTTGCCCGGGACGAACCCTTGTTCCGCCGTCGACCCGGTCATCGCAGCCCCTTCCACCCGACCACTCACCGAACGCTCGGGAGTTGCTGCGCATTGTGTCAGGCAGCGCGGCAGGCCGCCGCCGGCGCAGGAGGCCGATCCGCTCAGGCGGCGTCCCGGCGGTGGCGACCGCCTGCGGTCACCGCTGAACCCGGGGCGGTGGCGACCACCCGGCGGACGGCGTCGACGGCCCGATCGACGTCGGTCAGGTTGTTGTAAAGGTAGAAACTGAGCCGGCAGCTGGCCGGCGGGTCCAGGCCCAGATCGTGATGGGCCAGGGTCGCGCAGTGGCAGCCGGCCCGGGATTCCACGCCCAGCTCGTTGAGCGCGGCGGCCAGTTCGAACGGGCTTCGCCCGGCGACGGTGAAAGCGACCAGCGGGGCGCGCGGCCCGCCGGCCGGCACTCCCAGCAGCCGTAGCCCGGGCACGGTGGCCAGCGCGGCCATGGCCCGTTCGGTCAGCCGGGCAGTGTGCCGGCCGATGACCTGCATGGTCGCGGCGACCACGGGCGCGGGCAACGGATCCTCGGTGCGGAAGTACAGCCGGCGATCGGCGCCGATCAGGTCGACGGCCAGCCGCAACGCCTGGGCCGAGACGATGAGCCCCAGGATGTTCGGGGTGCCGGCCGAGAACTTCCAGGGCAGCTCGTTGTACTCGACCCGGTCCGGGAACACCTGGCCGTCGGCGATCATGTCCCCGCCGTAGAGGAACGGCAGCGAGGACGCCAGCAGGTGTTCCTTGGCGTAGAGGATGCCGACACCGAACGGCGCCATCATCTTGTGGAAGGAGAACGAGAGGTAGTCCAGGTCCAGCGCCTGCACATCGACGAACGAGCTGGGCACCAGCTGGGCACCGTCAACCAGCAGCCGGGAGCGGCGTTCGCCGGTGGGCTGCGGGTACCCGCTGGCGTCGGCGATCGCCCGGATCGCCGGCAGCGGCGGCTTGGTTCCCAGGAAGTTCGACGCCCCGGTGCAGCAGATCAGCTTGGTCCGGGTGTCGACCAGCGAGGCCAGGTGATCCAAGTCCAGGCGTCCGGTGGCGTGGTCGAAGCGGGCGATCCGGCACTGCACCCGCCGGCCCAGGCGCGGCAGGATCTCCCGGGTCAGGGCGTGCCAGGGCACGTAGTTGGAGTTGTGCTCCAGCATCGTGGTGACCACGTTGTCGCCGTCCCGGAACTCGGTGAGCAGCGAGTACATGACGGCGTTGTGCGCCTCGGTGGTGTTGCGGTAGGCGGCGATCGATCGCCGGCTCGGCGCGTTGAGCCACTGGGCGATCGTGTCGTAGGCGGCTTCGAACCGGTCCGTGGTCCACCCCGAGGCGTTCGACTGGCCGCGGTGCACGTTCTCGTAGAACGGGATCAGACTCCGGTACAGATCCAGCAGCGGACGGGGTGGCTGCGTGCTGGCCGCGTTGTTGGTCACCACCCGGCCGCTGCGCACGAAGTCGAACTGGTCGCGAATGCGCTCGATGTCCGGGTCCTTCGGGTCCATGCCGGAGCGGAGGAACCGGACGCCGGAAGTGATACCGCCCGCGCGGACGGATGCCGGGTCGGATCGACGCCGGGCATCGATACTGTCCGGCGTGCCCATCCTCACCGAGCCCAAGATCGACTGCCACCTGCACCTGCTGGATCCGCACCGGTTCCCCTACCTCCCGCAGGCCTGGTACCACCCGGTGGAGAACGAACAGTCCAGCGCCGAGCAGCTGATCGACCTGTTCGACGCGTTCGCCGTCCGGCACGCCGTCGTGGTCGGACCCAACTCCGGCTATGACGTCGACAACCGTTGCCTGCTCGATCTTCTCGACCGCGGCGCGGGCCGTTTCAAGGGGGTGGCGGTCGTCGACAACGACATCTCCCGCGCGGAGCTGGCCGAGCTGCGCGACCGCGGGATCGTCGGCACCACCCTGCAGGCGGCGTTGCTGGGCGTGGAGCACTTCGCCGGCGCCGGCCGGCTGCTGCGCGACCTGGCCGAGCTGGACATGGTCGCCGACGTGCAGGTGACCGGCGACCAGCTGGTGCAGCTGGCCCCGATGCTGGACGAGTCCGGGGTGCGGGTGCTGATCGACCACTGCGGCCGCCCGGACCCGGCCGCCGCCTGGATCAGCCGGGCTTCGCCGCCCTGCTGGCCGCCGGCCGCACCGGCCGGTACTGGGTGAAGCTGTCCGGCCTGGTCAAGTGCTCCGGGCAGCGCTACCCGTGGCCGGATTCCTGGCCCTACGTGCAGGCCCTGCTGGACGCGTTCGGCCCGCAGCGCTGCCTGTGGGGTTCGGACTGGCCGTTCCTGCGGGCTCCCGAGCGCATCGACTACGCCACCGTGCTCACGCTGACCGAGCGGCTGGTGCCGGACCCGGTCGTGCGCGAGCAGATCCTGTTGACCACCCCGGCGCGGCTGTTCGGCTTCGACGCCGGACAGCGGTCAGGCTGAACCCATGTCCATCGACATCGACCTGTCTTTCTGGCAATACCTGCTGGTCATCGCCTTCGTCCTGGGTGTCGGATTCGTCTCCGGCCGGATCCTGGGCATTCACCGGGGATTCCTGCGGGCGACCGCCGCCGGCATCGTGGGCTCGTTCACCGGTCTGGTCCTGGCCACCGTCGTGCTCGGCAACTACATCACCGAGGACGACGAAGAGAACCTCATCCTGGCCACCTTCGGCTTCGCCCTGCTGGCCACCATGGTGCTGTCGGTGACCCTGGAGGCGGTGCTACGGCCGCGCCGGCGGGGCCGGCGGACCTCCTGGCGCACCCGCATCCGGGCGTTCGCCACCATCGGCGGGCGCCTGTTCGAGGTCACCCGGATCGCCCGCCGGCACGGGTTGGTCGGGCGCCGGTTGGTCTCCCGGTCCGCGCTGACCAGCCCCGAAGGCGGCCGGCGCATCCGCGGCTTCCTGGAGGACTGCGGCGGCGTGTTCGTCAAGTTCGGCCAGATCGCCTCCACCCGCTCCGATCTGATCCCGCCGGCGGTCATCGTCGAGCTCTCCGACCTGCAGTCCAACGTCAAGAAGGTCCCGATCGACCAGATCCGGGCGGCCATCGAGTCCGAGCTGGCCGAGCCGGTGGGTCAGGTGTTCGCCGAGTTCTCCGACGAGCCACTGGCCGCGGCCTCGATCGGACAGACGCACACGGCGGTGCTGCCGGACGGGCGGCGCGTGGTGGTCAAGGTCCGCCGGCCCGAGGTCGAGGTCGGGGTGGCCCGGGACTCGGCGGTGCTGCGCTGGGCGACCCGGCAGCTGAGCCGGCGGTCGGAGGCCGCCCGCTCCCTGGGCGTGCAGTCCATCGCCGACGAGCTGATCCGCTCGGTCGAGCAGGAACTGAACTACGTGCACGAGGCGGCCAACGCCAAGGCGCTGGGTGCGGTGCCCACCCCGGGCGTGCAGATCCCGCCGGTGATCGGCGATCTGAGCACCGAAGGGGTGCTGGTGATCGACCGGGTGGCCGGCGTGCCGGTCTCCGAGACCGCGGCAGTGGACCGCTGCGGCGTGTCCCGGCCGGTGCTGGCCGGCCGGCTGCTGTCGGCCTTCCTGAACCAGGTGATGGTCGCCGGGGTGTTCCACGCCGACCCGCACCCGGGCAACATCCTCATCGACGGCCAGGGCACCCTGTGGCTCATCGACTTCGGAGCCGTCGGCCTGATCGACCCGGTGACGATGGAGTCGTTGCAGCTGATGGTGGGCGGCCTGGCCACCCACCAGCCGGCGCTGATCGCCCGCGGCCTGCGGTCGATGTCCGGGGCGGCCGGCGAGGCGATCGACAGCCAGGCGCTGGAGACCGAGCTGAGCCGGCTGCTGTCCGAGCAGATGCACGCCGGCGGGTTCGACCCGCGCAGCCTGCAGCAGATCATCGGCGTGATGCGCACCCACGACCTGCCGGTGCCCTCGACGTTGACCCTGCTGGCCCGGGCCCTGCTCACGCTGGAGGGCACCCTGCGGGTGCTGGACCCGCACATGGACCTGGCCGTGGCCGCGACGACCGAGCTGGGGGCCACGGTCGACAACCGGTCGGCCGAGCCCAAGCAGATCCTGCAGAAGGAGCTGATGCGCAACCTGCCCTCGTTCCGGGCCCTGCCCGGGTTGACCGAGGACGTCGCCCTGCAGCTGCGGGCCGGCCGGGTCCGGGTGCACGTCGAGGCCTTCACCGGCGAGAGCCGCACCCATCTGACCGGCTGGATCGACCAGGTGCTGTTCGCCGTGGTGGCCGCGGTCGGCCTGCTGGCCTCCACCCTGATGCTGGTCGGCGTCGCCGTGGCCGGACCCGACCGGGAGACGGCCACGCTCACCGCGGTCGGCTACATCGGGCTGATCATCTCGTCGGTGATGCTGATGCGGGTGGTCGCGCAGATCCTGCGCCGGGACGGCGAGCACGAGCGCTGACCCCGGCCGGTCACACCACCGGCGTGCGCACCGATCCGACGCCCTGCACGGCCACGGTGACGCTGTCCCCCGGCCGCAGGTACCGGGGCGGGGTGCGCTTGAAGCCGACCCCGTCCGGGGTGCCGGTGGCGATCACGTCACCGGGGTTCAGGGTCATCACCTCCGACAGGTAGGCCAGCAGCTCGCCGACGCCGAAGACCATGTCGGCCGTGCTGCCGTCCTGCATGATCTCCCCGTTCACCACGGTGGTCAGCCGCCAGCCTGTCCCCGGGTCGCCGGCCTGGTCGGCCGTGGTGATCGGCGAGATCGGGCCGCTGACGTCGGCGTTCTTGCCCACCGTCCACAGCCGGGAATGCAGCTGATGGGTCCGGGCGGACAGATCGTTGAACGCGGCGTAGCCGAACACGCCGGCCAACGCCTCCTGCGCCGAGGCCCCCTTGAGCGGGCGGCCGACCACGGCGGCCAGCTCCACCTCCCAGTCCCAGCCGGGCTCGCCCGGCGGGACCGGCGCCGGCGTCCCGTCGGTGACCAGGGACGCGGTCCAACGGCCGAAGATCGCCGGATGCTCGGGCAGCTTCATCCCGGCCTCGTCGGCGTGCAGCCGGTAGTTCAGGCCCACGCACAGGACCCGGGCCGACGGCGGGACCGCGGGCGCCTCGACGATCTCGGCCCGCGCCCGGTCGCCGCCGGTGAGCGCGGCCGCCGCGGCCAGGGCGGCGGGCAGGTCGGCGTAGAAGTCGGTCACCTCGGCGACGTCGGCGACCGTCCCGTCGTCGAACAGCCGGGCCACTCGCACCGGACGGCCGTCGCGCACCCCGATGAACCGCATGATGGTCGTCCCTTCAGGAGGAGGCGGGCCGCCGGCGCAGCTCCGCGGTGGATTCGTGCGCACCCTCGGCGGCGATGCGCCGGCTGTCCGGGCGCAGGCCCGCGGGCACGTCGACGGGTCGGGCCACGGTGGGCGGTGCGCTCAGGTCGGGCAGCCCCGGGGCGGACACCAGGCACCGCCCGTCGAGGTCGAAGACCACGCCCCGCGGCAGCGAGTGCAGCCGGACGTCGGAGATCATCAGCGGCTGGGTGCCGGTGGCGGTGTAGGCGGTGGTCAACGCGGCCGACCCGTCCATCACGGTCACCACGCCGCGCCCCTTCACCTCGAGCCGGCCGTCCGGCCGGATAATCGCCGCGGTGTCCTCGTCCACCCCGATGCCCAGCTGGGCGGGGTTGTTGGCGACCAGCGACAGCAGCCGGCCGAACCGGTTTCGTTGGGTGAAGTGCTGGTCGACGATGGCCTGCGGCAGCAGCCCCAGCCCCTCGGACACCTGGCTCATCCGGAACTTCGGGGTGGCCCCGCCGCTGCCCAGGGAGATCATGTGGGTGGACAGGATGCTGGCCCCGGCCGAGGTGCCGGCGATCAGCGCGCCCCGGTGATGGGCGGCGGTGATCGCGGCGCCCAGCGGGGTGCCGACCACGATCGCGGCCAGCTTGACCTGGTTGCCGCCGGTCATGAACACGGCGCTGCAGCCGTCCACCGCCTCGACAAGATCGGGGGCAGCCGCCTGGGCCCGGCTCTCCGGCCGGATGCCGACCACCTCGGACACCCCGAGGGAGCTGAAGATCTGCAGGTAGGCGTGCGTGATCTCATCGCCCAGGGACGAGGCGGTGGAGATCACCACGATCCGGGCGGCGGACCCACCGGCGAGCCGGACGACCTCGCGCAGGACGGTCATCCGCCCGACCTTGTCCTCGGCCCCACCGATGGGCATCACGATGCCGCGAACAGGACCGGCCGCCGGGGCGGCCGCGGAGGCGGCAGTCACCCGGGTCACGGTAGTGCAGAGCCTCGTCGCGGCCCCGCGGGACCGCTCGGTCGGCCGGGCGGGGCCGGGTACCCGACCTCGTGGGGGCTCAAACGGAAAGCATCGGAAGATTCGTCACAGCAGGTGACTTAGCAATCAAACCGCCGCCGTTGCTAACGTCGACGACGGGTCAAGGGGGATCCCCGCTCCATTCGCCGGGACGCGCCTTTCGCGCTCACGCACTCGCCCGCCTCGTTCATTGTTCGATGCCGGGTCGCCCATTGTCGGGTCGGGCACCAGCTTTTCCGCGTGAATTCCCGCCGTCGAGCGAGCCGCCGTCCGAGTACCACCGTCCGAGCACCACCGTGTTCGAGCACCACCGAGAAGGAGTACCGATGACCACGTACGCCGAAGCGACCGACAAGACCGTCGAGACCTGGAAGAGCAGCGCGAAGGCCATGTCCGAGCGCATGGAGTCCCTGGTGACCATGCCGTCGCTGGACTTCGTCGAGCCGGTCGAGCGCTACTTCGACTACCTGCAGCGGGCCGTCGACCTCAACCGCGAGCTGCTCACCCGCTGGGCCGAGCTGGCCAGCCAGATGTCGGGCACCCTGCGCGACGAGGCGATCAAGGCCGGGCATGCGCTCGAGGAGCGGGTCGAGGATGCGGCCGACAAGGCCGGCGAGCTGGCCTACAAGGGCAAGGAGCTGGCCGACAAGACCGTCGACGAGGCGGGCAAGGCCTTCGACAAGGCGACCGACGTCGCCGAGGACGTGGCCGACGACGCCGCGAACACCGCCAAGAAGGCCACCGACGAGGCGACCGACACCGCCGAGGATCTGGCCGACGACGCCGCCGACACCGCGCAGAAGGCGACCAGCAGCACCCGGTCTCGCCGCCGCACCTCCTGATCGAACGCCGATCCGGTCCAGGTTCGGCGTGATCGCCGGCTGCGCCTGACCGATCCTCGGGTCGGTCAGGCGCGGCCGGCTCCGGCGGCCGCAGGCCGTCCGAGAGCCACCGTGGCCCCGAGCTCTTCGTCCCGGACGATCTGAGGGGCCAGCCCCGCCGCGGTGAAAGCCGTGGTGATCAGAGGGATCTGGCTGGTCCCGACCTCCACCAGCAGGACGCCGTCCGGGGCCAGCCAGGCCACGGCACCGGCAATGACCCGGCGCAGCACGCGCGTGCCGTCCGGCCCGCCGTCCAGGGCGATCCCGGGTTCGTGGTCCCGAGCCTCCGGCGGCATCAACGCGATAGCTGCGGTGGGCACGTAGGGCGCGTTGGCGACGAGCACATCGACGGCGCCGCGCAGCCGGCCGGGCAGCGCCGCGAACAGATCGCCCGCGTACACCGCGGCGCCGATCGGGGCCAGGTTGGACCGGGCGCAGCCCACCGCCACCGGATCGATGTCCGCAGCGTGCAGCCGGACCCCGGGCACGGCCGCGGCGATGGCCAGCCCGATCGCGCCGCAGCCGCAGCACAGCTCGACCACCAGCGGCTCCGGCCGTCCGGCCAGGTGCCCCACGGCCGCCCGCACGAGCAGCCGGCTGCGCTGCCGCGGCACGAAAACCCCGTCGGTCACGGCGATTCGCAGCCCGTCGAACTCGACCCAGCCGACCAGGTACTCCAGCGGGGTGCCCGCGACCCGGGCCCGGACCAGTCGAGCCAGCTCCGCCGGGCCGTCCGCCGCCGCCAGCAGCAGCTGCGCCTCCTGCTCGGCGAACACGCAGCCGGCGCCGCGCAGCGCCGCCACCACCCCGGCCGGGGGGATCGAGCCGGCGGAACCCGGCTCGGCCGATGACTCCATGCCACCGATCTTCACCCATCCGGACCCGGACGGGTTGTTCGTCCCGTCACGGCGGCGGGACGATCATGGATCACTGGCCCAGCGAACCGCCATCTGGTTGCATCGACGGGGGCACGCCGGCCGGCGGGCCGCGCGCACGGCAGGCGGGGGTCGCAATCCGATGATGGGTACCTGGGTCCACGAGAGCAGCCCGACGGGACGGGCCGCCCAGCGGCTGCGCGACGCCGGCCCGGTGGTCCGATGAAGGCCCTCGTGGTCGGTGGCGCCGGTTACATCGGCTCCGTCGTCACCCGCCTGCTGCTCGCCCAAGGCCACGACGTCACCGTCCTGGACGACTGCTCCACCGGCCACGCCGACTCCGTCCCCACCGGCGTCCCCTTCCACCAGATCGACATCACCGCCGCCGGCACCGTCCTGGCCGCGGACCGCTACGACGCCGTCCTGCACTTCGCCGCCAAGTCCCTGGTCGGCGAATCCGTCGCCCGGCCCGCCCCCTACTGGCACACCAACGTCGGCGGCACCCGCGCCCTGCTCGACGCCATCACCGAACACCACGTGCCCACCCTCGTCTTCTCCTCCACCGCCGCCACCTACGGCGAACCCGACACCATCCCCATCACCGAAACCGCACCCACCCGCCCCGGCAACACCTACGGCGCCACCAAACTCGCGGTCGACATGATGATCACCAACCAGACCACCGCCAGCCCCCTGGCCGCCGTCTCCCTGCGTTACTTCAACGTCGCCGGCGCCGCCCTGGGCGCCGGCGAACGCCACACCACCGAAACCCACCTCATCCCCAACGCGCTGCGCGCCATCACCGACACCGGCTCCAGCGGCCCGATGACCATCTACGGCACCGACTGGCCCACCCCCGACGGCACCCCCATCCGCGACTACGTCCACGTCCTGGACCTGGCCCACGCCCACGTCCAAGCCCTCACCGCCGCCCAACCCGGCCACCACCTCATCGCCAACCTCGGCAGCGGCGACGGCTACTCCGTGCACCAGGTCCTCACCACCATCGAAACCGTCACCGGCCAGCGCGTCCCCACCACCACCGGCCCCCGGCGCGCCGGCGACCCCGCCCGACTCGTCGCCTCCAACACCCTCGCCCAAGAAAAACTCGGCTGGACCCCGCAACTCACCCTCACCCACATGATCGAAGACGCCTGGGCCTTCCATACCGACGGACGGACCATCCGGTAGTCGAATCGGCCCGGACATCGTTGTCACCCCACGCGGGCCGCACATTCCCCCGGGTGGCCCACGGGCCGCCAAATTTCCCCTCCCGGTGGACGCAGCCGGTCATCGCGGCCCCCTGAACGGCCGCGGATGGCCCGGCCGGCAGCGATTTTCGGTGACCCTGTGTTCAATTCCGCGCTGCGGCAATGTCACCCGCGATCACCCGGGCGGATTCTCGGCGCGCATGGACATTTCCCGCCCGAGTACCTTCCCGCCTCATGAATGCTTTGGTCCTGCGCAGTGCGATCGTGGCCGCCCTCGGTGGCCTGATCTTCGGATTTGACACGGCCGTGATATCAGGCACCACCGGCGCCCTGGAAACGAAATTCGGCATCGGTGGATTCATGCTCGGATTCACCGTGGCCACCGCCCTGATCGGCACCATCGTCGGCGCCGTGGGCGCGGCCCGGCCGGTCGACCGGTTCGGCCGCAAGAAGGTGCTCTACACCATCGGCGTGCTGTACGTGATCGGCGCGCTGGGCAGCGCGCTGGCCGACAGCCTGCCGATCTTCATGGTGTTCCGGTTCCTGGGCGGCATCGGGGTCGGTGCCGCGTCGGTGACGGCACCGATCTACACCGCGGAGGTCTCCCCGCCGGCGCACCGTGGGCGGCTGGTCGGCCTGGTGCAGTTCAACATCGTGCTGGGCATCCTGCTGGCCTACATGTCCAACTACGTCATCGCCCAGCTCGTCGACGCCGGGTCGGCCTGGCGCTGGATGTTCGGCGTGATGGCGGTGCCCGCGGCGATCTTCCTGGCCCTGCTGGTGACGGTGCCGGAGAGCCCGCGGTGGCTGATGTCGGTCGGCCGCACCGACGAGGGCGTGGCCAACATCCGCCGGCTGACCTCCAGCGACGCCGAGGCCCGGTTCGAGATCGACGAGGTCACCGAGTCGTTGCGGGCGGCCCAGAGCCTGCCCAAGGTCAAGTTCTTCGTCCGCGAGCACCGCAAGGTCATCCTGCTGGCCTTCGCCATCGCCGCGTTCAACCAGCTGTCCGGGATCAACGCGGTGCTCTACTACGCGCCCGAGGTGTTCCGGATGGCCGGCGCGGGCGAGAACGCGGCGTTCCTGGAAAGCGTCGCCGTCGGCGGGGTCAACCTGATCGCGACGATGGCCGCCCTGACCGTCATCGACAAGCTGGGCCGGCGCCGGCTGATGCTGGTCGGCTCGATCGGCTACCTGATCAGCCTGGGTGGGCTGGCCCTGATCTTCTACGTCTACAGCGGCAACTTCAGCGGGTTCTCCAGCGTGCTGGTGCTCGTCGGCCTGATGGTGTTCATCGCCGCGCACGCCTTCGGTCAGGGCGCGGTGATCTGGGTCTTCATCTCCGAGATCTTCCCCAACCGGATCCGCGGCCGCGGCCAGTCGTTCGGCAGCCTGACCCACTGGGTGTTCGCGGCGATCGTGTCCTGGAGCTTCCCGGGCATCGCCGGCGCGCTGGGCGGCGGCACCGCCTTCCTGCTGTTCGGGATCTGCATGATCGGCCAGCTGATCTGGGTGATCAAGGTGATGCCCGAGACCAAGGGCGTCCCGCTGGAGGAGATGGAAAAGCAGCTGGGTGTGGCCTACGACCCGAACGAGCGCCCGCCGAGCCGCCCCGTCGCCGGTCACTGACACCGGTCGCCGGTCACCGGTCCGCGACGACCGACTGACACCGGGCGAGCACGCCCGGGCCGCTCAGCCGGAGCGGGCTTCGGTCAGGTGCTCGCGGACCACGGCCGCCACCCGCTCGGGCGAGGTGGCGGCCGGGAACACCGCGACCATGATGTCGGGCGCCGACCCGGCCGCGCCGGCCGTCGGGCCCACCCCGAACAGGGCGCGCACCTCGTCGAGGGCGGCGGTCAGCTCCTGCTCGTCCACCGGGTCGGGTGAGCGCAGCAGCCGGCGCAGCTCGTAGTTGTGGGTGGCCGTCACCACGGCCGCGAACCGGATCGCGATCAGCGGCGGCTCGTGCGGCAGGCGCCGCCGCAGGTGGCTGGCGAACAGCCGCTCGTACCGGCTGATGGTGACCAGCTCGCGGTCCCGCAGCTCCGGCGTCTGCCGCACCACCCGGTCCCGCAGTTGCACGATCGGCAGCCGGTCCCGGAAGCGCCGGAAGACCATGGTCGCGGCCTCGCAGACGGCCCAGTACGGGTCGCCGTGGTCCCGGGCCAGGAACTCGCCGATGGCGTCCAGCAGCTCGTCGTGATCGGCGAAGATGACGTCGTCCTTGGACCGGAACTGCCGGAAGAACGTGCTGCGCGAGACGCCGGCCGCCTCGGCGATGGCCGTGGCCGAGGTGGCCTGGAAGCCCTGCTCGGCGAACATCCGGACGGCGACATCGGCCACGCTCACCCGGGGCAGGGCCGCCGCTCGCCCGGCCGGCGGTTCGCCCGCGGTGGTCTCCATCCGCCTACGGTACTGGCCCTGACACTCGGTCTCACCCGGGGCTGGTCCGCCGCAGCAGGATCCGGGTCGCCGGGATCATCGCCAGCCAGCAGATTCCGGCCGCCAGCAAACCGAAGAAGGCGGCGCCGATGGCCACCACGAAGACTCCCAGCGTGGTCAGCGAGCCGACGGTGAAGCCGTGCACGCGGGCCGGGTCCAGCCCGGCCACCAGCAGCCCGTGACTGCGCGCGTACAGCCACATCGCCACGATGGACAGGCTGGTCACCGCCAGCGCCGCGGCGTAGAACACCACCTCCAGATGGTGCTCGTCCTGCACGGCGCCGAGGACTGACGTCGGGAACGGCATGAAGGTGACCGTCAGCAGGCACAGCAGGTTGAGCCAGAGCAACCCGCCGTCGAACTTGTCGATCATCCGGTACATCCGGTGGTGGGCCATCCAGAACTGCCCGATGACCAGGAAACTGATCAGGAAGCTGAGGACGTGCGGCCAAAGTTCGCCGAGCACGTGCGTCAGGTGCTCGTCCGGTTCGGGCGTTTCGAACTCGGCCGTGAGCGGCAGCACCAGCAGGGTGATGACGATCGCGAACACCGCATCGCTGAAGAAGACGATCCGCTCGAAACCGAGGGAGAGCTCCCCGCTGGGTTCGGACACGGAAGCCTCCCGCTGACCTGACTGCCCGACGTCACCGCGCGTCGTCACCGCGCGTCGTCACCGCACGTCGTCACCGCGCGTCATTGTGGCATCACTGCGGAACGAGCGCGCCGGCAGACGTGCCGAGCACGGTTTGCCCGCCGTCCTCGGCTACCGTGGTCGCATCCGAACGTCGGGCGGAATCTTGAGCCGCAGCGTCCCCGATGGTGAAAGGGCAGGCGAGACTCCCGCAATGGCCGACCCACGACCCGGCTCCCACATGGTCGAGCTGATTCGTTCAACCGTCCCGCCGATCCATCCCGGCGGTCGACCCATCGTCCTGGGCGCGGCGGCCGCCACGCTCGGGGCCCGCGTCCTGCTGCGCACCCTCGGACTGCGCCGGGCCGGCCGGGTGGTCACCACCGCCGGCCTGGCCGCCACCGCAGCGTCGGCCGCGTTCTTCCGGGCGCCGGCTCGGGTCCGGCCGGTCGGCCCCGGCCTGGTCGTCGCCCCCGCGGACGGCCTGGTCAGCCTGATCACCGAGGCGGCCCCGCCGCCGGAGCTGGGGCTACCGACCACCCCCCTGGTCCGGGTGTCGATCTTCCTGTCGGTATTCGACGTGCACATCCAGCGGGTCCCGGTCGACGGGGTGATCCGCGCGGTCGCCTACCGCCCCGGCAAGTTCCTCTCGGCCGACCTGGACAAGGCCTCGGAGGACAACGAGCGCAACTCGCTGCTGATCGACTCGTCGGTGGGCGTGCCGGTCGTGGTCACCCAGATCGCCGGGCTGGTGGCCCGACGCATCGTCTGCGACGTCCGGGCCGGCCAGGCGGTCAGCACCGGCGAGACCTACGGGCTGATCCGGTTCGGCTCCCGGCTGGACACCTACCTGCCGCCCGGCACCCGGCCGCTGGTGCAGCTGGGCCAGCGGGCGGTCGGCGGGGAGACCGTGCTGGCCGACCTGGCCGGAACCGGCTGATGGGCGGGGTCCCGGTGGTGCGGTTCCTGCCCAACGCCATCACCGTGCTGGCGCTGTGCGCCGGCTTGACCTCGGTGGCGTTCGCGATGAACGGGCAGTGGCGGCTAGCCGTCGGGGCGATCGGGGCGGCCGCCGTCCTGGACTCGCTAGACGGGCCGGCCGCGCGCTGGCTGCAGTCGCAGAGCCGGGTCGGCGCCGAGCTGGACTCGCTCTCGGACTGCATCTCCTTCGGGGTCGCCCCGGCCCTGGTGATGTACGTCTGGCTGCTGCGGGACGAGGGCCGCGGTTACGGCTGGGTGGTGTGCCTGCTGTTCGCGGTGTGCGCCGCGCTGCGGCTGGCCCGGTTCAACTCCTTGCTCGACGACGAACCCAAACCCTGGGCGAAGGGCTTCTTCACCGGGGTGCCCACGCCGGCCGGCGGCCTGATGGTCACCGCGCCGCTGCTGCTGACCAACCGGCTGGGCACGGACGGTCCGTGGGCGGCGCCCTGGGCGGTGGCGCTGTGGATCGTGTTCATCGGCCTGCTCATGGTGTCCCGGGTGCCGACCATCGCGCTCAAGTCGGTGCGGCTACCCGCGCAGCTGATCGTGCCGATGCTGATCCTGCTGGTCCTGGGCGTCGCGCTGCTGGTCTACGAGCCCGAGCTGGTCACCGTCGTCGGCATGGTCGTCTACCTGCTGCACATCCCGTACGCGATCTGGAAATACAACCACCTCAAGAATCACCCGGAGCTGTGGCGCACGGCCGGGCGGCGGCCGCGGCGGTCCAGCCGTCGGGTCCGGCTGCGGATCCCGCGGCGGCAGCGGGTGGCCGGTCGCCTGCCCGACGGATCGCCCGCGCCCTACCGTCGGGGGGTCGGGGCGGGACGGCGCCCGCGCAGCGCCTGGCGCCGCGAACCCTGATCCTTGCCCGACCCATGACCGGTCCGGCGCGCACGTCGGGCCGGAGCCGTTCGGCCCCGTGGGTTCAGACCTCGAAGCCCAGGCGGCGGGCCGAGCGGGTCTTCTGCCGGCTGGTCCGCAGCCGGCGCAGCCGCCGGACCAGCAGCGGGTCCTCGGCCAGCGCGGCCGGGTTGTCGATGATCTCGTTGAGCACCTGGTAGTAGCGGGTCGGAGACAGGTCGAACCGCTCCTTGATCGCCTGCTCCTTGGCCCCGGCGTACTGCCACCACTGCCGTTCGAAGGCCAGGATGTCCCGGTCGCGGCGGCCCAGCTCGGCTCCGGCGCTCGGGTCCCGGTCGCCGCTCGGCTGCGGCGCGGCAGCGGTATCCACGTCGGGTCCTCCCGGATCGGCGCTGCGTCGACGCGACGGTCGACACCCCGGTCGACACGAACGTCTCCACAGACAGCTACACAGTCATGACGGCAGCCGAAACACCCGGCGGCCGATGGCGTGCTCATTTCAACACGGTGAGCGGCGCCGCCCGGGTTGCCGCGTGGGCGTGTCCGCGATCAGCCCGTCGGGGTGGCCCCGGCGGCGGTGGGTGAGGCCGCCGTGGTGGCTGCCCCGGCGCTCGGGCTGGGCGTCGGCGTGCTCGACGTGGCCGGCGCCGACGAGCCGGTGGTCGCCCCGGTCGAGCCGGGGGCCGACGTGCTGCCGGGGGCGCTGGTCTCGGTCACCGTGGCGGTGCTGGTCGCCTCGGTCGTCACCGTCACGGCCGCTGTCGGGTCGGTCGGGTCGGTCGAGTCGGTGCGGTCGGTCGGCTCGGAGTCCGACCCGCCGCCGGCCGGCGTCCCGCCCAGCACGGACAGTCCACCGGAGGATCCGCCCGAGATCGGCGCGCCGGTGACGGCCTCGACCACGGTGACGGCGCCGAGCGCGCCGGCGAACACCAGCACCGAGGTCGCCAGGCCGACCAGCACCCAGCGCAGCCGGCCGGGCCGGGCCGGGCGGCGCTCCTTCGGGACGGGCGCCGGGCTCGCGGCCGGGCTCGGCCGGGTGAGCCGGGCGGGCTCGGGCGCGACGGCGGTGAGCAGCACGGTGTCGGCCGCGTCGGGCGCGCGCACGTGCTGCACGGTCAACGCGACCTTGCGCCGGGTGACCAGCAGGGAATGGCCGATCACCGCGCTGCCGACGACGGAGACCACCGAGGCGATGGCCGCCCCGATGACCGTGCCGGCCACGCCGAGCTGGGCGCCGAGGAAGGCGGCGACCACCGCCGCGGACATGCTGGCGATGACCTGGGTCGCGGACAGCGTGAGCTTGGGCGGCTCGTCCTCGTCGGTGCCGGCGATGACCGTCTCGGGGGCGCCCGGCCTGGTCGTGGGGTCGCCGCCGGGCGGGACCGGGCCGATCGGCGCCGGCCCGGCCGGGGAGAGCGGGTACGAGGGGTACGGCCGGGCCGGGGACGGGGCGGTGGCCGGCCGGGCGGCGGTCTGCCGGGCCTGGGCGATGACCTGGGTGTCCAGGACGGTGCTGCGGTCGTCGGGGCCGGGCCGGGTGGAGCGTGGTGCAGGCATGGGTATCGGTTTCGGGTCGAGGTGGCGGGTGTCGTCGCCTGGTCCGCAGGCATCATTCAAGACGCCCGCGGTCGCTCCCCCGTTGTGGGTTCGTGCGTTGCCTCACAACCACTCTCGGCTCAGGCCGGGGCCAGCCCGATCAGGGCGGGCTCACAGCTCCGGATGCCGCCGGCCGTGCCCGGTCACCGTCTCGAAGCCGCGGGCGATCGCCAGCAGCGCGCGCTCGCCCCGGTGCCGGCCGACGATCTGCAGCCCCATCGGGGTGCCCGTCGGGCTGAACCCGCCCGGCACCGAGATCGCCGGGTGACCGGTGACGGTGATGTGGCAGACCGGCCGCATCCAGCCCAGGTAGTCCGGCTGCGGCTGCCCGGCCACCACCTCCGGGTACTGCACGTCGGCCGGGAACGCGGGCAGCGGCGCCACCGGCAGCAGCAACGCGTCGAACTCCTCGAGGAACTCGCGCATCCGGTGGAACAGCACCGTGCGGTGCACCGCCGCGCGCCCGATCTGCGGGCCGGTCAGGCTGCGGCCCTGCCGCATGTTGGCCAGCAGGCTCGGCCGCACCAGGTCCGCGCCGGCGTCCAGCTCGGCCCCCAAGGTGGCCTCGAACTGCCAGGCCCGCAGCACCCGGAAGCACTCGTCGGCGCCGGAGAAGTCCGGGCAGGCCGGTTCCACCCGGGCCCCGTGGGTCTCGCAGACCGCGGCCGCGGCCCGGACCATGTCGGCCACCGGCGCCTCGACCGGGACCTGGCCGCCCAGATCGGGCGAGAAGGCGATCCGGGCCCCCACCAGCCCGCGCTCGGGGACCTGCGCGAACGCCGACCCGGGCTCCTCCAGGGAGATCGGCGAGCGGCGGTCGGGCCCGGCCAGCACGGACAGCAACCGGGCGAGGTCGTCGACGGTGCGGGCCATCGGGCCGGACACCGACAACCCGCTGTAGCCGTCGGCGGCCGGGTGGACGGGCACCCGCCCGGCGCTCGGCCGCAGCCCGACCACGTTGCAGTACCCGGCCGGCAGCCGCAGGGAGCCGCCCATGTCGTTGCCGTCGGCCAGCGGGTGCAGCCCGGCGGCCAGCGCGGCCGCCGCCCCGCCCGAGGACCCGCCGGCGGT